>JALRIV010000013.1 GCA_023255275.1 Crocinitomicaceae bacterium | reverse complement strand
CAACCAAACGCAATTGCAATAGTTGAATGTATCCAGCAACAATGATACTTACGAGCACTAAAACCACCACCAAATAATAGGAAGTGCTTGGTCTACCCGATTGAATTAATTGGATCACAGACTGCACACCAATGGGCAAAATCAGTGTTAATAGACCGTAAAAAACGGCATAAAAATATAATTTTTGAACCTCTTTACGATCTAAGTTTAAAAGCGTAAAGAACCGTTGTACAACTTGAACGGAAGTATTTTTTTTCATATTGATAAGTTAACTTGAATTTAAATAATTAGGATGAAAAATCAACCAAAAAACAAGTTAAATTTCTGGGGGACAGTCGATGACTGCCAAAATACTGTTGGATTGAATATCAATATAGCTGTAGATGTTTCTTCTAAACAGCGATCTAAAAATCGAAAATAAATTGAAATCGAAATCCCAATTACTGATTTTTGATTCTTCTTTTTCGAGTTCTAAATTTTTTTCAGATTGATTTTTACCTTCCAATTCTTTAGAGTTTTCCACTTTTGCTTTAGACAATGAAGAAAAAGTAGGATAAACTACTTGAATCACAAATAGAAGCAGTACAGCAAAAAAAACGGTCTTAAAAATTTTCTTTTTCATGATTGTTTTCAAAGATAACAAATCAATCTCAAAATTGTTTTAATTTTATCTTAAATTATGTTAACCAAAGAAGAAAAAAGAAACATTAACATCCAGTTTTGGGATGGATTTCAGAAATACATGCGCAAATTTCGCTCAAGTAATGGGCGAAGAATGAATTGGATCAACTACCCAACCGATACTAAATTTCTATACTTGCGCTTAGAAATTGACAAAAATTCAGCGCGAATGTGTTTTGATATTCAACCTAAAGATCAAGGGGTAAAAGCTATTGTATATGAGCAATGCCAGGAATTAAAGGTAGTATTAGAATCCGAAATGAAATGGGAGACCAATTGGATTGAACATTTTGAAACGCAAGATGGTCGCTCCATAGCTCGAATTTATTGGGAAATGCAGGGTGTAAACTTGTACCAACCTGAAACCCACGAACGCATTAAAACCTTCTTTGCCGATCGCCTCAGGGAGTTTGACATCTTTTATCAAGAATACAAAGAAATTCTAATTACCTTGATTAATTAAAAGAATTTGTACTTTTGTTGCAAAAAGAAAAGAAGATGAACAAAATAATAATCCTTAGTTGTTGGGCAGTTTTAAGTATTGGTATGCATGCGCAAACGGTCGTATATAGTGAGGATTTTCAAAATGGCTTTCCCGTTAATTTTTCATTTTACAACTTAGATGGCTTGCAACCCGATGCTTCTGTTTCTGAATACGTTACCCCTTGGATCATCAAGGCTGACCCTGAAAACCCATCGGATTCGGTAGCCAGTTCTACTTCTTTTTTCAATCCAGTTGGACAAGCCAATCGTTGGATGGTTACTCCTCCTGTTACCCTAGGAGCCTACGGAAATTTCATTGAATGGAAAGGAAAAGCGCACGACGCATCTTTTGCAGATGGTTTCAAGGTTTTGCTATCGAAAACGGATAACCAAACCGCTAGTTTTTTAGATACAGTTGTTATCATCTCCGAAGAATTAGCAGAATGGACCACCCATAAAATTGACTTAAGCGCAAAAGGACACAATAACGAAACCGTTTACTTTGCATTCATCAATGATAGTTATAACGATTTCATCCTTTACCTGAACGATATCGTAGTGACCAAAGAAGACCCGGTAAGTGTTGAAGAATTAGCTCAACTTAATTTACATGTTTACCCAAATCCAACAAGCGATTGGATATATGTCAACTACACGCAAGCGATTGATGAAATTCAAGTGTACGACTTCCTTGGATCTTTAGTGAAAACAGCAAAAGGAAATGCGATTGACGTGAGCGAATTAAATACGGGGAATTACTTGCTAAAAGTAGTCGCTCAAGGTACTAGTATTGTAAAGAAAATCACTAAAAACTAACCCATCAACTAAAGGGTAAATAACTCTTTAAATCGGATGGCTTGCCTTCTTGAAATTTCAATTTTTTCTTGATCGCGAATCGTAACTTGTAATCCGCCATTAAACCAATTTTCAACGGCAGTTATCCAGTGTAAATTGATGATGTATTTTCGATTCGCTCTGAAAAAGCTTTTCGGACTTAAGCGTTCCTCCAAACTATTTAACGACCTCAAGATCAATGGTTTTGACTGATCAAAGAAAACTTTTACATAGTTGCCATCCGATTCAAACATGCGCACTTTCGAAAGCGGAATGAAAAAACATTTTTCACCATCTTTAATAAACACGTGATCTTCAATATCGAGCAATTTCTCTTGGGACGGCATCGCTAGATCGGACATGAAATTCACCTCTTCATCGCGCGCTTTAATTTTTCCGATAGCCTGCTGTAATCGCTGTGGATCAACCGGTTTTAAGACATAATCCAAGGCTTTTACTTCAAAGGCTTTTACCGCATACTCATCATAAGCTGAGACAAAAACAACATTGGGAATGACCTCCAATTTTTGAATCATCTCGAACCCATTTAAGCCCGGCATGTTGACATCTAGAAAGACCAAATCAGGTTGCAAGGCTTCAATCATTTGCAAACCTTCCTCACCATTTTTGGCTTCACCAATAATTTCAATTTCTAAAAAATCTTTCAATAAACGCTTCAACTCTTCACGCGCTAAACGTTCATCATCTACAATAACGGTTCTAAATGTCCCCATACTAATTTATTACAATTCAAAAATAATTTCTGCAATCACCTCTTCGCCCTGCTGAAAAATCTGAAACTTTGCCTTTTGGTGATACTGCAAGCTTAACCTGCGTTGTGTGTTCACTATCCCTACTCCATCCATCGAATTGGGTTTAAATTCTCCTGTATTCACTACGCGAACGGTCCAACTTTTTTCATTTTCCGAAAAATTACTTTCAATCCACACCTTTCCACCAGCTACCAATTTGGAAATTCCATGTTTAATGGCATTTTCCACCATCAATTGAACTGAAAAAGGAGGAAGTGTCAACGCCAACGTTGATTCTTGAATGCGGTATTCCACCTCCAAACGTTCTTCAAAACGTATCTTTTCCAAGATCAAATAATTTGAAATAATATCCAATTCTTCTTGTAGTGAAATTGTATTTTCCTTACCCGTAACTAACGATTTACGCAAGAGATTCGATAAGGTTGTAATGGCCATTTTTGATTTTTCAGGATCCAATTCTACCAAGGCTCGAATACTATTCAAAGCGTTGAACAAAAAATGAGGGTTCAGTTGAGACTTCAACGTTTTTAATTCAATTTCATTCTTTTTCACTTCCAAGGAAATGTTATTCAATTCTTGTTTTCTAGATTTATGAAAAAAGTGATAGGTAAAATATAACGTATTCCAAAATACAATGAGAATATTCACGGCAATGACGTTCAAGGATAATTCAAACCATTCAAATGATTTTCCTGAATGATAAATTAAATACTCTGAAATGTATTCGTGCACATTGGCCATTAAAATAGATGCAAACAAGGAGAAAACCACCACTCGTATAATTAGAACTGGAAAACTTTTTTGAAACCAATCAAAATAGACATACACAAGACGCATGCAGTGGGTAATCAAAATCCCCGTTAACATTAAAGAAGTAAGACTGAGCACCAATTTGAAATCCAACTTTTCAGGTTCCTCACCGTAGGTAGCTAATAACATAACAAGTGCATAGGCAATCCAACCAATACATTGCGCAATCCAATACAGCCATCTTTTCTTTAACATAACACAAAGATAGGTTTCGGAATTGAACTTATCAATCCTTTTGGATGGATGGTTTTTGCGCCATATATTTGGCGCTATGTATTGTTGGAACATTTTTTGCTAAATTCATCGAGTGAAACAAAGCTTGTATATCTTGTTGCTGACTTTTGGTTCATTTATTTCCGCTCAGCAAAAATCACCTGCTCATTTTGGCGGCAAAGTGGGTTTGATCTATACTTTTGGCACACATACATCATCGATTGGATTTTCCCTACACGCCTATTACCAACAGTATTTTTACCAAGGCAATATCAGCAGTACTTGGACCTATCAACTGCGTAATTTGGGGAAACGACAATTTTATTGGGAAAATCGAAATGCCATTGGACTACTCCTATTGGGCGGAAAAAGGAGAACCTTTCAAGATTTCCAACTTGGAGAATTGTATCATCAAAGCCCGTATCATAACGGAATTGGCTACAGTTACATTTGGTATTTGGATTCCAAAAAAACCAGTCAGCGATCGGGAGCATGGGCCATTCACACCAAAAATTTATCCATTCTTTTCGAGAATGATTTATTTGCAGGACAAGGAAAAGATCGTTTTCGAACCGGCGCATTAGAAATTTACCATTTAGAAGAAGGAATCAAATATCAAATCGGATTAAAACTTTGGACAGGAGAAACGAAAGGTTTGCATTGGGAGAAGGAAGATCGCAAAAACACACCCTATGGTTACGCTGATTTATCAAAATTACCTTACGGAAAAACCAGTCATGGTATCCTTTACACAGGCATTCATTTCGAATTACCTTACCTGCAGACGGGACACTTACACATGGGAATAGATGGCGAACAAATCAGGCATATCATCCAAAATCGATTGACGCATGATTTAATTGGACTCCCTAAAAAAATGGTTCGAAAAACGCCCAATTATCCGAGATTAAACACAGACGGACTGCCCGTTTTTTCCAAAAGCGAAATCCGAAAAAATGAACTCTATATCTTGATGGGATTGAACGCAAATTGGTCGTATTAAGTCGCGCTTAACATTCTTTAACGAACTTTGGACAACAAAAAAAAAGAAAAAAAGTTATCATTGCATAGTTAAAAATTATAGGCTATGAGAAACAAATTCAAACTATTAGGCTTAGGAATAATTGGAGGAATGATTCCCTTAAGCGTATACGTCATGACGCAAGCAAGTACGACAAATTTATCAGATCGCGTCATCGATGGAAATTCACAACATCATGCAAGATTTGCATCGTATGAAAACACGGTACCGGCTCAATTAAACTTTATTGAGGCCTCAGAAAACACGGTCAACTCGGTAGTTCACGTTACAACCAAGGTAGTGCAAACATCGTTTCAACGGGATTTATTTTCTGAATTTTTTTATGGACCAGGAGCTGGAGGTCGAGAATTTAAGCAATATGGTTCCGGATCTGGGTCAGGAGTCATCGTTTCGTCCGAAGGATATATCGTGACCAACAACCACGTCATCGAAAATGCCAGTGAGATTGAAGTCATCTTAAACGACAATTCGAAATATACAGCAAAAATTGTCGGTACGGATCCATCCACGGATATTGCCGTATTAAAAATTGATGCCAAAGACTTAAAAGCCATACCTCTTGGAAATAGTGACGAATTGCGCTTAGGAGAATGGGTGATTGCGGTGGGTAATCCCTTCAACTTAACCTCTACGGTAACGGCAGGAATTGTTTCCGCAAAGGCAAGAAATATCAATCTATTGAGTGATCGAACCAACAATGCCGTTCCTATTGAATCCTTCATTCAAACGGATGCAGCTGTTAATCCCGGAAATAGTGGTGGAGCATTGGTGAATACCCGAGGAGAATTGGTAGGAATTAATACCGCTATCGCCTCCCAAACGGGTTCATACGCTGGCTATTCCTTTGCAGTACCCGTTAATTTAGTACAAAAAGTCATGCGCGATATCATCGATTATGGAATTGTACAACGTGGATATTTAGGCGTGCAGATTGCCGACATCACCCAAGAAATCAAAGAAAAATATAAACTTCCGAATCTGAAAGGCGTTTTGGTTTCCAAAGTCATTGAAGATGGAAGTGCGGATCAAGCGGGCGTGAAAGATGGCGATGTCATTTTAAAAATTGGCAACAAGGAAGTAAACAATGTGGCATCCCTTCAAGAGGAAATTGGAAAAAGAAGACCTGGTGATAAAGTAGCTGTAACCATCAGAGACAAAAACGACGATGAAAAAATAAAAGAATTGGTCTTGCGTAACAAAGACAATCAAACGACGTTAGTATCTAAGGAAGAGGTGAAAAAAAACGTAGCATTAGGAGCGACTTTTGCGGAACTTACCAACAAAGAGAAAAAAGAGTTAAACATCAGCTACGGCGTTAAAATCAAAACCCTAAATGCTGGCAAATTGAAATCGTTAGGATTGACCGAAGGAATGATCATTACGAAGGTCAATAATGAACAAATTGAAACCGTAGAACAATTAACTTCTAAACTAAACGGGGTAAATAAAGGAATCCTATTAGAAGTGTTAACAGAAAGCGGCAAGAGGGACTTTGTAGGATTTGGTTTGTAAGACTTTTGGGCATGATATTTGGTAGTGGGTTAATCCAAAAAATAATAAAAAATAAATTTGGAAATCCACTACTTTTGGTCGTATCTTTGCAAACGTTTTTTCCACATTACATTAATTTAGAAGGGATAAAAGAGCATGAGACAGCTAAAAATTACTAAGTCGATTACAAATCGCGAAAGCCAATCTTTAGATAAATATCTACAAGACATCGGTAAAGAAGAATTAATTACAGCGGAAGAGGAGGTGGAATTAGCCCGACTGATTAAGCAAGGAGATCAAAGAGCTCTTGAAAAATTAACCCGAGCGAATTTACGATTTGTGGTTTCCGTAGCGAAACAGTATCAAAACCAAGGATTAACCCTACCGGATTTAATCAATGAAGGGAACTTAGGTTTGATTAAAGCAGCTCAAAAATTCGATGAAACACGTGGATTTAAATTCATTTCATACGCCGTTTGGTGGATTCGTCAGTCTATTTTACAAGCTTTAGCGGAACAAGCAAGAATTGTACGTTTGCCGTTAAATCAAGTAGGTTCATTGAACAAAATCAACAAAGCATTTTCTCGTTTAGAGCAAGAATACGAAAGACCGCCAAGTGCAGAAGAATTAGCAGAGGCTTTAGAAGTTCCTGAGGATAAAATTAAGGAATCGATGAATGTTTCAGGTCGTCACGTATCGATGGATGCACCTTTATCGGCTTCTGAAGACGGAGGAACGTTAATGGATGTGATGGCAAACTCTGATTCTCCGAAAGCAGATCACGTGTTAATGGCAGAATCTTTACAAAAAGAAATTGAACGATCACTTTCTACGTTAACCGACAAGGAAAGAGAAATCATCCGTTTATTCTTTGGAATTGGAATGAATCACGGACTTACCCTTGAAGAAATTGGTGCAAAATTCAATTTAACAAGAGAGCGTGTGCGCCAAATCAAAGAAAAAGCAATTCGCAGGTTACGACATACCTCGCGTAACAAATTATTGAAAGCATATTTAGGATAATCATAAAGGCTGCCGTTTGGTGGCCTTTTAATTTTTATATTTTAATTTTAAAAAAGCAAATGGAAACTGCCGTAGGTTATGAAAAGGAGCTGAATTCTCACATCGAAAGAGAAAGAGCTGCTGTTAAACTTTCTAGTAAAGTTGGTGAATTATTGTATGACAAAGGAGTAGAATTAGTTCTTTTCCGTAATCACCTTGTTGATGTTACAATTTCAGAAATTTTAAACTTGCACGAATATTCTCGCAAGGTAGTCAACAAACCCATCGATGTATTCACAAGTTCTGAGCTAGCTGAAGAGTTATTGAAACTCGACATTAAACCTGCTAAAATCGATTTAGGTAAATTATCGAATGAATGGTTAACTGAAAAAGCAAATTACGCTTCCAAAGCAGATTTCCTAAAAGATAAATTGGCAAGCTTTTTTACAGAAAATTCAGACAAAGTAGAACCAAGAGATGTCGTATTGTACGGATTTGGACGTATTGGACGTTTAGCTGCTCGTGAATTGATTAAACAAGCAGGTAAAGGTCAACAATTGCGTTTACGTGCGATTGTAACTCGTGGAAATACCGATGCAGACATCATCAAACGTGCCTCTTTATTGAGAAACGATTCAGTCCATGGTGCGTTCAAAGGATCAGTAATTGAAGATTTAGCGAACAAAACCATCATCATTAACGGACAAATTGTTCAAATGATCGATGCAAACAACCCAGAAGATATTGATTACACGGCTTACGGCATCAAAAATGCGTTAGTAATTGACAACACCGGTGTATTCACCAATCGTGAAGCATTGAGCCGTCACTTAAACGCGAAAGGAGTATCGAAAGTTCTGTTAACTGCTCCAGGGAAAGAAATTCCAAATGTGGTTTATGGTATCAATCATAAAACATTGGATTTAGAGAACGAAAACATTTATTCTGCAGCTTCTTGTACAACCAATGCGATTTCACCTATTTTAAAAGTGGTGAACGATCAATTGGGTGTGGTAAAAGGACATATCGAAACCGTTCATGCGTATACCAATGACCAAAACTTATTGGACAACATGCATAAAAAACCAAGAAGAGGTCGTTCTGCTGCTGTGAACATGGTAATTACTTCAACTGGTGCTGGAAGTGCGGTAACCAAAGTAATTCCAGATTTAAAAGATAAATTAACGGCAAACGCAGTACGTGTACCTACTCCAAATGGATCTTTAGCCATTTTATCATTGGAATTGAACAAAACCACTACGATTGAAGAAATCAATGCCATGATTAAAAACGCGGCATTGGACGGAGATTTGGTTAATCAAATTTTCTACTCTTTCGATCCGGAATTAGTTTCTTCAGACATCATTGGAAACACATGTTGTTCCGTATTCGATTCACACGCATCTATTGTATCTACCGACGGTAAAAACGTGGTTTTATACGCATGGTACGACAATGAATTTGGTTACACCAAACAAGTGATTCGTCTAGCAAAATACGTTACGAAAGTAAACCGTGCGATTTATTATTAATCGTTCTTATATCATTTTAAAAGAGGGCTTATGCCCTCTTTTTTTTTGTCCTCCCATAACCAACAAGATTTTATTTTTTTCTATCTTTACCCGACATGCAAACCACTCGTAAAATACATCTCTTTAAACCCCATCAAGTTCGTGTCTTAAAAACGAGTGCTTTCTACACACCTTATGCAGCAAAGCTTTTGAGATGTCAAGTATACCGATATTCCTTCAACGGTATGGAAGCCGACCCAGAACTGAAAGGAAACGGCAACTCCTATACGACTGAATTTAGGCAATATGATCCAAGGTTGGGGAGATGGTTTAGTGTTGATCCTAAAGCTAATACTCAACCTTATCAATCTGCATATTGCTCTATGGACAATAATCCCATTTGGCATAATGATCAATACGTGAATAAAGTTGGTTGTAAAAAAGGAAGGCAATTGGAGAAGGAAGAACAAAAGCTTAAAAAGGAGGAAGAAAAGATAAACAACCTCTTAACTGAAAAAACTAGCTCAATAATTTGGAAAACAGGAGAAATTCATTTTTAGTAAAGGATGAGACAGAATGAAAAATTAAATAAAAAAACGATAATAATATTTTCGTTGTTAATTATAGTTTTTTCAATTGGGACATATCTTGAATTTAAGATTAATAGTCATAAAGTAGTTTTAAAATCTTATGCAGTTTGGCCAATTACAACAAATTGGGGCTTGAATACATGGGATTACATGCATTTTTACAAAGGGAATTATTACTTAAGAAGAGTTACTAATAGGGATAATGTAATTGGCAGTGTTGACTTAATTAAAGTTGATAGTAATGATATAGAGAATTCAATGGGAATAAAAACACTAGAAAAATTGGAAAAAAATAAAATGATATTTTTTGGTAAAGGTTTTCATACTAAAGATTCATTGTTCATTTATGGCGGTGATAAACTTCTAAAAAAAATAGATGCCCAAGATAATTTTGGGGTAATTTTGGAACTGCATAAAAAAACTAAAATTAAAATGTCTAGAAAAGGTGAGTTGTTTGCGGTTTACCTTTTCAACCTTGCAAAAACTAGTCGATTAAATTTCTATCCTATCCAATTAGACCCTCCAAAAAGAAAATTTGAAAAGACAATTACTTTTAATGAGAAAGGTGAATTTAAGGCTACAATTAAACCATTAGTCTTTTCAAAAAAAGAAAAGAATAAACATTAAATTTAACTAATGATTTGTATAGCTGAAAAAAATTCCTCCCCCTCTATCCCCCTACAGACGCTTTGGTCTGTATTTGCAATTTTAAAGGGATGAAAAGAAAAATCTTCCTCTACCCAATCAATTGACTATACAATAAAGAATCATCATTGATATAGGTGAAGGAGAAATGTAAGGCATTCATTTTTTCTTTGATGTGCTCCAAATCTTCCGCTTTAGTTAGCTCTAAGCCTATGACAACAGGCCCACTTTCGCGACTATTTTTCTTGGTAAACTGAAAATAGGTGATATCATCCGTAGGACCTAAAACCTTGGTGACAAAATCTTTCAAGGCGCCTGGTCGCTGCGGAAATTGAACTAAAAAATAATGCTTCAACCCTTCATAAAATAAAGATCGTTCTTTGATTTCTTCGGTACGGGTAATGTCGTTGTTACTTCCACTAATGATGCACACAACGGTTTTTCCTTGAATTGCTTCGCGATAAAAATCCAATGCGGCTAAGGTTAATGCACCTGCAGGCTCTACCACCATTGCCTCTTCATTATACAATTGCAAGATCGTGGTGCAAACTTTCCCTTCAGGAACGAGGCAAATTTCTTTCAATTCCGATTTACAGATTTCAAAATTCAACTCCCCTACCCGTTTAACAGCAGCTCCATCTACAAATTTATCGATTTGATCAAGGGTCGTGTTTTCTCCTCGCTCGATAGAAGTTTTCATGGATGGAGCTCCCGCTGGCTCTACACCTATTATTTTTGTATTCGGACTCAATGCCTTAAAAACGGTGATTAATCCCGCAACCAATCCCCCTCCTCCGATGGGTACAAATAAATAGTCAATGGGTTTACTTACTTGAGTCAATAATTCTAAGCCTATGGTTCCTTGTCCTGCAATGACTTTTTCATCATCAAATGGAGGAATGAAGACATTTTGATTTTCACGACTAAAATGCAGCGCTTTGGCATAGGCATCATCGAAGGTATCCCCTTCCAAAACAATATCTATAAATGATTTACCAAATAATTGAACCTGCTTTACCTTTTGCATCGGGGTTGTCGCAGGCATGAAGATTGTACCTTTAATTTTTAACAACTGACAGGAGTAAGCGACCCCTTGTGCATGATTTCCCGCACTCGCACACACAACACCTTGCAATTTTTGATCTTCATTTAAGGAACTGATTTTATTGAAAGCTCCCCTAATTTTATACGAACGAACCGCTTGTAAATCTTCTCTTTTAAAAAAGATATCCGCATTGAATCGTTCCGACCAATTTGCATTCCATTCACATGGTGTTTCTTTCACCACCTCTTGAATTTGTTTTTTTGCTTGTTCAACGTGCGCCAGTGAAACCATTTTATATTTTTTGCATGTTAACCATTTTCTCTCTTAGTTTCGCGCCAATTTTTTCAATAGGATGATTTCTGATGGCTTGATTCACTGTAATCAACGCTTGATTATCAATAGCCGTCGCAGGGAAATCATTTCCGATGATGTTCGTTTCGACTTGTTTCATGAAATCTGCTAATAATGGCTTACAAGCATGATCAAATAGATAACAACCGTATTCAGCCGTATCCGAAATGATGCGATTCATCTCAAACAATTTTTTACGCGCGATGGTATTTGCAATCAATGGTGCTTCATGCAACGATTCATAATACGCAGATTCTTCCACTATTCCGGTTTCGGTCATGGTTTCAAATGCCAATTCAACACCAGATTTCACGAAAGCAACCAATAAGGTTCCATGATCAAAATAGGTTTGTTCAGCTATGGTTTCGGAAGCACATGCTGTTTTTTCAAATGCAGTCTCCCCTGTTTCCTTTCTCCAAGAAAGTAATTCGGCATCACCATTAGCCCAATCCTTCATCATGCGTTCAGAAAAAGCTCCGCTCATGATGTCATCCATGTGCTTTTGAAACAAAGGACGCATCACTTCTTTCAATTCTTCAGAAAGACGATAAGCTTCTAATTTTGCAGAATTGGACAAACGATCCATCATGTGCGTAATTCCACCGTGTTTTAACGCTTCGGTAATTGTTTCCCAACCGTATTGAATCAGTTTTGCAGCATAACCTTGATCGATTCCTTTTTCCACCATTTTATCAAATGCAAGAATGGATCCCGTTTGTAATAAACCACATAAAATCGTTTGTTCCCCCATTAAGTCAGACTTCACCTCCGCTACAAAAGAAGAACGAAGTACTCCAGCGCGATGTCCACCCGTAGCAACTGCATAGGCTTTAGCCCAAGCTAAACCTTTACCTTCAGGATCGTTTTCAGGATGAACAGCAATCAAAGTAGGCACTCCAAATCCACGTTTGTATTCTTCGCGAACTTCCGTTCCTGGACATTTTGGAGCGACCATGATTACCGTAATATCTTCTCGAATTTCCATGCCTTCTTCCACGATGTTAAATCCATGAGAATAGGAAAGTGTAGCTCCTTTTTTCATCAAAGGCATAATGGCATTAACCACTGGCGTATGTTGTTTATCCGGCGTTAGATTTAACACAAGATCTGCAGAAGGAATCAATTCCTCATACGTACCCACTTGAAAACCTGCATTTGTTGCGTTCTGAAATGAAGTTCTTTGCTCTTGAATAGCCTCTGCTCGAAGTGCATATGCAATATCTAATCCTGAATCGCGCATGTTCAAACCTTGGTTAAATCCCTGAGCCCCGCAACCTACGATGACAATTTTTTTACCAAGAAGTACATTGACACCATCTTGAAACTGATCTTGATCCATAAATTCACAAACTGCCAATTGGCCAACTTGCTTTCTTAAAGGTAACTGATTGAAATAATTTTTCATTTTTTTAGATTATCGTTTACATTTCAGCTAAATAGCTTTCTAAAGTTTTCATCGGTTTTGAAATCGCCACCCTACCCGAGCGCACAAATTCAAGCACGCCAAAGGGTTCTAATTCATCGAATAATTTTTGCAATTCTTCCGGCTGTCCTGTTTTTTCAATGATTGTAAATCCTACTTCCATCGATAAAATCCTTGCCGAATGTGCACGAACAATGGTTTCTGAACCACCATTCATGAAGGTATCTGTTGGAATTTTATACAGTGCAATTTCTTGATAAACCACTTGGCTATCGTCGTGGTAAAAAGCTTTCAAAACATCAACTTGACGTTCGATTTGACCAACCACTTTTTTCACTTGACTTTCAGTTGTTTTTACCACAATCGTATAGCGATAAATCCCTTTCAATTCCGATTCCGAGGCCGTGATACTTTCGATATTCATATGGCGTCGGGTGAAAATGATCGTGATTCGGTTCAAAATACCGATATGATTTTCGGTAAAAATGGATATGTTGTATACTTGTACCATCATCTTTTTAATTTAATCGGATATCAGCTACTGAAGCACCTGTTTCAATCATAGGGAAAACATTGTCTTCTTGCTCCACAACCACTTCCAACAAATAAGCTTCTTTTGAATTCAAAAAGGCATCTAAGGCACCCGATAAGGCTTCACGCTCAGTAATTTTAGTCGCCTCGATAGCATATCCTTTCGCAATTTGAACGAAATCCGGATTTACAATTTCTGTAAACGAATCGCGACGATCAAAAAATAACTGTTGCCATTGTCTTACCATTCCCAAGAAATTATTATTCAAAATCAAAATTTTAACATCCACTTTGGCTTGTAAAATAGTGCCTAATTCTTGAATGGTCATCTGAAAACCTCCATCACCGATGATCGCAACCACGGTTTTAGAAGGATTCCCCAATTTAGCTCCAATAGCAGCAGGCAAAGCAAATCCCATCGTGCCTAATCCTCCCGATGTAATATTGTTTCGGTATCCTTTGTATTCATAATAACGCGAAGCAATCATTTGGTGTTGACCAACATCCGTAACCACAATCGCATCTCCGTTGGTTTTATCAGAAAGCAATTGCACCACTTCCGCCATTTTTAAAGCTTCGCTGGTTGGATGAACCGCCTCTTGAATCACTTCTTGTTCTTCAACTTGTCTTAATTCTTTAAATTGTTGCAACCATTTTCCATGCGAATTTTCCTCAATCTGTTGCGTTAAAGCACTCAATGCATCTTTTGCGTCGGCATGAATAGCCACAGTAGCTGGAATGATCTTATTTAATTCAGCAGCATCAATATCAATGTGTATGACTTTTGCTTGTTTCGCATAACGATTCACATCTCCCGTCACTCGATCATCGAAACGCATTCCAATAGCCAATAACACATCGCACTCATTGGTCAAAATATTGGGTGCATAATTTCCATGCATGCCCAAATAACCTACATACTGTGGATGATCTACCGGTAAAGCACCTAAACCAAGCAGCGTAGAAGCAACAGGAATACCTGATTTTTCAACAAAGGCTTTTAATTCAGCTTGAGCTTCTGCTAAAACGATACCTTGTCCGACCAACAAATACGGTTTCTGGGCTGAATTTAACAAGGCAACTGCTTCTTGAATTTGCGTGTCATTCATCACAGGATGAGGTCGATAGCTTCGAATGGATTGACACGGTGTGTATTGAAAATCTACCATCCCAAATTGCGCATCTTTCGTAATATCAATCAAAACAGGACCTGGTCTGCCAGATGCAGCAATGTAAAAAGCTTTGGCAATAGCATCAGCAATATCTTCAGCACGTGTTACTTGAATATTCCATTTCGTAACGGGCATTGAAATACCAATGACATCTGTTTCTTGAAAAGCATCTGTTCCCAATAAATGAGAAGCCACTTGTCCGGTAATGCAAACCACCGGCGTGGAGTCAATCATAGCATCCGCTAAACCTGTAATTAAATTCGTTGCTCCAGGTCCAGAAGTCGCGAAACAAACGCCAACCTTACCTGAAGTTCTGGCAAAACCTTGAGCAGCGTGTATCGCACCTTGTTCATGACGCACCAAAATATGGCGAACTTCGTCTTTGAAATCATACAAAGCATCGTAAATAGGCATAATCGCACCTCCAGGATAACCAAAAATAGTATCTACCTTTTCAGCTACCAAACTTTTCATGACAGCTTCAGCACCTCTTATTGTGTTCATTTTCTTTTATTTATCTGTGATACAACCTTCAGAAGCAGAAGCCACTGATTGGGCATATTTATACAAAACTCCTTTTGTTACTTTTAACTCCGGTTGTTTCCATTGTTGTTTTCTTGATTCGAGAATTTCATCCGCCACATGAAGTGTTAATTTATTCTCTTTCGCATCAATTGAAATCCGATCTCCATCCTCCACTAAAGCAATTAATCCGCCTTCAAAGGCTTCGGGTGTGATGTGTCCAACGACAAAACCATGTGTTCCTCCTGAAAATCGTCCATCGGTAATTAAGGCTACCTCATTTCCTAATCCAGCGCCCATTATTGCTGAAGTTGGTTTAAGCATTTCAGGCATTCCTGGTCCTCCTTTTGGACCACAATAGCGAATCACTACAACAGAACCTTTTTTAATACGACCATCACGAACGCCATCGATCACCGAAAATTCATCTTCAAATACCACAGCGGTCCCTTCAAAGAATTCTCCTTCTTTACCACTGATTTTAGCTACAGAACCTTCCGTCGCCAGATTTCCATACAATATTTGCAAATGCCCTGTAGGTTTAATCGGTGATTCTAAAGGATAGAAAACATCTTGTCCAGCCAATAAATCAGGAACTTGAGCCAAATTCTCGGCCACCGTAGCCCCCGTAACGGTTAAGCAATCGCCATGGATTAATCCTTTTGCAAGTAAATATTTCATCACTGCAGGAACCCCTCCAACGCGATGCAAATCCTCCATCAAATACTTACCACTTGGTTTTAAATCGGCCAGTACAGGCGTTTTATCGCTAAATCGCTGAAAATCATCTACGGTTAATTTTAAACCTACAGAGTGTGCCATTGCAATTAAATGTAAAACTGCATTGGTTGATCCTCCCAACACCATAATCATCGTCATGGCATTTTCAAAGGCTTTTTGCGTCATGATATCGGATGGCTTGATATCCAATTCCAACAATTTACGAATGGCCTTTCCGGCTTCTTCACACTCTTTTTGTTTTTCAGGAGATAGCGCAGGATTGGATGAACTGTAAGGCAAACTCATTCCCAAAGCCTCAATGGCTGAGGACATCGTATTTGCCGTATACATTCCTCCACACGCACCAGCACCTGGACAAGCATTTTTTACAATGCCTTTAAAATCTTCAGGGGTGATGTCATTGGAAAACTTTTTACCCAAAGCCTCGAACGCTGAAACAATATTCAAAGATTCTCCCTTCCATTTTCCAGCGTGGATGGTACCACCATAAATCATGATTGCAGGACGGTTTAAACGCCCCATTGCAATGACTGAACCAGGCATGTTTTTATCGCAACCCACTACCGCTAACATGGCATCGTACCATTGTGCCCCCATCACGGTTTCCATCGAATCTGCAATCACATCTCTCGATACCAAAGAATAACGCATCCCATCCGTACCATTTGATATTCCATCTGAAACACCAATGGTATTGAAAATTAATCCAACCAGGTCATTTTGAACCACGGAAGTTTTAATGTTCTTAGCCAAATCATTCAAGTGCATGTTACACGTATTACCTTCGAAACCTGTACTTACAATGCCCACTTGAGCCTTACTTAAATCTTCTTCCGTTAAACCAATCCCATACAACATGGCTTGTGCAGCAGGTTGCGTTTCATCTTGGGTAATGGTTTTACTGTACTTGTTCAATTCCATCTTGACTTAGATAAAAACATTTTGATATTCATTGGTAGATACGCGTCTTTTGTACATGCGTTGAATCATTTGACTATTCGTATCTTCCCAATTCATGGGGAATACATAATCGTTAAATTGACCAATAGGAGCTACCTCGGCTGCCGTTCCACAGAAAAAAGCAGCATCTGCAGTATAAATTTCCTCAGGAGTAAAAAATTGCTCCACCACTTCAATATCCAATTCTTTAGCAATCTCGAAAACCGTTTGACGTGTAATTCCCGAAAGGATATTTCCTAGCGGCGCGGTATATAATTTACCCTCTTTTTCATAAAAGAAATTTGCACCCGGACCTTCTGCAATGTTTCCATGCATATCCGTTAACAAAGCCTCATCAAATCCTTTGGATTTAGCCTCGGTGGTTGCTAATATGGAATTCGTATAATGCCCTACTACCTTTGCTTGTACATGACATGCTTTCGGATTGGGTCTTTGATAAGACGACAACATTACCTTCAAGGCTTGATCGCCTAAATATTTTCCCCATTCCCAGGCCATGATGACTACGTGTACATCAACCGTTGGGGTCAATGACATATTTTCTCCTAAATACACTAAAGGACGAATGTAGGCATCTTTTAAATTATTTTTCTCTAATAAAGTATACGTGATTTGTTCTAATTCTTCAGCAGAATAAGCTAATTTAATATGCATTTTTTTCGCTGAATAATGCAAGCGATCATAGTGTTCTTTTGCCTTAAAGATCCGCGTACCATCTGGCGTGTCGTAAGAGCGAATGCCTTCAAAAACACCATTTCCATAATGCATGGTTTGATTATACAAGCCCACGTTTGCCTCACTTGCTTTGACGTAGGATCCATTTAAAAATACAATTGTGTCTTCGTTATAATACATATTTCATTTTTTTACATAAACAAAAAAAACTTTCCCAAGTGAGAAAGTTTCATTTATGAATGCAAACAGTCTTCACTCTTATTGAATGTTAATACAAATTTGAATAATGACTGTTTGCTTCATAAACTTAAACTTAAACCTAACCTAACCTAACTTAACTAAACTTTAAACTATTACTTATTTATTTAGGAACAGTTTTTCAGAGACTGAAACACTATTGCCTAAACATCTTACTAAATAAACACCTTCTGTATGCTGCACATGCATCGGGATATTTACTTTATTATTTTCTTTTTTACACAAAACTTGTTCTTGTAACACAACGTTTCCTACCCCATCGTAAAGGTAAATATCAACAAGCTCATCACGATTAACACGGTAGTTGACTTGAATCGAATTCATTTCTTTATTAAAAGTGGTATGGAAATGGAATTCATCTTTACAGGTATTAATCGCAGATATCGTAGACAACTCTTTTACGGTACCATCGAAATCAGTCTGGAATAAACGGTAGTAGCTCATCCCCTCAAGTGGATTTTCATCCACCCATGCGTATTGAGTTAAAGCATTTGAATTACCCGCCGCAGTAATACGAGCCAATTCTTGAAAAATCATACGCTCATCTGCACGTTGAATGGTAAAATATGCATTTTGATCCTCCGAAGCGGTACTCCAATTCAATACCAATGATTGATGTTCACAATTCGTTTTAAATTCGATTAATTCAACGGGTAAGACACATGGATTTACAATTGCTTGAACTGCATCTTGAGCGTTAGTACATGCACCTGTCGCCACAACGGTATAACTCGTAGTTGCAGAAGGTCTTAAAATGGGAGATGTTTGTCCGGAACCGATCGAAGCTGATAGGTTAGAAGTTTCATACCAGGTATAGGTAGCATCAGCAGGACCTACTGCAGTAAATTGAAATTGATCATTTAGACACTTAGCTTGGTTTGCACCCGCATCTACTACTTGCACACCGGAATTGGCAGAAATGGTGTAATTACAAACATCACCTGCATTACCATCAATCATGATGTAATAAGTTTGCCCGACTGTTAAGGGTGATGTATTCGCTAACGTAAAATTACCACTGTGACTTCCATCTGATAACGCACAAGCAGAAACTCTAGTTAAGGTACTTCCATTAAAAGCGAATATTGCTGTTTGAATACCATTGGTACAACCACCACCTAATGGAACATTAAAATTAAAACTGGCATTGACATCGGATGCAACAAATTTAATCCAAGAATTATTCTCAATAGTACCCAAGAAATTTAGTGTAGAAGGACAATTTCCACCACTTGGATTCAAATTATATGGCATATCAGCACCAAAATTACCACTGGTAACGCCACAGTAACCATTCAGATTACACACTAAGGGTGCAGCTCCAAATAGATCAGATGCTGGTGGATTTGCAGAACCACAAGAAACGGGAGAAATACAAGAAACACAAGCGTCCCAACCATCTTCTGTGTCTACCCCATTTGACACAAATTTAAATGTAATACAAGAGGAAGGTGAAACAAAAACCTGATCAGAAACTTGATCAAAATAAGGTAATCGATTCGAGTTTGAAGCCAATCCTGTAACAGCATACAATAAGGGACTTGAAGTACTATTCCCATTATATATGTAAAGTGTATCTGTAGGATGGATTCTCTCTATAGTACTATTCGAACCACAACCAAAATCAAACTTTAACAAATTACTTCCAGATGCGCAGAATGTAATCGTGTAATTTGAATTGTTTTGATAATCAGTTGTCCCAGCCCCTTCATCTGTAAATCTAACACTAGAGGGACACGAAAGATTGACGGTTGTTCCATTGTTTGATGCGTTTAGTGCATACGTCTGTCCCCAAACACTTGCAACCGTGCTTAAAGAAATCCATACATATGTTACTAATCGAATCATGCTTTTTGAAATGCTTTTATTTTTTCACAACCTAAACGCGCATTAATTAGAATTGCTTTTTTAATTTGAAAGGCGATTGAATTATCCACCCGTTCAGTTGTTGATTACAAAATTAGACACTCTTTGGTTTCCATATTTTTTTTTGTGACTTAACGATAGCAAACTCTGTGATTTGATAAGGTTTCGTGGCGAAAGGTTGGTTTAAATTTGGTGAACGGTTATGTTTTAAGTGGTAAAAATCAAGGATGAATGTCTGCTCTTTTTTGATGATTTCTGAAAGTGTCGACGAATTGATTTTTTATATCGATGAAAGCATTTCTATTTTTTTTTGATTGTGTATATTTGGGTCCAAATTACATACTATGGCAATGAGCAAACAAGAATTAGAATTCAACACCAACGACGATGTGATGCGTCTTAAGATTAGTGCTTTAGAAAAAGAATTGAGTAAAATCTACGAAGGAGGCGGTAAAAAACGAATCGAAAAATTACATGATAGTGGAAAATTAAGTGCTCGAGAGCGAATCGATTTATTGTTGGATCCAAATACAAATCGCTTTGAAGTGGGCGCGCTCGCTGGTTATGGTATGTATGCCGAGCACGGTGGGTGTCCTGCAGGAGGTGTAGTGGTTGTTATCGGGTATGTTTCAGGAAGACAATGCATTGTCGTTGCGAACGACGCTACCGTTAAAGCTGGCGCTTGGTTTCCAATTACAGGAAAAAAGAATTTGAGAGCGCAAGAAATTGCCATGGAAAACAATTTACCCATCATCTATTTAGTTGATTCTGCTGGTGTTTACTTACCCATGCAAGATGAAATTTTTCCGGACAAAGAACATTTTGGACGAATCTTTAGAAATAATGCAGTAATGAATTCCATGGGTATCGTGCAAATTGCAGCAGTCATGGGAAGTTGTGTTGCTGGAGGAGCTTATTTACCAATTATGTCCACAGAATCGCTCATTGTAAATAAAACAGGGACCATCTTTTTAGCAGGTTCCTACTTAGTAAAAGCAGCCATAGGAGAATCTATTGATAACGAAACTTTAGGAGGTGCACATACGCATACCGCGATTTCAGGAGTTTGTGATTACCAATCTGAAAACGATCAAGAATGTTTACAAACTATTCGCGATTTGATGGATAAAATTGGTAAAACAGAAGTTGCAGGCTTCGACAGAGCAACACCTCAAGAGCCTCAAGTTGATCCTAAAAACATTTATGGCATTATACCTACAGAGCGATCTAAACCCTATGAAACTCGAGAAATCATTAAATGTTTGGTGGATGAATCGAAATTTACAGAATACAAAGAAGAATACGGACAATCGATTGTTTGTGGATACGCACGAATCGATGGTTGGAGTGTTGGTATTGTAGCGAACCAAAGACAAATATTAAAAAGTGCTAAAGGTGAAATGCAATTCGGCGGGGTAATATATAGTGATTCAGCAGATAAAGCAGCACGATTCATCATGACTTGTAATCAAAAAAACATTCCTTTGGTTTTCCTTCAAGATGTCACTGGCTTTATGGTTGGGTCAAAAAGTGAACACGGAGGAATTATTAAGGACGGTGCTAAAATGGTGAATGCCATGGCGAATTCTGTAGTACCTAAGTTCACAGTTGTGATGGGAAATTCTTACGGCGCAGGAAATTACGCTATGTGCGGAAAAGCTTACGACCCAAGATTAATTGTTGCTTGGCCAACGGCTGAAATCGCTGTAATGAGCGGTGCAGCAGCTGCGAAAGTGCTTTTACAAATAGAAGTTGCTAGTTTGAAAGCGAAAGGCGAAGAAATAACCCCGGAACGCGAAAAAGAACTGTTCGACTCCATTAAATCTCGATACGATGAGCAAATTTCACCGTATTATGCAGGATCAAGACTATGGATAGATGCGATCATCAATCCAATTGAAACCCGCAAGGTAATTTCCATGGGTATTGAAGCTGCAAATCACAAAAAGGCAGAAAAACCTTACAATGTAGGTGTATTTCAAACTTAATTTTATACCATGAATATCAGTTGGCAAATCAAACACTTTCAAGAGTTAAATACCATCGAACTCTATGATCTTTTAGCATTAAGGGCTGAAGTATTTGTCGTAGAACAAAATTGCGCCTACCAAGATTTAGATGGGAAAGATAAAAAATCCTACCATCTTATTGGACGCGATGGATTTGGAACTATTGTTTGTACTGCGCGAATTTTACCTCAACACCTCTCCTATCCTCAAGTGTCGATTGGAAGAGTTGTGATCCACCCAAGTCAAAGAGGCAGTGGAATTGGACATGAATTAATGTACTTTGTGCTAAACTTTATCAAAGATGAATTTGGGAAAGATGAACCCATAACCATCTCAGCCCAAAAACATTTGGAGAAGTTTTACAATTACCATAAATTTATAACTATCTCTGAAGAATATCTAGAGGATGATATTCCTCACATAAAAATGCAATTTAACCCAAAATTTAGCTCATGAAAAAGAATTTTATCATTTTATCCGCCGGACTTATCGGACTTTTAAGTGCTTGTAAAAGTCCAAAAGAAACGGCAAAACAAGAAGTAAAGAACGAAGGTAATCCAAGTTCATTAAACTCAATCGATATGAGCTACATGGACATGAACATAAAGCCTCAAGAAGACTTTTTCCTATTTTCTAATGGTAGCTGGGTAAAGAACAATCCTGTTCCTTCCAATGAATCAAGATGGGGCAGTTTCAACGAACTACAAAAAAGCAACAACGAGAAGTTGACCCAATTACTGAAGAAATCGACCAAAGAAGAAGGTACTATTAAAAATGTGATCGGAAACTATTACGAATCGTTCATGAATATGGAAACGAGGAATCAATTAGGTATTGCTCCCATTCAAGCCGATTTAAACAAAATAAATGGTTTGCGAAACAAAGAATCGATTTCAGAAGTAATTGCGATGCTTCATGCTGAAGGAGTTGGAGCTCTTTTTGGATTTGGTGTTGATCAAGATTTAATGAATGTGAACATCAACAGAGCTTATTGGGGACAAGGTGGAATTGGACTACCGAACCGTGATTATTATTTCGATGAAAATAAAAAGGATATTTTGACTGCTTATCAAGCGCACATCATTGCCCTTTTAAAATTAGCTAAGCATGATGAAACCGTAGCTTCCAAAAAAGCGCAACATGTTATCGAATTTGAAAAAGAATTAGCAAGTGCTATGATGACGCCTGCAGAACAACGAGTTCCCGAAAAAAGTTACAATGTGTTTTTATTGGATCAAGCTTATAAAACGTTGAAAGATTTTGATTTTGAAAATTATCTAATTTCCATGAAAATGAGAACTTTCGATACTTTAATTGTAGCGCAACCTAAATACATGGAAAAGGTAAACGAAATGATGAAAGGTCAATCGATGGAAAAGTGGAGAGATTATTTAGAGTGGTGCTTACTTAATGAATACGCTGGACATTTATCGGAACCTTTTGTGAAACAAAATTTCGCATTTTATGGCACCAAGTTGAAAGGAGTATCTGAAATGAAATCTAACGACGACCAAGTTATTGAGGAAATTACCAATATGGAAATCGGAGAATTATTAGGTAAATACTTCGTAGAATCTCATTATTCAGAAAAAGCATCTGCTCGTATTAATGAAATGGTTGATAATTTACTATTTGTATTTAAATCACGGATTGAATCATCTGATTGGATGTCGGTACCCACGAAAAGAGAGGCATTAAACAAATTAAATTCAATTGGCCGTAAATTAGGTCACCCTGAAAAATATAAAAACTTTGACCCTATTACCTTAAATGCAGGTACCTACGTTGCGAATATCAAAAAATTAAATCGATATGCAACTGAAAACAATTTGGAGGAAATTTATAAAAGTGTAGACAAAGCTAAATGGGGAATGCCTGCGCACATGGTTAATGCCTATTACCACCCTTTACTCAATGAAATTGCTTTCCCTGCAGGAATTATGCAACCTCCATTTTTTGACGAAAATGCTGAAGATGCCGTTAATTATGGGCGCATAGGAATGGTGATTGGTCACGAATTCACACATGGATTTGATGACATGGGATCAAAGTTTGCCGCAGATGGATCATTTAGAAACTGGTGGACAGATGAAGACCGCAAAAAATTTGAAGCACGAACTGAAATTTTAGGCGAAACATTTGGCGTGTTTTGTCCGATTGAAGGCCACTGTGTAAATCCAGAATTAACTATGGGTGAAAACATTGCTGATTTAGGCGGTTTAACCATGGCTTACTACGCTTATACCTTGACTGATGAATTCAAATCAGGTCAAAAGGTAAAAGGCTATACACCTGCTCAACGCTTCTTTATTTCATATGCACAATTATGGAAAATTAATTATACGGAAGCAGAGTTAAAGAACCGCATTGCAAACGACTCCCATTCACCAGGTATGTACCGTGTAAATGGTCCATTGATGAATTGTCCTGAATTTTTCGAAGCTTTCCAAGTGAAGGAAGGAGATAAGATGAGAAATAAAGATATTAAAGTGGCTCGGATTTGGTAATCGAAACAGCTTAAAGTAAAAAAGGAGAGTTATTCACTCTCCTTTTTTATTACCTAAAATAAACTGAAACCACTCTACTATGTTTAGCATATTGAAAAAACAGTGCCAAAAATCTTAAAGTATTTATTTTCAGCGAGTTAAATATTTTGACTATTTTAAATTATTCCCGTTTATAGAACCTTTTTCCAATTTAAAGACTTTAAAGGATTCGGAAATCAAATGAAAACGCAAAAATGGACACGATTCTTTAGCACCTAACTAATTAACAATAAACTAAGCGGCATTTAAGATCGAATAACAGATTGAGATCTTCTAATAACTCTTTAGCTTTTGATCAAATTAGCAGCAAAGATTAAAACAAAAAACGGGGATGAACCTCATCCCCGTTAGACGTTAATTATGAATGATGATTAACGAATAACTAATTTTGTAGATTCGAATTCAGTATCTGAATAATGAACCTTAAGCACATATACTCCAGGTGCAAGATCAAGATCCACTAATTGTAATTGGTTAGCATGATTCGTCAAATATGGTTTTGCATAATGAACAACTCCTTTGGCATCAATGATCTCCACTTGAACTTGAGCAACTTCTTGCATGGTACTGGTTTTAATGACCACATGATCATTCGCTGGATTTGGATACAAACTCAAATCATTTTCTTCCATACAATTTACACTTACTAATGGATACACTTTACTACTTCCATCAAAATCATATTGAGAAAGTCGGTAATAAGCTAAGCCATTCAATGGATTTTCATCCAACCATTGGTAATTTTGCATTGAAGTTGAAAAACCAGCAGCCGATACTTCTTTTTGAACAGTCCAATTGAATGCATCTCTTGATTTTTCAATCACGAAATGACTTGCATTATATTCTGTTGCCGTTGACCAGTTTAAACGCACCTGCTTACCATTTTGATCACAATTGGCTGTAAGATCCAGCAATTCAATAGGGAGGTTAGAAATCGGTGAAAGTGTCACCGCTGAAAAATGCTCAATACCTGTAAAGGTCAATTGATTATTCGCTTCATCTATCGTTCCACCTTTGTATTCCCAAGTCGAACCATTATCTGATGAACGGAAAAGTTTCAATTCACTCTCGTTCAAGTTCGTCGAATTTAATAAACTCAATTCAGAATCGAAATACTTAAACGTAATATCCACATCTAGGTTTCCT
>JALRIV010000139.1 GCA_023255275.1 Crocinitomicaceae bacterium | reverse complement strand
AGTTAGTAGATTTTGTAATGAAAAAACCAATTGCTATTAGATCGGTTATACCAAACATCATTACAATTTTGGCATTGAGTCTTGGCTTAACAGCCATAAAATTTTCATTAGTTGGAAAATTTGAATACGCTATTATTTCAATATTGCTTGCAGCTTTGTTGGTATGGGCGGGGATAGCTTTGTTACTTTTTGGCGTTTCGCTGCTAATTGCTGGACAAGGATCGGGTATTCTAGTGGTCATTTTAGCCATATCCGTATTGTTTTTTGGTGGGTTGCGTTTACAAACCCCTTTACTTGAGTTTTCTCCAGAACAAATCACAATTTTCTCTTTCTGGGGAAGTAAAAAAAGTTACCAATGGCATGAAATCAAAGAAATTGAGAAAATCGAGGAAGCATATCGTTTAATTCCTTTTACAGGAAGAACATTCCATTGGCAAATGTCCCGTAAACACGCCATGGAACAAATCAAATTAGATCAATTAATCACACTAAATAGAAAATAAAATGGAAGAAGAAAAAGATTTATCCGCCTATTTACCCAAAGATGCGACGCCCAATTCAGCACAGGAGGGAATCAACATAGAGCGAAGTCATGAAGAGATTACTTGGGTGGCTCAAAAGGCTCAGGAAGTACGCACGGAAATGGCGAAATACATCATTGGCCAACAAGAAGCAGTGGAATTGATGTTAATCGGCTTGTTTAGCAACGGTCATTTGCTCGTTGAAGGGGTGCCGGGTATTGCAAAAACGTTAAGTGCTAAAGTATTGGCGAAGGCGATTCATGCTCATTTCAATCGGATTCAATTCACTCCGGATTTAATGCCAACCGATGTCATTGGTACCAGTGTTTTTCAAATGAAGGAAGGTGCTTTTCATTTCAAAAGAGGACCTATTTTTTCCAACATTGTCTTGATCGATGAGATTAACCGTGCCCCTGCTAAAACGCAGTCTGCATTGTTTGAGGTAATGGAGGAGCGACAAATCACCTTCGATGGAGAGGTTTATCCGATGGAATTTCCATTTTTAGTCTTGGCTACCCAAAATCCAATTGAGCAGGAAGGCACCTACAATTTACCCGAGGCACAGCTCGATCGTTTTTTATTTAAAATCAAAATTGGTTATCCAGATTTACAAGATGAGATTGCGATCATGGAACGCTACAAATCGGAACTGTCGCAAGGAAAATTAGAGGATGTAAGCGCTATTTTAAATGTCAACGATTTACGTAAAATTCAACATACGGTAACCGCAGTGATCATAGATTCCCAATTGATTGAATACATTGCCAAGATCATTTTAGCCACCCGTAACCATGTACATTTGTATTTAGGCGCTTCTCCAAGAGCTTCTTTGAGTATCATGAAAGCAGCCAAAACGATGGCACTTTTGAGAGGAAGGGATTTTGTTTCGCCGGATGACATTCAATTTGTAGCGAAGCACGTTTTAAATCATCGGGTTATTCTTACAGCTGAAGCGGAGATGGAAGGGTTGACTTCCGAGAACATCATTGCAGAAATTATTCAATCTTTGGAAGTACCTAGATAATGAAGATTTTAAAGTCCATGTACCTGACGAATTTGTTTTTCGTACTCTTTGGGGGAATCATTTTTCTTCAAGTGATGGCCTTTTCATTTCCAAACCTGGAAGCGGTTTCGTTTGTCCTTTTTTACACGTTGATGGTGCTGACTTCCATCGATTTAATTTGGATATTATTCTTGAAAGAACCGCTTACTTTTCGCAGAAAATTCCAACAGAAATTAAATTTAGGAGATCCCAATGAAGTCAGTATCACCTTGCAGAATAAGACTAAAATCGGTTTGTATATCCAATTGTTTGAAGGTTATCCGGAGGAAATGCAATGGCGGAAGAAGCCTATTCAAAAATGGATTTCTGCTGGTCAGTCATACGACGACCACTATATCTTTACCCCTAAAAAGCGCGGAGATTTCACCTTCCGAGTCGCTGTACTGAAAGTAAGGTCCTTGTTGCAGTTGTGGGAACGAAATTTTGAGGTTTCAAATCCTGAATCGTTTCAAGTTTACCCATCCGTCTTGCAAATGAAAAAATACGCCTTAACAGTATTTGATCGTCAAAAGTTAAACCAAGGCATTAAAAAAATCCGTAAAATCGGGAATAATCAAGAATTTGAACAAATCAAAAACTACACGCAAGGCGATGAGATTCGGAAAATCAATTGGAAAGCTACGAGTCGTAAAAATGAATTGATGGTGAACCAGTTTCAGGAGGAAAAATCGCAAAACATCTATTTCTTGCTTGAAAAAGGACGAACGATGCAACAAGAATCTGATGCATTAAGCATGCTGGATTATGCCATAAATTCGACTTTAGCGTTGGGAAACATTACCTTAAAAAGTGGAGATAAAACTGGGGTTATTACGTTTTCGGATAAAATTGGTCAAACCTTGCCGGCAGAGAAGAGGGCAGGCCAATTAAAAAGAATCATGGACTTGCTTTACCATCAAAAAACCTTATTCAAAGAGCCCAATTACGATTTATTATACCAACACCTTCACCGCACGATTAAAACGCGCTCCATGCTGGTTTTGTATTCTAATTTTGAATCCTTGAGCGCTATGCGTCGCGTTTTACCTGTTCTGCGTTTGCTGAATCAAAAGCATGTGCTGATTGTCACCCTTTTTGAACACGAAGAGTTGTATCGTATTGCGCACCGCTTGCCTGAAAATAATCAGGATATCTACCAATCCATCATTGCGGAAAGCCAATTGAAAACCAAAGAGCAAATCAAAAATGAATTGCTTAAAAATGGAATCAGAACCATTTTGGTGAAACCCAATCAATTGACGTTGGCGACTATTAATCAATATTTGGAAGTAAAGGCGAAAGGATTGTTGTAAAAAAAAAGAGGCCCTAAGGCCTCCTGGATTCATCGTTGTGTTCTTTCCCAATCGCGCAGCAATTCAAAATAACTTTTCGATTCCACTACCACGACACCTCCCAGGGTATCTCCATATTTCGCGGGAATTCCTCCGGTATATACCATCATGTTGGAAATCGCAGCACTCGGGATGTTGTACATGTTTGGGGATTTAATACCGTCTAATACATAAACCATATCCCCTTTTCTGGATCCACGGAACATCAGTTCTCCATCATCACTGCGTTTAACGTCGCTTGAAATCGCAGCAACCATTGAGCTCATGTCAAATTTTGCTGGCATACGTACAATGTCCTTTGCATTAAGCGAACGTACTGGTAATTCACCATAGACCAATCGAATATGATCTTTATGGTAGGTAGCATCCATTTCATCAATGATTTGCACTTTTCCATTAAATTTGATCAACCCCAAGTTATCATACCCTTCTAAAGGAACATTGACCTCAATTTTCGACATGGTATCGGCTTGAAATAAGATCATTAATTCATACTTTCCAGCGGGAATGGCAGAAATTCTAAAGCGACCATCCGGATTACACAGTGCTTGGTATTTCTTCCCTTGATCTTCAATCCAAACACGCGCTCCGTATGCCGGTTCTTTTTTACTTCCGTAGATCACTTCACCCACCACTTCTCCTAATGCGCCTTGTCCAAATGCAAAGCTTCCAAAGCCCCACATTCCAATGATTAACCATTTTTTCATCTTGTCAATTTTATATTGTTTCTAAGATGATGCAAGAAGTTTTATTTTTCCATAAAATGTTAAAAAAATGGAGCGAAATGAAAAAAGGAATAACACGTAGCACAATGATGAAATTGGTACAGACAGTCTATAAAGTCGGTGAACAAATGAAAGAGAAATCCAACACCTAAAATTCGCCAAGTCCCCTTAAAAAATAGTAAACCGATGTATAGGAGAAGGGCATAAAAGGTATGTAAAGGATGAAACCCAATACTGCAACGCATGGGGTCAAATATGGGATTTGCCAGTAGGTGGTCTAGATCGATAAGCATGGTCAATAACATCAAGAAATAGGCATAGCTCCATTGCGATTTAAAGAACAACTTCGCGATGGCTAATGGGGCAATAAAATGAAGAAAGTAATGCAGAAAGACCATAAAAAAAGCCTCATTGCTGAGGCTGTATTTAATTTATAAAGCGGCGCTCGAACAAGGGAACGAACGATCTACTTTTTTGAATAATCCTTGTAATACTTTTCCTGGACCCACTTCAATAACCTCTGTTGCGCCATCGGCAATCATTTGGTGAATGGTTTGTGTCCATTTCACAGGAGCAGTGAGTTGAGCAACTAAATTGGTTT
>JALRIV010000138.1 GCA_023255275.1 Crocinitomicaceae bacterium | reverse complement strand
TTTTGCATGGCATTTTCCACAATCAAATCAATCGACTTCAATTTTTCCGTGGATAATCCCACATATTCCGGTAACGTGTATTTAACTCTCCCTAAATCGGGGATGTATAACCCTGCATGCTCCATCCATTGTGGATTGATGTTCATGGGTAATTTACCATAGATTTCAGTTGCTCCGACGAGGGCATGAACCATAGCTTCTTGCATGACATCATGATTTTCGTAGCCTATTAAGATGTGGTCAAAATGCTTTAAATCATAAGCTCCAATACCAAGTGGATTTCCGAAAAGCACTAGAGAATTGGAGGTATGGTGTGGAAATAAATCGACCAAGGATTGAAAATCTTCACCAAGTCCGAAATGATTTTTATTTCTAACAGTCAACGGATGCATGGTTAAGATCATTTTTTGATGTCCATGAGATTTCTTCGATAAATGCTCCTTCGCCTCTTCAATGGAATAAAAATGAAAATATTGAAAATCCATGTATTTTTTGAGGTGATGGTAAAAAGGCGACTTATTTTTACCAATCGAAATCACTACGGTTTGATCATTTAAATCCGCTAAAAAAGGCTGTTTATACTTAGATTTTAACACCGTAATCGCTTTTTCATAGGAATGAAACTGGAATGCTAGTTTTTCTTCCGTTGTATGTTTGATAAATTTCGGTTTGGAAACCACAAAACGATGCTTCTGCTTTAAAATTTTCAAACATCGTGCATCGATGGTTTCTTCACTTATTTCTTTATTTTTCACTTTTTTAGCAATGAGTTCGATGGCTTCTTGAACGCTTTCAGGATAAAGTAAAATATCACAACCTGCCAGAAAGGCTTTTAATACCACTTCGGATTTTCCATATTTTTCTGAAACCGCCTTCATGTTTAAGGCATCAGAAATGACTAAGCCTTCAAATTGCATTTCTTTTTGAAGTTTGTCTTGAATAATTTTTCGCGATAAACTTGCCGAAATTCCCGTAGGATCGAGCGAAGGCACAGACAAGTGACCAATCATCACGGAAGAAGCCCCTGCCTTAATTCCTTTTGCAAATGGCTTCAATTCATTCGTCTCCAATTCATGCAATGAAGAATTCACTGTCGGAAGTTCCAAGTGCGAATCCTTATCGGTATTCCCATGTCCTGGAAAATGTTTCAAGCAAGCCATAACTCCATTGTCTTCAAGACCTTGCGTCATGGCAGAAACCATATTCCCGACCTTTTCAGCAGAAGCACCGAAAGAACGAAAACCAATAACTGGATTTTTGGGATTATTATTAACATCAGCAACAGGAGCAAAACACATGTGTATCCCCAACTCTTGACATTCTTGTGCCAATAAAGCGCCATATTGTCGAGTTAATTGAATAGTATTCGCTGCACCCATCGTATAAGCGTAAGGCAAACGATCCTCTCCATACAAGCGCATTTTTACTCCCCATTCGGCATCCATCCCAATAAACAAAGGTACTTTAGCTTGACTCTGAAACCGGTGGATTGCTTGTTTCAGATCGGTGCGCTCACCTTGAAAAAAGATAACACCCCCAATGCGCTGATTTTTGACATAAGATTCAATTTCCTGAAGATGCTCTTCTGAACCGTTTGAAAAAGCAGCCACCATAAAGAATTGTCCGATTTTTTCTTCTAAGGTCATTTCTGAAAGGGCGCGTTTAGCCCAAGCTTCCTCTTCATTCAATTTGGATTTTTTGGCATGTGGAAAAACAAGAGTAAAAGCCACCAATGGCAGCATTGCGAAATAGTATTTTTTATAAAAAGTTGAAAATTGAAGTGCTTTTTGCGATGACATGCTATAAATAAGTATTGAACATATGGAAGTAAAATTAATCAATAAAAATGGCAACTATTCGCAATTGAAACAAATATTTTTAAGCAAAAAAAGAATCCCGAATTGATGGGGAAAATTAGGTAATAATCCTTATTTTTGCTTTTATATAGTACGATTTATGAAATTTACTTTTTTAAACTCCAAAATAAAACACAAACGTTTTGATTTTCAGCCATTTTATTACGATGAGCGAAAGGAACGTTTACAACAAAAAGTAAAATCTTACCAAAAAGCGCAAGATCCTAATATTTCTCCTGAAGAGAGAGCTGAGATATTACGCAGCAACATGAAGGAAACATGGTCTAGAAGTGCTACCACCCAAAAAAGTATTTCCACCTCCAATTTTAGGATCATTTTTCTAATAGCGTTGATTTTAATTTTAGGATACTTTGTATTTAACGGTGTCAATGAAGTAGATACCGTCGTAAAAAAACTATGGTAAATGTCAAACATCATTCACCTACTTCCTGATCATATTGCCAATCAAATCGCTGCCGGCGAGGTGATTCAAAGACCTGCTTCTGTGGTAAAAGAGTTGGTAGAAAATGCGATTGATGCGGGAGCAACCCAAATAAAAGTCATCATTAAAGAGGCAGGAAAAACATTGATTCAAATCATCGATAATGGTTCTGGAATGAATGAAAACGATGCCCTTCTTTGCTTTGAAAGACACGCAACCAGTAAGGTAAAGGATGCCGATGATTTGTTTAAATTAACCACCAAAGGTTTTCGTGGTGAAGCACTTGCTTCTATCGCTGCGATTGCGCACGTGACTTTGAATACTAAACAAGCCACCAGCGATACAGGTAATATGATTCGCATCGAAGGTTCCAAACTAGTCGCACAAGAAGAAGTCCTATGTGCCAATGGAAGTTCTTTCGAAATAAAAAATCTATTTTACAACGTACCTGCTCGACGTAATTTCTTGAAATCAGATCATGTCGAATTCAATCATATCCGCGATGAATTTGAGCGTATTGCCATTCCACATCCTGAAATTGGATTCCAACTGATTCATAACGATCAAGAAATTTACCATTTATTACCTGGAAATCAGCGCAAACGCATTGTCGATATTTTGGGTAAAAATAGCAACGACAAATTGGTGCCTATTGAAGAGAAAACCGATATTGTCACGATATCTGGATTTGTAGGCAAACCAGAGTTCGCCAAAAGGACTCGCGGAGATCAATATTTCTTTGTAAATCATCGTTTTTTCAAAGACACCTACTTCAATCATGCCGTAAATAAAGCATTTGAAGGATTGATTTTAGACAAATGTTTCCCTACTTACTTTTTGTTTCTTACCATCAATCCAGAAAAAATCGATGTAAACGTACACCCCACCAAAACGGAAATTAAATTTGAAGAGGATCGTTTGATTTATTCGATTTTGTTCAGTACCATTCGTTTATCTCTTGGGAAATACAACATCGCCCCTACCCTTGATTTTGAGCAAGAATCAAGCTTTAACCTACCTTATGGTATGGAAAAGAATCCGATTATTGAACCAACCATTCAGGTCAACCAACAATACAATCCTTTTCATAGTACAACATCAAATGCCTTTTCTGGAGTTTCGCGTCAAGAAAATCAATCATTGAACGCACAAGGATTCGGTCAACAATCCTATTCCTCAGAAGATTGGAATAATTTTTATCCGATTGAAGAGGAAGGTGAAGAAGCAAAAACTGCGTCCATTGAATTTGAAGATTTACAAGAGAAAAAAAGGTATTTAATCAAGTCGCCCTATATCATTACCAATTCAAAATCAGGACTTTTAGTCATCCATATTAAAAGGACTTTAGAACGAATCGTTTATGACCAATTGATGGAAAGTTTTTTAAAACATCCGATTGATTCTCAGACTTTGCTGTTTCCCATTGAAAAATCCATTTCAAAAAGTGCTTTAAGTCATTGGGTGAACAATCAAACCTTGCTAAAACAATTGGGGTTTGAATTCGAAAGTACACCAGAAGCGATTAATTTATTAGCCGTTCCTTCCATTATTGATGAAAACGGAATTCACGATTGCTTCGATGCCATCAATGAATCGTTATTGATCGATCAATTGGAAAAGGGAGATGTAGCACATCAAATCATCTTACAAATTGCGAAATCGGTAGGAAATCAAAAGAAAATTGTGCAAGAAACAGATGCAGAGGCGCTGATCGAGCAACTCTTCAATTGTGAGAATCATTTATTTTCACCAAGTCAGAAAAAAATTATGGAAAACATTTCCATGGATGATATTGCTTTAAAATTTTAAACATGTTTCAGAATATTCCGCCAGTTACCAAAAACATTTTACTACTCAATATTACGATATTTATTGTAGCCCTATTTTTAGCGTCTCGAGGGATGGATTTACATTTGGAATCGCACTATGTCAATTCCCCTTTATTCAAGCCATACCAAATGATTA
>JALRIV010000137.1 GCA_023255275.1 Crocinitomicaceae bacterium | reverse complement strand
CAATGGCAATAAATGGTTCTGTCAAGAAGGAGCTGGAGTAACTGGTTTGAAAGACAACGGCACAATAAGCGCTTTGAATGATGACCAATACATCCAACTGAACACAGGAGCAAATACAGGGAATCTACCGTCCAATAATGTGAACACCATTGCGATAGATTTTGATGATGAATTATGGATTGGAACCGATAACGGATTTGCAATCCTTTACAATACCGACGGTGCTTTTGGTGCAAGTCCGGGTACTTATAATGCACAACGATTGAAAATTGAATACCAAGGAAATGTAGAGTATGTGCTTGGCAACACAAACATTATTGATATTGAAGTAGACGGTGGCAATCGCAAATGGATGGCTTCTTCGAATTCCGGATTATTTCTACTTTCACCAGACGGTAGTGAAATCTTGAAACAATTTACGAAAGAAAACTCCCCTTTAATTTCCAATACTATTTTGGACATTGAATTGGATCAAACGACAGGCGAATTATACATCATTACCGATCGGGGATTGGTTTCTTATCGTTCCGATGCAAGTTATCAAGATGAGACTTATGAAACCGTAAAGGTATTTCCTAATCCTGCAAGACCTGACTTTAATGGAGTCATCACCATACAGGGTATAAAATACAATTCAGATGTGAAAATTACCGATATTTCTGGTAATCTGGTTTATCAAACCACTTCAAATGGAGGCACAGCCACTTGGAATCGGAAAACATTAAAAGGCGAGCCGGTTACTACTGGTGTGTACTTGATTTGGACAGCGCCCAATGAAGGAAAAGGAAGAAAAGTAGGTAAAGTTTTGGTGGTCAACGAATAAGATGAAACAAACTGACGTTGGCATCTTTTTACATCGAACGGCCTATGCTGAAAGTAGTCTTATTGTATTATATTACACCTTTGAACATGGGTTACAATCCTTTGCTTATCAAGGCGCCAAAAAGAAGAAAACTCCCTTATTCCCACTGGGTATTCACGAACTCACCTATTATAAACGTCCGGACAGTGAATTAGGAAAAATTTCGCAGATTCAACTCACCTACCCTTTTCAAGAGATTGCAACCAATCCGGTTAAATCCATGATTGCCTATTTTATTGCGGAAGTCATCAAGAAAACCTTAAAAACCGATCAAAAGGAGGTTGCTATATTTCAATTCTTAAAACAATTTATCATTGATTTAGAGCAAGCTGAACAAGTTGGGAAATTACCCAGTATTTTTTTAATTTCCTTCACCCTTCATCTTGGTATTCAACCCAATCAAGTCGATGACCAGGCACTTTATTTTAATTTGAATGAAGGGGAAATTGGAGCCCATCAAAACCCTTATGATTTAATCGAATCTGGGATGCCGGTGCAGTTTATCGCAGAAATTTTAGCATCAAATCATTCCCAAATAATACTTTCTTCAGAGGATCAAAAACGAATGTTTGAACTATTGATCAAATACTACGAAATTCATTTACCGAATTGCAACTTAAGCCAATCCGTGCAATTGATACGAGATTTCCTTTACGCCTAACTTACTTTCTAGGTTCTTTGATAAAAATAGATGAAAGGTCTAGCGATTCAAACGAACTGGAAACAAAATCCCTTACTCGGATATTCACCATGACCAAGAAATCATCGCTGTAAATGGGAATGGCAGGAGATTCATTCACAATGATTTGATCGCATTGCTCCAACATTTTTAATCTTTTTTCAGGATTTAACTCCTTTAAAGATGCTTTGAAAATTTGATCATACGCTGCATTTCGGTATCGAAAATTATTGACGGAGGTAATGTCTTGATGGATGTTCTCCCCGTAGAACAAACTCAGGAAGGTTTCTGGATCTACATAATCAGCAATCCAACCTCCACGCCACAAAATAGCCTTTCCACTTTGAATGGCTCTGTCTCTTTCTGCCAGTGTACAAGCCTTAATATTCACCGTGATGTTCAAATTTTGCTTCAATTGTGCCTTCACCCCTTGGCACATAGCGTAGGAATGGGTTCCAGGTAAGGCATTGACATACAAATCCAGTACGGGAAAGTTTTTTCCTTCTGGATAACCAGCTTTTGCCAATAAGCTTTTTGCTAAAGGAATATTTTGAGCAATTCCCTTAACTTGATAATCGCTTCCTAAATTCATTTCAGGGACAAAACCGTGTTCAACAGCCCAACCATCACCTCTCAAATAGTTAGAAGTAATGTCTTGTTTATCCAAAGCATAATGAAAGGCCATACGCAAGTCTTTGTTTTGAAAAATTGAATGCTCACAAGCAAACGCCAGGTAATTGATGTTCAACGATTGATTTGCATACAACTTATGCTTCACATTCTTACCATTTTGCGCATCCGATAAAGAGCCTAAGGTATGTTTGATGTCCTTGGCAGGAATTTCTACGACAATATCAATGTCCTTATTCTGAAAGGCTTCAAATTCCTTTTTCTTATCCGTATTGTAAATGATTTTAACTTCGTTTAAAAACGGAAGCTGATTGCCAAACTCATCCTTTCTCCAATAATTTGCATTACGTTTTAAAAACAGATCATTGCCGACTTTTTTATTCCATGCAAAAGGGCCCGTACCAATTGGATTACTGCTTATTTTAGCTCCATAAAAATCAAACGATTTTTTAGAAACAATGCTCAATCCAGAATGGGAAAGTATGCGCTCAAACTCGGCTGATGCCTCCTCCAATTCGATTTCAATTTTGAAAGGATTGATGATTTTAATCGCCGGTAAATTGATTTTTTGATTGGCTCCCAATTGCGCATAGGCTTGTTTAGCTCCTTTGATGTGATCCAAAAGTAAATACGCCATTTGGTTGCGATACTTTTTAGAACAAGCGATCTCTAGTGAAAACTTCACATCTTCACTGGTCATCTCCGCCAACTCGCCATCAAAACATTCATTTTCATGGAAAAAAACACCTTTTCGAAGGGTAATGACATAGGTTTTGGCTTCATTTTTAACGGTCAATTTTTCCGCTAAAAAGGGTGTAGACTTTAAAGTGGTCGGATCAATTTTAAAAAGGGATTCAAAGATTTGTGTCGTCAAACGCTGCGCGTACATATCTGATGAAGTGAAGGGTAGAAGGTCCTTAATTTTTTCTGTCGACATAAATGCAAAAGAACCGCCGTAAAGCTTCCCTCCTTCAGCAAGCTTTTGGACTTGGTCATCTTCGCCGCCTGAGCAGGCTGTTAACATGAGACTTAAAATTCCTATAGAGTAGATCAATCGGTTTTTCATAACTTATTTTTTAATATCCCATTACTGGTCGGATGCGATTTAATACAGTTTGTGCTATTTTTCGTGCTTTTGTAGCGCCAATTTCGAGTGCTTTTTCGACCTCTTCTGGATGTTCAATCAGAAAATGGTATTTTTTTCGCGGCTCCTCAAATTTCGTCAAGATCAAATCCAAGAGTGCTTGTTTCGCGTGACCATATCCATAATTTCCTGCAGTATAATTTTGCCGCATGGTTTCTACCTCATCCGGAGAAGCTAGCAATTTATACAAGTTAAAAACGTTACAAGTATCTGGATTCTTTGGAGATTCTAAAGGCAAACTATCGGTTAAAATCGACATTACTTTTTTCTTTAATGCCCTTTCGGGTAGAAAAATATCAATAAAATTATCTCTTGACTTACTCATTTTTTCACCATCAATTCCAGGAATTAATTTGGTGTTCTCTTGAATTTTAGCTTCTGGAAGAATAAGCACCTCGCCTACTTTGGCATTTATTCTTGCAGCGACGTCTCTGGTCATTTCAATATGCTGCAATTGATCTTTTCCAACAGGAATAATATTCGCATCGTACATTAAAATATCTGCAGCCATCAACATCGGATAAGAAAACAATCCGGAATTTACGTCTTCCAATCGATCTGCTTTATCCTTAAATGAATGCGCTAAAGCCAAGCGACTATAAGGGAAATAACACATCAAATACCACATCAATTCTGTCACTTCTGGAATATCTGATTGACGGTAAAAAACAGTTTTTTCAGGATCTAAACCAAAAGCAAGCCAAGTGGCAGCGGTAGATAATGTATTTGTTTTTAATTCTTCCGCATCTTTAATTTGAGTCAATGAATGTAAGTTTGCAATAAATAGAAAAGACTCATGTTCCGGTTGATTGGCCAATTCAATGGCAGGAAGAATTGCACCTAAAATATTTCCTAGATGTGGTGTCCCTGTACTTTGAATGCCTGTTAATATGCGTGCCATATGTTTAAGGTATTGAGTTACGAAATTAATGAAATAAAATAAATAAGTATATTTTCTAGTTGCTGATAATTGACTATATTTGGAAAAGTCGCTTATTTAAGCTGACATCAATAGGAAAAGCACCATTTTTAACACCATTTTTTGACTAATAAGTACGCCAACATGAAGGTTTATAAAGGCATATTGTCTCTTTTATT
>JALRIV010000136.1 GCA_023255275.1 Crocinitomicaceae bacterium | reverse complement strand
AATTACGGTAGTGATGCAGAATTGATTGCTAAAATCGATGAGTTGACAAAATTGATTCAAGCGGAACAAATGAAAAAAGGCTTGGACGAGCAATACCTATCGGTCATGCAAGAAGCCCAAAACCTAGAACAAGCTCAAAAATTACAAGATGCAATCGCAAAATATAAAGCAGCTTCTCAACTAAAACCAGATAAAACTGAACCAACGCAAAAAATTGCTGAGTTACAGAAACGATTAAACGAGAACAATAAACAAGCGGATATTGATCGCAGATACCAAGCTTTCATGGCCAAAGGTGATGAATATATGGCGAAACAAGAATACGTGAAAGCCATTCAGGAGTATAATGCAGCAAATGCTGAAAAGCCATCCGAAAAAGAACCGATTGACAAAGCCAATGAGGCAGAACGTTTATCGAAAAGTATGAATCAAGAAGCGGACATTCTTTTTGAACGCATGGTACAAGCGGCTCAAAAATCGCTTGATGAAGGGGATATTGAAAAAGCCATTGAACGAGCAGAAAATGCAAAGAAAACGCGTCCTTCAGATCCTCGTCCACAAGAAATTTTGAACCAAATCGAGTACTTACAAAAAAGCAATAAAATTTACCAAACCTTCATGAAAGAAGGTGCCGAATTGGAAAAATCAAAAAAGTATTCGGAAGCAATGCGGGCTTACCAAAATGCATTAGGGGCAAAGTCGAAAGATCAATTGGCCTTGGATAAAATTTCTGAAATGCAACAGTTGATTGATAAGGAATCCAATGCAAGTTTATCTGCTTTAGAGAAACAAAAGCGCTATGGTGAATTGGTTCAATTGGCGGATAAAGAATTTAAAGATGGGACTTTGCCGGTAGCTAAAGCAAAATACGAGAACATTCTGATGGAATTTCCTGGGGATGGTTACGCGAATGATCAAATTAATAAAATTGAGTCGTTGCTTAATCCTGTTGTTCAAGAAGTCGGGCCTCTACAAGATCTTGGTGATCCTTATGATAATTCCATTACCGATGGTCAAGCCGCTCTTCGTCAAGCAGAAAATCAAAGAAAACACTACAATGCGGCTGTATTAACTCAGACCAAAAATAAATTATTTAATGCGGATACCAGTCAAATCAACACCGATGATCAATCGATCAAGGATAACATGAAAAATTATCAAGACGTTGCATTTACGAATGATTCCTTGCATCATCGTGGCGATGTACACCGATTCAATAATGTTGATTCTGTCAATGCAATCCGTATCCGTCAAGAAAATGCAAAGGCACAATCCGATCAATTCAATTACAATGAAAATTTGAATTCACAAGAGACATTGAATCAAATCCATGTCAACGAAACGGACGATTCTACTTACGCAGCGTCTAATTATTCCTTCCTGAAAGATGAGACACATGCTCAACTTTACAATGCTAATAAGGAGTCTAATCAAAAGGATCAAGAGGACGCGCAAGCAAATGTTGAAGTGATTCGAGCTTCGGAGGATTACAAATCGGAATTAGCTCAAAATCGAGCAGAAGCCTTACAAGAGAATACAGCAACCTTACATGAATCGAAAAGGGTTCAAGAAGATAATGATGTTCAAGCCTACAATGCAGAAATGAAAAAATATTTGAAGAATAAAATGAATATTGAATCGGGCGAGAAAAACAGGTTGTCTACTGCAGCGGAAGAAAAAAATAAAAACCAAGCCAACACGGCAAAAATCAATGCAATCAAAGAAAAAACGCACGATGCTCATTTGGGAGATGCTGAGAATGATGATCAAATTCGTTTGAACACCAAAAATACACTTAATGAAAAAGTAAAAGAGGTAGATGAAAACAATAAAGCTTCGACGAAAAAACAAAATGAAAATAGTGAGCACATTAAAGAGATCAATAAGCAGAAATTAGCAAACGATAAAGAGACAGCAGAACTTCATAAAGGAAAGCAGACCAATAACAAGCAATTGATTGATAAGGTAGATGATGGGCCTAAAGAAAAAGTGCGCACTGCGAATACCTTGGGTGAGGAATACCCAGAGGGGGTTACCGAAGAAAAGTTCATGCAAAAAGATACTTACGGTTTATTGAAAGCAATCGTTACCAGAAGAGTGGTGGTGATCAAAGGTGAAGGGATAGTTTATGTAAAAACGGAAACTACCGGTGGGACAACCTATTCTAAAAATGGAAGTTTCATTACAGAGCAAGCATGGATAGCCGAAACGCAGGATGCCAGTTTAGAACGACACACTAAATAAGTAGATTTTTGGAAAAAGTACATTTTATAGCTATCGGTGGTAGTGCAATGCACAACTTAGCGATTGCACTGAGTAGAAAGGGATTTGCAGTTTCTGGATCCGATGATGAAATTTTTGAACCGTCTAAATCAAGATTAGAAAAACAAGGAATTTTACCCAAAACCTTGGGATGGAATGAAAATAACATCACGCCAGATTTAAGTGCTGTTATTTTGGGCATGCACGCAAGAATCGATAATCCGGAATTGCTCAAAGCTAAAGAGTTGGGTTTACCCATTTTTTCTTATCCGGAATATTTGTACGAACAATCCAAACATAAAAAAAGAGTAGTCATTGGAGGTAGTCATGGAAAAACGACCATTACTTCGATGTTGTTACATGTATGTCAGCAACTAAAATTAAATGTCGACTACATGGTCGGCGCTCAATTGGATGGTTACGATTGCATGGTGAAATTGTCTGAAGATGCCCCTATAATGATTTTAGAGGGAGATGAATATTTAAGTTCACCTATTGATTTACGACCTAAATTTCATTTATACCAACCGGATGTAGCCATTATTTCAGGTATTGCTTGGGACCATATTAATGTATTCCCAACTTTTGAGGATTATGTTCATCAATTCGATCTATTTTGTCAAAAGATTTCGAAAAATGGTGTTTTGATTTACAATACCGAAGACCAAGAAGTTAATAAACTAGGTGAAAAGTACCAATCCACGTTATCTTGTAAACCTTACCAAACACCAACTTATCAGGTAACAGAGGATGGGGTAGTTTTAGCGCATGGAAAACAGCATTACTTGCTGCAAATATTTGGAGCGCATAACCTTCAAAACATGATGGGTGCTATGGCTTTGGCTCTTGAAATGGGAATAGCAGAGGCTGATTTTTTAACAGCAATGCAAAGTTTCACAGGGGCAGGAAAACGCTTGCAGAAAGTCATTGAAAAACAAGGATTTGTAATGTTTAAGGATTTTGCACACTCTCCTTCCAAATTAAAAGCAACCACAAAGGCTGTTAAAGAAAGGTATCCAAATCGCAAGGTCATTGCTTGTATGGAGTTGCATACGTTTAGTTCCTTAAAGAAAGAATTTTTACCACAATACCACAATGCCATGAACGCGGCAGATGAGGCTGTTGTTTATTTTAGTCCAGATGTGGTGGCACATAAAAAATTAACCCCCATAACGAAAGAAGATGTGTTCCATGGTTTTGGTGGGAATGTTTTGGTGTTGAATGAAACGCAAGAAGTGTTAAGCAAACTAGAAAGCATCGATTGGTCAAATGCTGTGTTGTTGATGATGTCTTCGGGTAATTTTGACGGGATCAATTACGAAGCTTTAGGAGAAGAAATTGCTTCGAAGCTATAGTTTGAAACACGCTTTCCTTGGTGGAATTTGAAGAATTCAAATTAAAATGCATCGCGAAGGAGAATTATTTTGGTTTTTTAATAAGAAAAAAGTATCTTTGCACTCTTAAATAATTATTAACCAAGGTTTCGTACCTTAAATTGTAAACATTATGGCAACTAGAATTAGATTGCAAAGACACGGTAAGAAAGGAAAAGCTTTCTTTCATTTAGTAGCTGCTGATAGCAGAGCAAAAAGAGATGGTAAATTCATCGAAAAATTAGGAACGTACAATCCAAACACGAATCCTGCAACGATCGAGATTAACTTTGAGCGTACTTTAAATTGGGTACAAACAGGAGCTGAAATGTCAGATACGGCAAGAGCGTTGTTATCTTACAAAGGAGTTTTGTACAAAAACCACCTGTTGAAAGGAGTAGCAAAAGGAGCATTCACCTTGGAGCAAGCAGATGAGAAATTTGCGAATTGGGAAGCTGAAAAAGCGAATAAAATCAACAATAAAGTTGATGGTTTAGCGAAAAATGCAGCAGCTGATAAAGCAGCAAGATTAAAAGCAGAAGAGGAAGCGAATGCAGCTCGTGCAAAAGCGATTGAAGCGAAAAACACACCTGCAGTGGAAGAGGAAGTAGTTGCAACTGAAGAAGTAGCTGAAGAGGCTGCTGCTGAAGAGGCTACTGAAGCTCCAGCGGAAGAGGCAACTGAAGAAGGTGCTGCTGAATAATTCTAGACCCAATGAATAAAGCAGATTGCTTTTATTTAGGATATATTGCGAAACTTCACGGATTTAAAGGTGAAGTTTCGCTATTTTTGGATGTGACCAATCCATCTGATTACACATCACTCGATGCTGTTTTCATCGATATCAACAATCAACTGACTCCATTTTTTGTCACACAACTAAAATTAAAACCAAAAGGTTTT
>JALRIV010000135.1 GCA_023255275.1 Crocinitomicaceae bacterium | reverse complement strand
TTTACCTTCAAATGACTTATCAATTTTATAGACTTTAGGATTTCCTTTTTTTAAACTTTCCTTAAAATCAACTTCTCCATCGTTCAAGGCTTCCAACACCTCTTTCTCTGAAATCCCTTTTTTCTTCAACCAAAGCGCATCATCTTCAGAAACGACAATTAATCGTTCCAAGAAACTATTTTTCACACGATTTCCGGGCAACCAACTACACCCTCTATTTTTAAAAAAAAAGAATACAAAAAGCAAACCGATTCCAAAACCGATTCCATAATATTTCAATCTGCGCGTAAATGTTTCCATAGTGATTGCAAAGATAGTTAAATGTCAAAAAAAAACCGCCCAATTTGGACGGTTCTTTTACAATTCAATTTTTAGCTTATAATTGAGGGTCTAATTTAGAAACCAATTGTGCTTTAGGTACTGCTCCAACTACCTTATCAACTACCTCACCGTTTTTGATAAATAATACGGTTGGGATATTACGAATTCCAAATTTTGCTGCTACTCCTGGATTTAAATCTACGTTTACTTTTCCAATTACTGCTTTTCCTTCATAATCATGAGACATTTCCTCAATAATTGGTCCAAGCATTCTACATGGTCCACACCACTCTGCCCAAAAATCAACTACTACTGCTTTGTCTGACTTTAATACTACTTCCTCGAAGTTAGCATCTGTAATTTCTAATGCCATAATTTGTAATTTATTATTTGTTTAACTTTCGAATTTTGTTAAAATTAATCCTTTTATTTAACTTCAAACCATATGCCAACTATTATTTACTGACAAAATGGCTTGATGATCAAATGTTCTTAATTTCAATTTTCTTCATTGTTTTTTGATTATCTGTAATCAAAGTGTAAAAGTAATGACCATTTTCGAATTGTTTTGTATCAAAAGTTACAATATTCCCTCCCGAAGTAAATTCGCCCTCTTTAATGGTGGTCAGATACTCCAATTGATTATTCCATAATTGGATTGATACGAATCGGTTTAGTTTCATTTCGAAATAAATTTGAACCTCTCCAAAATTTGGCTGACTTTCCATACCATACAACACGCAATAGTCTTCCTTCGAAGGGGTTCCTTTCCCCAAATACGCCAATAGTTTTTTGTAGGCAATTGCTAGAACCAGAAGAGATAAGGTAACAATTAGAATACCGATGATTACTTTACCGAATGAATATGAATACAAAACCATTATAATGAAATTACTCCTTTAATTTTTGCAGCCTCTTGGTATTTTTGAATAATGGAATCTACATCCATCATCATTTCCTTCGCGCTGACACTAATGTATTTACCTGTTTTAGAAGGATGCATCGTCATTTCAACAGCTTCATCAAACAATGCACTGACCAGCGCCAATTTTTCAGAATCATTTGGAACAATGAATTTAAAAAAATAGACATTTGGCCATTCTTCAAGCGATAACTGATTTCTTAAATTCTCAAACAAATCCTCCATTTTGATCTTTTATCGGTAGCAAAGATAGTCTTTTCAATTCCATTTCAAGTGACTTATCGTGATTAAATTCAAAAGTTGACAATTGACTTGAGTGTTTTATTTCTAGGTTTGCTAATTGTTTCAATCCTTCTAAAAACTGCATGGAATCCATTTCTTTGGAAAGTAACACATCCTCTTGACTTGACAATTGATCAAACTGCTGAAGATAGGCATCTCGAAGTACAAACATTTGATCGAATAAACGACCTAAATCTTGATACGATTGAACATCCCAAACCTTTTTTTTCAATTGAAGTAGCTTCTGAGTATACAAATTAAAATCTGAGATGAGTTCACCACTAAATACAGGAAGTTTAAAATTCGTTAATCCCATATTATTGGATTGAATGTTTTCACCACTCAAAACGCTATAGGCTTCGAACATCAACCCTAACTTTTTCCATTTTGCATGGTAAAGCTTGTATAAAAAAGGAGATTGAAAAAGTTTGGATTTCCAATTGAAAAAATTAAGCTCAAAAGCATCCGCTAACTCCTCATCTTCTTCCATGGGAAAATATAGTAATGCTTCTTGTTGCGTCATTCGATTTTTTCTTGATTTTTTCTCATTTTAATGTTTAAAAACTCGACAACGAGTGCATAAACCATGGCAAAATAAATATATCCTTTTGGAATGTGTTGACCGAATGCTTCAGCTACTAATATAACACCAATGGTCACTAAAAATCCTAAAGCAATCATTTTAATCGTTGGACGGTTATTGATAAAATTACTGATGGGCTTCGCAAATAACATCATGACAATCATAGAAACGATAACCGCACAATAAATAATAATTAATGGATTTTGTCCATTCTTACCAACGCCATTTGTCATCCCAATTGCCGTTATGATACTGTCAAAACTAAAAACAATGTCAATCATCACGATTTGTATAATCACCGCTTTTAAAGTCGGTGTCTTGGATGTTTTAGTCTCTGAATGTCCTGCAATGCTTTCGTGCATTTCAACCGTTGATTTGTAAATTAAAAACAAACCTCCTAATAGCAACACCAACGATTGCCCAGAAAATTCACGCAACCACTCGAAGGAAGAATCAGGAAAAAATGCTGTGGTCATGCCCATGATCCAAGAAACAACTGCTAACAATAATAACCTAACTACTAAAGCAAGCGTTAACCCAAAATTTCTTCCTTTTCTTTGATCCGCTTGAGGAAGACGATCAGTCACGATTGAAATGAATATGATATTATCTATCCCTAAAACAATTTCAAGTAAGGAAAGAATCACAAAATACATGATACCATCCCAAGTAAATAAAATTGAGAAAAAATCCATTTTTTAGCTTTTTAAATGTTTAAAATAGTTGTTTAAAATTTGTGCGTTCAATTCACCATCAGTGTAAATCTCCATCAATTTTGGACGGTTATTTTCCGAGAAAGCATAAAATGCGGCCATATTATTTTCCAATTCCATCGAATTAAAGATAGAGAAATAATCCATAGCATACAAATCACAAATAGGCTTAGCACTCGTTTGATGTTTTGCGACAAAATACTGATCTTTTTGCTTTGTTTGATCAGGTCCAGGAATAATATTAAAAATATCTCCTCCTCCATTATTAATTAGGATTACCCTTAGATTTCCGGTGAGGTATTTCGTCCAAAAAGCATTACTATCGTAGAAAAAAGATACATCGCCGGTAATCAATACATGTAACTCCTTCTGATTAGTCCAAGCAGCGCCACAAGCCGTACTAGACGACCCATCAATTCCACTAGTGCCTCGGTTTGACCAATACGTAAAACTTGAAATAGGATCAAATAGTTGGGCATAACGCACCACAGAACTATTGGCCAAGTGCAAATGTGTTCCATCGGGCATAAAATCCAATAATTGATCAAATACGACCAAATCTGAAAACGGGGCTTGTTGCATAAAGCTCTTAGCTGCATCTTTTGCTTTGATATCAATTGCTTTGGCTCTGCCTGAAACATTGGTTTGGTTTCGTTCATAATCCATCACACTCAGCTCTTTAAAGAAAGCGAGCGGAGACATATCAAAAACGTGAGATAAATGCTGAAAAGTATCTTGATATTGTTGATGCTCTCCAATCTGCCAATGCTTAACATCAGACCAAGATCGAAGTACACTTTTAATTCTTTTTGAAACAATAGCACCACCCAATGAGATGATTAAATCAGGTTTGAAAGTTTCAATATCCTCAACAGCTGCCAACCAACGATCAATTCCGTGAATAAAACGAGGATGCGTCATATTCGAAATATTTTCAACGAACACGATTACCGAGGAATCATTGGCAAATTGATCAATTAACAACTGCAGCGCAGCATCTTTAACCCCTTGACCAATCAGTACCCATTTTGAAGGAAGACTTAAACCTGCCTTGATTTCTTTCAATGCATTTTCTGAAAATCCTTTTTGAAGTTTAAACGTCTGTAAGCGTTCAACTTCTACCTCGACTTGTTCAACAGTTTGATACAAAGGTTCGTTTAGCGATATATTCAAATGGATCGGTCCTGGTTTTTGTCGTTGCTGTTCAAAAGCAAATGCCACATCTCTATTCATCGCCCAAAGTTCTGAATCCGTATGGCCTTCACCTTTTAAATGAAATTGTTCTATGACATGCTTACCGTACACGTTTGTTTGCATGATGGTTTGTCCATCTCCATGATTGATCCATTCTTGAGGTCGGTCTGCAGAGATAATCACCAAAGGTAATTGTTGATAAAACGCTTCGCTAACCGCTGGAAAATAATTCAACAATGCAGATCCTGAAGTACAAACGACGGCAACTGGTTTTTGAGTTTGTTGAATAATTCCAAGTGCATAAAAGGCCGCAACACGTTCATCATGAATAACCAAACAATTAATTTCGGGGTGCTCATCTAAGGCAATGACTAGGGGTGCATTTCTTGATCCTGGAGAACAAACCACAGTTTTCACATCGTTTTTCACTAAATGTGCAACCAAAAATTGAACGCCTATTTTATCGGATGTTTTCATGGTAAAGCAAATCTAAGCATTATAAAAGATTCGTTCTAACGTTTTCGCTTTATTTTCAGTTTCCTCCCATTCCAATTCAGGAATTGAATT
>JALRIV010000134.1 GCA_023255275.1 Crocinitomicaceae bacterium | reverse complement strand
AAAGAAGCCCTATGCAAATGAATAAAATAATTTTTTTCATTTTTATTTTTTATAATTGATTTTTGATGATTGGTTACATGTTAAAATTCAACCCTTGAATAATTAAAACCAAAGAAAATGCAATAAATACTATACCAATAATGAGATTCAGGGCTTTCAATAATTTTTCCGTCAAAAACGGTTTTAATTGTTTTGCACCTAGAATTTTAAGAATGTCGAAGGAAAAAAACGCGATCAATAAAATGGTGATGAAAAGCAATAAATTTCCTGACTGTGGATCGGACGAACCGGGTTCTGCACCAATGGTCATGATGGAAAACCAATAAATAATTACTAAAGGATTCATGAAATTTAACACGAATCCTTTGATGAAAAGTAAAATATAATCTTTTGAATTGTGTAACACTTTGCCGCTTTCATCGGTTTGGAATTCGGTTACTTTTTTGAAAAAATAGGTTAACCCAAATAGGGCAAAAATAACCCCTCCAACGATTTTGACCACTCCTTGATGCTCTCCCTCGGCAATAAAGGACACTTCAGAATAGAAGACGTAAGCAATGGCAATGTATATGATGTCGCTAAAAATAACTCCGGCATTAAAAGCTATTCCTGCTTTAAAACCTCTTCGAATACTGGTTTCGAGCAGCACGAAAAAAACTGGTCCCACCATGATACTTAGTAGAAATCCAGTAATGATTGCTTTTAAGACTAATTCTAACAAAATTTTAATTTATTTTAAAACTAACCAAAATTATCCTCAAATAAAAATGGCGCGCTTCATTTTTTCAATGCAGTATTGTTTGTAAATGCAAAATGTCTGCAACAGAAAGTTCAATCTGCCCCTTTCTAGCGATCCATTTTTCAAGGTAATGCTCGAAAATTCGATTTTTCCAATCGAAGGATTGATGGGGTTCCATACCTTGTTCGCGAACGATTGTACTTTCTAAAAGTTGGATGTTTGGTTTTATTCCCGAAAAATCAAATCGTTTCCCTTGATACCTTAGATAACAGCGTATACTGGGAATGCAAGATAGTGATCTTGATTCAAGTTGAGTCGCCAATTTTGGAAAATCTTCGGGATACGCTAAAAAAATTCCTGCGATTAATTCTATTCCTTCTATTCCATGCAACCAAGCAATTTTTGTAAGGAATGCATGTTTTGCAGCATCATAGCCTTTGCGTTCTTTGATCACCAAATGGTAAGCCTCCTCATTCGCTAAGTGTTCGGTGGACAAATGTTGAACTAGTTGGCAAAGTGTTTGAAAATCTCGAGGTATTTCCTCGTCAAAATAAGACTTGATTAAAAAAGGATCAAGATCAAAATTAATCATTGTTAAACCCCTTCATTAATTCTTGAAGATTTAACTTGCTTCCCGGTACATTAAGGGATTTATCCACGTCAACTTTCTTGGAAAAAATGGAAACGCCTCCTTTAATTTTTCCTTTCAAGCGAAGAGTTACGGTCTCACGCGTCGCAAATTTTAACAGGGAAAACATGGCGCCATTTTCCAATTCCAATTTCATAGGTAAGGTAATTTCTGTCGTCGATTTGCGTTTCATTTTTGCTTTTTTCAAAAGGTAAATATTTCCGATTACTTGATCTTCAACAAAAACTTGTAACATCGATGGTTTTACTTTCACCTTGAAGGCATTTGGGTTTTCCATTTTCACATCCAATTCAAATGTAAGTTCCTTTCCTTCCAACTTTCCAAAACGAAAACCTGAAATACCTTTGAAGGCTACATCTTCAAATTCGCAACCCGTTACTAATAAAAGGACGGATAACAAAAACAACAGTTTTCTCATGCTTTAGTTAATTGAGTAAAATATTGATAGAAATAAGGAATCGTTTCAATACCTTTTCGATAGTTGAATAATCCAAAATGTTCATTTGGCGAATGAATCGCATCGCTATCTAAACCAAAGCCCATCAAAATGGTTTTCAATCCTAATTCTTTTTCAAACATCGCAATGATTGGAATACTTCCTCCACTCCTTACTGGAATTGGTTTCTTGCCAAAAGTTTTTTCATAAGCCATACTTGCAGCTTGATAGCCAATAGTGTCGATTGGTGTTACCGCAGCTTCTCCTCCGTGGTGCGGTTTAACGGTTACCTTCACACTTCCTGGAGCAATGGATTCAAAATGGTTTTTAAATAACTCCGTAATTTCATGAGGATTTTGATCTGGTACTAAACGCATGGATATTTTTGCAAACGCCTTTGATGGGATAACAGTTTTAGCACCTTCGCCAATGTAACCTCCCCAAATTCCATTCACATCTAAAGTCGGACGAATCGAGCCACGTTCCATGGTCGAGTACCCTTTTTCTCCTTGTACTTCTTTAATTTGCAAGGCGTCCTGGTATTCCTCAATTGAAAAAGGAGCTTTTGCCATTTCGGCACGTTCTTCATCACTCAATTCCACTACTTTATCATAAAATCCAGGAATCGTAATGTGGTGATGCTCATCGTGCAAAGAAGCGATCATTTTGGTCAACGTATTGATTGGATTCGCCACGCAACCTCCATACAATCCCGAGTGTAAATCGCGATTAGGACCTGTAACTTCTACCTCTACATAACTCAATCCTCTCAAACCTGTGGTAATGGATGGAACATCGTTCGCTAACATTCCTGTGTCGGATACTAAAATTATATCCGCTTTCAACAACTCTTTGTTTTCCTTCACAAAAACAGCCAGATTTTCAGAACCGATTTCTTCCTCTCCTTCAATCATCAATTTCACATTACAAGGCAACTCGTTTTCGACGAGCATCGCTTCAATAGCTTTTACATGCATAAACATCTGTCCTTTATCATCACAAGCGCCTCGAGCAAAAATTGCCCCATCAGGATGAATAGGTGTGGTTTTAATCACGGGTTCAAAAGCGGGACTTGTCCACAATTCAATTGGGTCTGCAGGTTGCACATCATAATGACCATACACTAAAACGGTAGGCAGCTGTACATCGATTATTTTTTCAGCATAAACAATGGGATGTCCTGCAGTTGGATAAATTTTTACACGATCCATACCGATTCGCGTAAACTCATCCGCTAAAACATCAGCTGTTTTTGCTACATCTGTTTTATAATTTGGATCAGCAGAAATGGAAGGAATTTTAAGCAATTCAATCAACTGATCGGTAAAATTTTGAAATTGATTTTGAATGTATTTTTGTGTGTTTTCCATGCGATTCTATTTTTTGTAAAATTGCTAAAAATTGTTCGTTTTAAACAAAAAATTAAAAAAAATCTGTTTTCCAAGCAACCTTTTTAAGTCAAAAGAGGTCTTTACAACACTAAACTGTAATTATATGAAATTATCATTCGCTCTATTATTAGGCCTATTTTTAACCTCTCTACCTTTACGTGCGCAATTAACTGTCACCACAGGTCAAACCGCAACACAACTAGTAAATAGTTTAATTGGTCCTGGAATTACTGTTTCTAACATTACATACACTGGAGGCGCTGATCAAAAAGGAACGTTCAATGGTGCAAGTTCAAATATAGGGTTGAACAGCGGTATCGTTTTAGCAGCTGGGAATGTGACCGAGTTTATGGGGGTAGCTTCTAGTCCAGCCGATGGGACTGCAGGGACGGTTGATTTGTCTGACCCTGATTTATTAACGATTGCACAATCGGTAACGACCAATCCATCCGCTTCATCGATTTCTTCCATTCATGATGCTGCTACCTTAGAATTTGATTTTGTGCCGATTTCGAATGTCGTAACGTTTAATTTTGTTTTCGGTTCAGATGAATATACCACGTTTATTAACACCTCTTTTAATGATGTTTTTGGTTTTTTTGTGAGTGGTCCTGGTATTTCTGGTCCTTATGCTGCACCCGCTGCATTTCCAAATGGAGCTGCTAACCTTGCTTTGGTGCCTGGCACGAATTTACCCATCACTATTTCAACCATTCATCCAGGATTAAATTCGGCTTATTATGTTTCCAACTCTGGAGGAACGACTAATACACTCAACGGATTTACGACACCTATACCTATCCAGTTCAACGTTCAATGCGGCCAAACTTATCATTTTAAATTTGCAGTGGCAGATTGTCAAGATAACTACTTGAGTACAGGAATATTTTTACAGGAATTTAATTCCCCTCCTGTTGATTTACAAGTGCAAACCAGCACAGGTACAGATACGATTGTAGAATCATGTCAGGATGCAAATGTATTGTTCATTCGAAGTACATGTCAGGCAGGTTCGGGTGACTTAACTATCAACTATACGTTCTCTGGGTCAGCTACAAATGGTGTAGATTATACAACTACAGCAAGTCCTATTGTATTGCCCGCTGGACAAGATACTGCCATGATTACCATATCTCCAATTATTGATGTGATCCCTGAAGGTACAGAACAAATCATCATCACATTGAACTATTTGGACAATAATGGGGTACAGCAAACCTTATCAGGCACCTTATATATTTCAGAATTACAACCTTTGGTAATCCAAAAAGTAGATTATAACAAATTTTGTTTCAATGATTCAATTCCAATTGCCTTTAATGTAGTAGGTGGATCTGGTTCATTTACCTATACTTGGGATAATAGTCCATCAACAACCAATCAAGATACCGTATCCATTCAACAAAATGGGGTATATTATTATCCATTTACCGTCAACGATCCA
>JALRIV010000133.1 GCA_023255275.1 Crocinitomicaceae bacterium | reverse complement strand
GCTTATAAAAAAGAAGTGGTAAAAAGCATCGAGTTGTATGGCGACATGCACCGCTATATTCCTGCACTCGCTAAATTTGCAGGCTTCCATAAAATTGGTGAAAAAGTAGTCATCCATCAAGCTCGAAAATATGGAACCACCAAATTTGGATTGAACCGTTTTTTAAATGGTCCGTTGGATTTAATGAGTGTGGTATTTATGGGGAAATTTGGAAAAAAACCCATGCACTTTTTTGGCGCTTTGGGCACCTTGATGTTCATCGTTGGATTCGGAATCGCGTTTTTTCTCATTTTCCAAAAGTTATTTCTAGATCAATCTGCTCGATTAATTGCTGAGCGTGCTGAATTTTATATCGGTTTAGTAGCTATGTTGATGGGCGTACAATTTTTCTTAGCTGGATTCATCGCCGAATTAATTGGAAGAAATTCATCCACTCGAAACAATTATTTAATCGACCGTGAGCTTAATCTCTGATTTTTTCAACATCGATGAAAATTGGACGCTCTTCCTGGATCGGGATGGGGTAATCAATGAACGTATCATGGGGGCTTACGTCACTAAACTAGAGGATTTTCACCTTTTGGAAGGTGTTTTAGAAAGCATTACTCAATTTTCAAAACAATTTTGTCGCGTTATAGTCGTTACTAACCAACAAGGTATTTCAAAAGGATTAATGACTGAACAAGATTTACATACCCTGCACGACCATTTAAGATGGGCCGTAGAACATTCAGGTGGTAAGATCGATCAAATCTACTTTGCTCCTGAATTAAAGGGAAGTAATTTAGGACTTCGCAAACCTAACCCTGGAATGGCATTGGCTGCAAAAAATGATTTTCCAGAAATTGAATTCACGAAATCCATTATGGTGGGCGATACAGATAGCGACATCCTCTTTGGAAAAAATCTTGGCATGAAAACTGTTCGCATTAAAACAGAAGAACCCATCGGCATAGAAGCTGATTTAACCGTAAATAATTTATTCGAATTAACCCTATGAAACAATTCTTTTTCCTTCAACTCATCATGCTTCCCTTTCTAGCCCATCTTCAAATCAATCAGGTGGATGCTAAAGGAAGAAAACAAGGTGTTTGGGAGAAAAAATTCCCCAATTCGCAAGTATATCAATACAAAGGACAATTTAAAGACGACAAACCGGTTGGTACTTTCATTTATTACTATGAAAACAACAAGGTCAGCGCAATCTTAAAACACCAACCCAATTCAAACCGCACAGATGCGGTATATTATCACGATAATGGAAAAGTGATGAGCATCGGACATTTCATTGCCCAGAAAAAAGACTCTGTTTGGAAAAATTACGGACCCTCAGAGCGCATCACCTCGATTGAAACGTTTAAAAACGGTGAGTTACACGGACCTAGAATTGTGTATTATGTACCGCAGGATATCAACAGTAAAGTTGTCAAAATTGCCATTGAAAGCAATTATGTAAACGGAAAATTAGATGGGAAGTACACCGAATATTTTGACATTGGTGGGGTGAAAAAAATGGGGGAATATAAACTCAATAAGAAAATAGGCGAATGGGTTACCAACAACCCAAATGGCACCAAATTAATGTTAGATCGCTATAAGGACGGAGTTCCTCACGGATGGCAAATTGCATACAACAGCAAAGGTGTCGAAGTCGGAAAAAAATATTATTATTACGGAAAAAATTTGGTCGGTAAAGAATTAGAAACTAAATTGAAGTATTTAAAAGAACATGGAATCAATCCGAATGAATAAACTTCTTTTCTTTTGCATCCTATTACTGAGCGTTTCTTGTAAAAAACAAGAGGATGCTCCCGACATGGGTTACAGTTATTTTGGGCTCATCCCCGGACGATATGTCGATTACGACGTGATGGAAATTGACCATGACATTACCCAGTTTATTCAACACGATACCATGAGGTATCAACTTAGAACCGTGATTGGGGATACCATCGTGGACAATAGTGGTAGAATTGCAAGACGTTTTTACCGATATAAGAGACAAAACACAAATGAAAATTGGTCTTTCTCAGACCTATACACTGCGATTGTTGAAGGAAATCGAGCAGAAATCGTAGAGGAAAATCAACGTGTGATTAAATTGGTTTTTGCCGTAAGCAAAGACAACGAATGGAATATGAATGCCTTCAATTTAGGTCCGAATTTAACGTGTAACTACATCAATATCGGACTTCCCTTCCAAATCAATAACCTTTCTTTTAGCGAAACAGTTAGAGTGGAGCAAGAGGATTTTACAAATTCGTTTGTAGACTTCAGAAGAAAACATGAAACCTATGCGAAAGACGTCGGACTCATTCAGAAATATTACAAGGATTTGAAAATCAACAATAAAGATTCGTTAAACATTAAATCAGGAAAAGAATTGTTTTATAACTGTATTGGATATGGAATGCAGTAATTTCTTTAATTTTATCCCTTTTACAAATAGAATTCCATGCAAATTAACGAAGTAAAATACGATTGTCATTATTTCAGAACAGGTATCCCTTGTATTCCAAATAAAAAAGAAGGTGTAGAATGCAATAACTGTGTGTATTACAAACCGATTTCAAAACGAATTTTAATCATCAAATTAGGAGCTTTGGGCGATGTCATCCGCACCACACCCCTAATTCAAAAATACAAAGAAATTTATCCGAATTGTCATTTCACGTGGGTGACTCTTTCACCTGCTGTATTGCCAGCTTCTGAGATAAACACCATTTACAAATGGGATGCTAGTTCCCTATATATTATTGAAAAATCTTCGTATGACATTGCCATCAACCTGGATAAAGATCAAGAAGCTTGTCTATTGTTAAAGCATGTGGATGCAAAAGAAAAATATGGTTATACCTGGGAAAATCAGCACATTGCACCAGCAACTCCTGCTGCAACCCATAAGTTGATGACTGGATTTTTTGATGGAATTTCACAGGAAAACACGAAAAGTTATCTTGAGGAAATTTTTGAAATTTGTCATTTTAAATTCAACAAAGAGCCCTACCTCATCCATAAAAACGTTGACCTTGTCAATCAGTGGAAAAAGAAATGGGAAGCATTATCCAATGGAAAAAAAATTGTTGGCTTAAACACAGGATGCGGTCCGAGATGGAATACCCGATTATGGAACAATGAAGCTTGGATTAAGCTAGCCAAAAAATTAACAGAAGCCGGTTTCTACCCTGTTTTTTTAGGCGGGGAATTGGAACATGAAAAAAACCTAAAATTAGCCGAAGACTCTGGCGCATTTTACCCTGGACATTTTTCGCTTGAAGAATTTATTGCACTTACAGATGGTTGCGAGTATATTGTAACTCAAGTTTCGATGATGATGCATATCGCCACAGCACTTAAGAAAAGAATGGTGTTGATGAATAACATCTTCAACAAGCATGAATTTGAATTATATGATCGTGGCATGATCGTAGAACCTGAAAATGGTTGTTCTTGCTACTTTGGAAACACATGCCAAAAAGGTCCTGAATCGTGTATGCATACCATCACGGCCGACCATGTCTTTAACGCATTAGTTTCGATTGTTTAAATCATGAAAATTGCCTTTTTATCCACCTTTTTTCCTTTTCGAGGAGGTATTGCACAATTTAATGCTTTACTCTACCGTGCTTTGGAAAAAAACAATTCAGTAAAAGCATTTACCTTTAAAAGACAATACCCAAATTTTCTTTTTCCAGGAGAAACGCAAATGGTACAAGAAAATGATCAAGTTGATGAAATTCCTTCTGAACGTGTACTTGATAGTATCTCTCCTGCAAGTTGGTGGAATGCTGCGCGGAAAATCAATCAATTTGAACCCGATTTAATCTTGACTAAATATTGGATGACTTTCTTTGGTCCCTCTTTAGGTTATATCCTGAAAAAAATGCGTCCAAAAACCATCCGAATCAGTATTTTAGACAATGTAATCCCGCATGAAAAACGCTTTTTTGATGGCTTCGCAAATCGTCTTTTTTTATCGAATAACGATGGATTTATTGTCATGTCCGATGCCGTTTTAAGCGATTTATTGAGCTTAAAACCACATGCGAAATACGTACGATTGAATCACCCCGTTTACAATCACTTTGGGAAATCCGTTGATCAAAAGTGGGCACAAGAAAAACTCGGATTAAACCCTGAACTTAAAACTCTACTGTTCTTTGGATTCATCAGAGATTACAAAGGCTTAGACCTATTAATCGAGGCGATGAATCATCTGGATGAAACGTACCAACTGATCATCGCTGGTGAAGTATACGGAAGTTTTGATACTTATCAAAAAAGTATCGATACGAATAAAAACAAAGCCCGAATTCACTGTTTTCAAAAATACATTTCTGATGAAGAAGTCCCTTTATTTTATTCTGCTTCAGATGTGTGTCTATTACCGTATAAATCGGCAACACAGAGCGGAATCACCTCCATTGCACACCACTTCAATTTACCCATTATTGCCACCGATGTAGGAGGTTTGAAGGAAACGATTCACCATCGAAAAACCGGATTAATTGTTGAAAAACCAGAGGCAGAAGCGATTGCAGCAGGTATTCAACAATTTTTCAACGTTGAAGACCGCGCATCGATGACAGAGGAAATCATCCGTGAAAAAGAGGCAAATTCTTGGGAAAATTTTGCAAAAAAAACCATGGAATTTGCAACAGAATTAAGGGATTTGAAACATTCCTAACAGTCCC
>JALRIV010000132.1 GCA_023255275.1 Crocinitomicaceae bacterium | reverse complement strand
GCATTATAGTCAAAACCTCGACCTTGATCTTTCACATTAACAAAAAAATCATGTGCATTATCTCCAACACTCAAATTAATTTGAAACTGACTATCCACACCATTACCATGAACAACAGCGTTGGTTACCGCTTCACTTACTGCAATTAATACATTGCCAAAGCAATCATTAGAAACATTAATTTGAGCACAAAAAGACTCAACGATTTGTTCCACTTTAGTAATAGCATTTAAGTTTGATTCTAAAGCAATTTGCTCCACTAGGGTATAACCTTCTTTCATTAAGATCAATATAACGAGTTAAAATAAATGGTCGACTTATCTCGATAATACTTAAACAGAGCAGGATCTACTATTTGTATTAATTCCAACTGAGCCAACTTCTTTTTGTTATACTCATTTAGAATAATAAGGTTACCAATTTTTTCATTTTTTCCAGAATTTGATTCGCGCTTTTCTTCAAAACCACGTTCATTGATTGCTTTCTCGGACTCTAATAAACGGGTCAATATTTCTTGCTGCCTTTTAATCACTTCAGGTGTAAAGCGATTACGAATGATATCTTGTTGTTGTTTTTCCAGGTCATTTATGACTGGTGTTAATTGATTTCCCTCACCCTTACCTGCCTTATTCAATTCGTTACGAAGTTCTTCCAATTTTCTTCGAATGGCAGATTGTTCAGCAGCCATTTTGGCGATTTGCTCATTGTTTAAACCCATCATACCTTGTCCTTGATTAGAGCCCGGTTTTTTGCCACCAGGGTTTGGACCCTTTTTCATCGCATCCAACTGTTTCTTTAACATTTCCTTCATGTCTCCTGGTTTCATAGCTCCAGGTTTTTTACCTCCTTTTCCACCAGGTTTGGAACAAGTACCACTACCATCCTTCTTCTGTTGCATCTGTTGCTGCATTTGTTGTAAAGACTCATTTAACAACAACGCTAAATTATTGTAATTGGTCATTATTTGCTGCTGTTTAATGACCAGTTCACGTGTTTTTTGCTCATCAATCAAATTTATCGTATACCCTAAATTTTCTTTAATTGATTTCAATTCATCTTGAACCATTTTTGCAATTTTCGGTTGACGCATGGCCAAAGCATTTAAACTATCTTCAACCAATTTCGTATCATCAATAATCTTGCGTTGCTTTTTTCCTAATGAACGATATGATGGATCATTGCTATCCGTTTTCATAAAGCGATGCAATAAGGATTCTTGAGTAAAAGATAAGGTCATCAAATTCTCTAAAAGAGATCGTAAAGATTCCATATCTTCCCCTTCATCCTTTTCATTACTTTTTTCTTGCATATCATTCAACTGTTCTGCTAACTGATTCATTTCGTCAGCAGCTTTCTCTTGAGCCTTTTTAGAACTATTCGATTTATTTTTCTCTAGACCTTCCTTCGCGTCGTTTAAATCTTGCTGAATGCGCTCCTCTTGTTCATCCGTCTTGGATAATTCCATGGGATTTTTTAGGGATTCATTCTCCTCGTGCATTTCCTTAATTTCTTCTTTAATCGCTGAGAACTGTTCATTGATTTTTTGCTGCTCGTCTAACTTCTTTTGATCATCCAATTTGTCATTATTCTTCAAATCATTCTGTTCCTTCGACAACTCTTTTAACTGCTTTTCCAAGTTATCTAACTTTTCATTCAACTGCATTTTTTTGAGCATTTCAAGCGTTCGATCCATCTCTTTTTCTTGTTCCTCTGCAGAAGAATTCAACTTATCGAGCTGTTCATTTACCGCATCCGGATTATTTTTCTTTAATAAATCCTCCAACTCCTTCAATAATTTCATCATTTCAGGATCTAACAGATCACTTAACATTTCATCAATTAACTTCTGTTTTTCTAATAATTCAGGGCTTAAAGGATCTAGGGCGTTTTTCATCGCATTATTCTGGTTCAATGACTCCTTCAAACTTTGTAAATCCTTGACTAAATTTTCTTGTTCTTGCTGTAAATCTTTCACTTTTGAAGCTTTATTCCAAGAAGAAGATTTAGAAGTACTATTGTTTTTTAATGATTTCAGTTTCTTATTTAAAGCCTCATTCCTTTTCAATAAATCCTTTAAATCATTTTTGGAATCTGTAAATACGGAATCTCTTTGTTCATTTAATTCATCTTTACTAGGTACTTGAAAAGTAAAATGACTGCTTTCCGTTCTTTTAAATCCATGGATTGCATCGTTATCACGAACAATGAAGTAATACACAATTTCTTCATTCAAGGAAAGCTCTTCTCTGAGGAAATCAACACCAAAAACGAAAGATTCATCAACACCTTTCAATTGATCTACTGGCAGATTTACGGCTTTCTTAATGGTCTTGTTTGGCCTCAAGATATCATAATGGAATACTAGGTCTTTTAAACCTATATCGTCACGAACATTGCCTTCAAAACGCTTGATATATTTCTGACCCGATGAGTCTGCTAATTCAGCAACTTCAATGAATGGAAAAGCATCCTTCACCACATCAATCGAAGTTTTCTGATGAAAGAATTGTTTCATTTTATGGTTCTTCATCGAGAATACAACAGAATCGCTTTGGTAAAAAGTAGAACGATAACGAAACTGCTTTTCAGTTGAATTCGATTGGTGCTTAATTCGGTTGATTAATAAATCATCCGTATGTTGCAGGAGGCCATCCCATTGAATGGTTGTACCTTCGGGAACCACTAAAAAATTAGAGTTGGTAAGTACTTCATTCTTCTTTTCCAAATACGCGGGATAAATCAAGGTTGCTTTTAATTGACCTATGAAACTACGACCATAAACATCTAAAAAATAAACATCACTTTCAAAGTCATTACCCGAAAAGAAAAAACTGGAAGAGGCTAGGGGGTGAATGAGATCAAATGCATATCGATTTTTACCACGTTGCACCATTTTATATTTGCCTGACTGGGTATGAATGAATACTTCTTCTGGTAAATTTCTGCCTTCTAATACCACTTCACAATGGTAATTATTTCCCTCTTCTACTTTTAAATCAGTAGTCAATAGTTGGAATGAAAAGGGGGCTTTAGGTTTGAAAAAAGTATCGTAATGAACAACACGATGAAAACTTTCTTGAAAAAAAGTTGGCTCAAATATTCCTATTGTCAATACCGTGAAAAACATTGGTACCAAATAAACTAACCATTTTTTTTCTTTACGACGGTCAATAGCTTGACTAAAATCGAACACTGAAAGTTTAGCACTTTTTTGTAAAATCGCCTCTTGCAATAAAGAAATATCCTCAGCTTTTTCAAGCTGATTTTCCAATTGTAAGGTATTTAAAAGTTGATCTGAAATACTCGGGAAAAAGTTTCCAATGATAGATGCCGCTTGTTCACGGTTGATACATTTACCAATCCGATACAGTTTTAAAACGGGTATACAGACATATTGAATAAAAAGATAGCCATTTCCGAACAGGAAACTATAGAATAAAAAAGCGCGAAGAAAGGAATTTAATCGACCATAATACTCTAGTCCTGAGGTGATTAGAAAAGACAATAAAAACAAAAAGGCAAAAAAGAACAAACCCTTAAACATCAAATGTTTGTAGTACTTTTTTATAAATTGGTCCAGTTGCTGTATTAAAATATCAAATGCGTTCATATCACTTCTTGTATAACCTACTAAGTTAAGATATATAATAGAATTATTATCAAAAAATGGAATTGCTATATTACAATGGCAATGCTTATCTTTGCAAAAAATAACGTAAATGTCGACAAAAGAAATCAGAGTACGATTTGCTCCTTCACCAACAGGACCCTTGCATATGGGTGGGGTAAGAACCGCTTTATACAATTACCTATTTGCCAAAAAAAACAAAGGCACTTTTATTATACGTATTGAAGATACGGATCAAACACGATTTGTTCCAGGAGCTCAAGAATACATTTTAGATGCTTTACAATGGTGTGGAATCATGCCTACAGAAGGGCCGGGTATAGGAGGAGAATATGGACCCTATGTACAATCTGAACGTCAACATCTATACAAACCCTACGCAGAACAATTGATTGCGAATGACAAAGCGTATTATGCATTTGATACTGCCGAAGAGTTAGACGAAATGCGCGAGCAAGCTAAAAAAATGGGCATGCCGAATTGGCAATATAACAGTGTGACCAGAAATAGTTTAAAGAATTCCATCACCTTGCCGCAAGATCAAGTTCAAGAATTATTGAAAAATAACCATCCGTATGTCATTCGTATGAAAATGCCACGCAACGAAGACATTCGTTTTGAGGATCAAATTAGAGGTTGGGTAGTGGTAAACACTAACAATTTAGATGATAAAGTGTTATTTAAAAGCGATGGAATGCCAACCTACCACCTCGCTAATATTGTGGATGATCATTTGATGAAAATAAGCCATGTCATCCGAGGGGAAGAGTGGTTGCCATCCGCACCATTACACGTCATGCTATACGATGCATTTGGATGGGAAAGACCAGAGTTTGCACATTTACCGTTATTGCTTAGACCGGATGGAAATGGAAAACTTTCAAAAAGAGATGGCGATCGTTTAGGCTTTCCCGTTTTCCCAACGAACTGGATCACAGCAGAAGGAGAATTGTATTCCGGTTACCGTGAGAAAGGCTATTTCCCAGAAGCATTTATTAACATGTTAGCATTCCTAGGATGGAATCCTGGTACTGCGCAAGAATTGTTTAGTCTTGAGGAGTTAGTAGAAGCCTTCAGTTTAAATCGCGTTTCAAAAGCAGGTGCGAAATTTGACCCCGATAAAACAAAGTGGTTTCAACAACAATACCTAAGAAAAACTGAAAACTCCAT
>JALRIV010000131.1 GCA_023255275.1 Crocinitomicaceae bacterium | reverse complement strand
AAAACGGAGTGCAAAAGTAAGGCTTTTTACCACTTTTGCAAAATATTATTTGAATTGTTTCATGGTTTTTTTATAAAAAAACCTAGCTTCTTTTCTTACTTTTGGTCAAACCTTTGATATGACATACTTTAAATTAAATACCGTTGTGACTATCCTCATTTTATTAACGGTTCGTTTGAACGCTCAAGACTCCAGTCGAAACAAAACGAAGTATGACGTGCGACTTTTTGAAAATCAGGCTTTGACCTTTTATTATGGATCGGGTAGTGATTTTAGTATGAGACAAATTTCAAATGAATTGGATGAGCAATTGAAATACGATTTCCCCAATAAAAAACCCAATACGATTAATGCACCAAGTGTTATCGGTTATCAGTATCATGTTAAAAATAGATTGAGTCTAGGGTTGGTGTATTGCAGAGCCGATGTAACAACGCCTAATCTTGATTATCCAGATCTACAAAATCCATCCGAATCAACCCAGTTTAACTACAATGTGGTCATCAATTCATTTATGGGCTCAGTCGATTATCATTGGTATTATAGAAATGGACAGAAATCATCCTTAAGTCTTTTTTCTGGATTGGCACTAGGCGTATATAATGTAAATTTTAAAACACAAGTTACAGGTGGTAATGGCAGAAACTTACCCCAGTATAATTTTAGCTCTGGGGGTAATGCTTGGCAATTAACATTAATTGGTGTTAAGCAAAGTTTTGATTATAAATTACTTAAAAACTTTGGTTATACCTCTAATTTGGGAATTGGCAGTAATGTTATTGGACTGACACTCGGAATCACCTATACCTTGTAAATTTATTTTAGTCGAAGTCTATTTTTCTTATCACCAACACTCCGTAAGTTTGATGTATGGAGCAATCACCCTATAAATTCCGCGATATTAAGACGTATTGCGATACCGAATGGCTCGCAAACGATACTAAAAAATACAGATCGGTTTTTGATATTCAAGAACTAACATACGTTTACTGTGAAGTTTCTTTTTTTAATAAATACTTCGATCAAAAAGAGTGGAGTATTCGGATGGACTTGGTTTGTTTGGATGAAACAAACAATCAAATTTGCTCAATAAATTGTGATAGACCAGTTGGAATCAATGAAAATATAGTTTACATAAGGGAAGGTTGGGGTGTAAAGACAACCGCTAAATATTGGCAGCCAGGTGTTTACAGATGGGAAGCCCATGTAGATGGAGAATTGATTGCCACCAAGAATTTCTATGTTGAAAATGTTGGCAAGGTAAAAGCGGGATTCAATCCATATTTTAAAATCAATTCCGTCAAGTTGTTTGAAGGGAATAGCAGTAAAACAAAAGAAAAAAATAAAAAGTATTTTTCGGTTTTCAATGCTTTAAATACACGTTATATTTTTACCGAAATCACTGCCGATAATTTAACGCGAAGGCATACAGATTTGCCTTTGGAATTGATTTTTAATTACAGAACCAATTCAGGATTCCTTAAGGGTAGGATTTCGCAGCTTTTCTTTATCAAACCGGATGAAAGTTCTTTTGAGAGAACTGCCGGAATTGGTTCCAATATTATTGGTTCGTGGGGACGAGGTAAATATTATGTAGAAATCATATTTATGGGGGAAATGATGGCGCATGTTCCCTTTCAAATCGGTGACGATTTCGTCGAAGCAACCGAAGATGATTTTAGACCCTTTACGCCATTCTTATTGCCTGCAGCAGATTTGAATTCAGAACAAATCACTGAAATGACTCCGAATGATTCCGAATCCAATCAGAAAAAGGGAATCGATGAGGTAATGTTTGAATTGGATTCGTTAATTGGACTAACACCCATTAAGCAGAAAATCAGAGAATATTCTGACTATTTACGATTTGTACAGTTGAGGAAGGAGCGCGGTTTTGTAGAATCCGATCGAATTAATTTACACGCTGTTTTCAAAGGAAATCCAGGTACGGGTAAAACAACAGTTGCACGCTTATTAGGGCAAATATATAAGGAGCTAGGGTTGCTTAAAAAAGGCCATGTACACGAAGTAGATCGCGCCGATTTGGTGGCTGAGTACATCGGTCAAACCGCTCCAAAAACAAAAGAAGCCATTAAAAAGGCTAAAGACGGTATTCTGTTTATTGATGAAGCTTACGCTCTTGCAAGGCAAGATGATGATAACAAAGACTTTGGTAAAGAGGTAATAGAGATACTTTTGAAGGAACTTTCAGATGCCGATGATATTGCTATTGTGGTAGCGGGATATCCTTCCGAAATGGAAATATTTTTAGAATCCAATCCTGGCTTAAAGAGCCGTTTTACCGTACAGTATGACTTCCCTGATTATACTCCACAAGAATTGGTGGAAATTGCCGGATTTGCATCAAAAAAACGGGGGATAAATTTATCTGAAAATGCCGCAACATCTCTGAAGAAATTCCTAACCGATAGATATCGCGAAAGAGATAAGTTTTTTGGTAATGCCCGATTAGTGAACTCGATGTTAGACGAAGCCAAAATTAATCTGGGTCTTCGTGTTATGAAAACGGATCATCCTGAAAATTTGTCGTCAGAGGTTCTTTCCACTTTAGAAAAAGAAGATTTTGATAAAATATTTGCAGAAAAAGCCCGTGTGTTACCTGAAATACCCATAGATGAAGAGCTTCTAAAAGAATCTTTAACCAAATTGAAAGGTATGATTGGTTTGGAACAAGTAAAGGAAGAAATAGAAGAATTGGTTAAACTGGTTCGATTCTATAAAAGTATGGGCAAAGATGTTCGCAAAACGTTCTCTTTACATTCGGTTTTCTCGGGTAACCCAGGAACAGGGAAAACAACAGTAGCTCGTATATTGGCTCAAATTTACAAGGCTCTTGGTATTTTAGAAAGGGGTCATTTAGTCGAATGCGATAGACAATCTTTAGTAGGTGGATACGTGGGCCAAACGGCGATTAAAACATCGGAATTGATCAATAAATCGATGGGTGGTGTTCTTTTCGTAGACGAAGCTTACAGCTTAACAGAAGGCGGGGGAGGAGACTTTGGCAGAGAAGCCGTAGAAACCTTATTAAAACGTATGGAAGACCGACGCGGAGAGTTTATCGTAATTGCCGCAGGATATACCCAAAATATGGAACGTTTTATGGAGTCAAATCCCGGTTTGAAATCGAGGTTTGATAGGGTTTTCAATTTTACGGATTTCTCAGCCGATGACCTGTATACCATTGCCATGAATCAGCTCAACGAACAAAATATCACTCCAGAGCCTAAAGCCGCCGATCATTTGATGCGCTATGTAGATTTTTTATATCGAACCCGCGATAAGTACTTTGGGAATGGCAGAAGTGTAAGGCGCGTAATTGAAGAAGCCGTAAGGAATCAACACCTAAGATTGGCTGAATTGCAAGAATCTGAACGAACTGAAAAACTAATTCATACGCTCACTTATGAAGACGTCCAAGAATTCAATACGGAAGTAAAGCCCAATATAGCAAGTGGTGGGATTGGATTTAAGGTATAACTTTAATGGGTTTTAATTAGAAAAAGAGATTGAATTTGCGATTTTCGCGATTCTGTACTTAATAATAGTTGCTGGGTTTTTTCATCGAAATGAATCCCTTCAACTTGTGCAGGTTTTATGGGTAACTTAAAACGATAAAAATCTTCAACTTGAACAAGTTTTAAAGGTGACTTATTATTTTCAAAATCTGATATTCCTGATATATTTAATTGCCCAACGCATTGCTTACCATTTGGTGCATAGCCGCAAACAAATATTGTATTGCGCCATTTAGATGCATCTGTAATCAAAAATCTGGGATTGAATTTTCCAATTTGTAGGGCTTCATAAGAGCCAGGTGATTTGGGAATTTGGTACAAATCGCAAGTCAGTGATTTCCAATTTTTACTCAATAGAAAAATGGATTTATCATTTACAACCATTGCCTCGCAGTCGTAATTGTGCAACTTTCTATTAGTGAAGTTATTTTGATTGGGGTATTTGAATTTTATCTCTCTATTGATTAAGCCATTGCAATTAATCCGAGTAAGTTCAATATTGGTTGTTTTTTTCGACTTAAATCCAAGTTTATAACCTGTTTGTTTTCGATAATAAACGCCTAACGAATCAATGCTTATAATTATGATCTTTAAATTTTTCCGATTGCCATTATTGTTTCCAAAATCTCCAAGATAAAGATTAATTCCATCCGTTTCCATGGCCTCCCAATCGTTGTTTGCATTAGAAATATCAAAAACTGTAAAGTCGGAACTTTGAAATGCAATTGCCGAATCTCTCCAACGTTCGTAGGCATGATGATTTAATAAATACAATTCGGATGGATTATGACTATCGTTGATTGACCAAATGCCCTCCTTCGTTTCACAAAGCGAGGACGTTTCATTTAAAAAATCTGGTAAACTGGAAATTCTTACTATTTGGTTATCTATAAAACACGAATCTGCTTTTAATGGAATGCTCAAACAGGAAATCAATAAAGATATTAGGAATACTTTAAATTGAAGTGGTTTTATCATTGGAATTTTGTTTTATCTGTTTCGATAATTTTAACTCAAAGTAGCTAAAGTCAGGAAATTCTGAACGTATTTCACTTAAGCTTTTTGACCAATCAATAGGAGAATTTTGAATCGACAACAACTTTATTTCATCAATTAATTCTTTAGCATCCAATAAACCTAATTGTACAAGTGCACTTAAATGAGTCTCTACCGTGGATACCGCTAAATTTCGCTGTTTGGCAATTTCAGTTACATTTTTTGCAGTATTCCACAATTCGAGCGTATGTTTCAAGGTAATACTAAGCC
>JALRIV010000130.1 GCA_023255275.1 Crocinitomicaceae bacterium | reverse complement strand
AGCTCTTGTATGATGAGATCTTCTCGAATCAACCTTCCTTGATCGTCATAAAGTTGAAAAGAAAGTTCATCGAAAGGGATGCCACCCATACGAATGTTTACCTGATCGACCATTGGATTTGGGAATACATGAATATCGAAGGTCAGGTCAATGTCAGGTGTTCCTGCGGTAAAAATTTCATAGGCATGTTGCACCCCGAGTTGTATGTTTCCATTACTACTCGAATGGGCTGTGTAATCAATTTGGCCAATCGAAAAAGCAACAGAACCTCCGGCTCCTGTATGATCGCCACCCGCAGCAGTGGTATTTTTTTGACTGAACAAACTATTGAATATCAAACTGGAAAAAAGGAAGACTAAAAGATAGTGCATAGTTATAGATTTGGTACAATAAACATTTTTTTTGGTTTTTTTTTTGGTTTAATAAAACAGGGGATATTTTTTTACTCAATAACACGTAATTTTTTCTTCATACTTCTACGTAAAAAAATCCAAGGTGTAAATTGGAGTACAAAAACGAATCATTGAAATTTTATGATTTTCATCAAGTTTTGAGATAAAATAGCAGATTTAGAGATTGGACAAGCGCAACTTTATTAAATTTGTGCCTTAAATGTACGCGATGAATAAAATTTTTCTACTGCTTTGTAGTTTCGGAATGACCTTCCTTTTTGCACAATCTAATGATTACAAACCCCACCCGAAAGGATCGTTCTTTTTTTACTGGGGATATAATTGGGATGGATATACCAAATCCGATATTCATTTTAAGGGAGATGATTACAATTTCGAATTGAAGGATGTCGTAGCGCGAGATCGCCAATCTCCTTTTGAGGCGAGTGTTTATTTGAATCCACAAAAGCTAACGATTCCCCAATATAATTTGCGTTTGGGTTATTTTATCAACGATCATTATTCCATTTCCTTCGGTGCAGATCATATGAAATATGTGATGATGAATGACCAGACGGTGAAGATGACCGGAAGAATTTCAAACGGTACGGCCTATGATGGGAATTACCAGCAAGCAGATCAAGTGTTAACCCACGATTTTTTATTGTACGAACATACCGATGGCTTGAACTATTTAAACTTGGAATTGCGTCGCTTTGCCAATATTTATGCCCGTAAAAACCTAGAATTTAACTACGAATTAGGCGCTGGTGCTGGTGTAGTAATGCCAAAAACCAACTGTACGCTCATGAATAATGAGCGACATGATGCCTTTCACTTAGCGGGTTATGGAATTGGAGTGGTGGGCGCTTTGAATCTGACGTTTTTTAAATATGTCTTCCTTCAGACTGAACTCAAAGGAGGGTTTATTCATTTGCCTGATGTGAGAACCACTCAATTTAAGTCCGATAAAGCTTCACAACATTTCTTTTTTGGACAAATCAATGCAGTTTTAGGAGCAAGATTCCCGTTGACGAAAAAAAAGGATTAAATGGCTAAAGTTTTCATTGATCAAGAACATTTTCAAGGAGTATCTTTTCATGAGAAGGGATTGGAATTGGGTGAATACGATCAATGCGTGTTTGAAAATTGTCAGTTTGTAGGAATGGATTTATCCCAGATGATTTTCATTGAATGTCAATTCTTGGCGTGCGATTTAAGCAATGTAAAATTAGGAAATACTCGTTTCACGGATGTCCAATTTGAAGATTGTAAGTTGTTAGGATTGCGCTTTGAAGATTGTAATCCGTTTTTACTTTCCTTTTCCTTCCAGCAATGCTTATTGAATTACAGTTCTTTCTTTCAACTGAAACTAAAGGGAACGTCCTTTCACGAATGCCAATTGGAAGAAGTTGATTTTGTTCAGGCAGATCTATCCATGGCGAGTTTCAATAAGTCTAATTTAAAAGGAGCGCTATTTGAACGCAGTAATTTGGAAAAGGCGGATTTTCGTGGGGCACATCATGTCATCATCGATCCAGAATTGAATGATTTACGCGGCGCCAAATTGACCAAAGATCAATTACCAGGCCTCCTGTTCAAATACCAATTGAAGGTCGATTAAGGCTTTCGGAAAACGAAAATTATTTTCTTCCAAATAAATGCAGTACCTTTGCACCCTCAAATGCAGTTTCAAGTGATTTTTCCTCGTGGCTTCATTGATTTTAACCCATAAAAAAGTAGTATGAAGCGCATCGTAGAAGCAAAAAAATTATTCGAATATACCGAAGCAACAGATCTTAAAAAGTTAAAAAGTACGTACCGCAATTTAATCAAGGAAAACCATCCGGATAAATTTACGGACGAGGATCAGAAGGAAGCGGCTGAAATTCAAAGTAAACACATCATTGAAGCATACCACCTGTTGGTCAGTACGCATCCTGAAACGCAAGCGGCTAATTTAGAAGAATATACTAAAACGGTAAACGAAGCGACTATTGACGATTACCAATACAAGCAAAGCAATTTGAAAATTACGTTCACCGACGGTAGCGTTTATGAGTATTTTGGCGTACCTAAAAATGTGTACAATAAATTGAATAGCGCCCCTTCTTTAGGTCGCTTTGCACGCCGACATGTATTCCATTCGTTCATTTACCGCAATTTAAATAAGGAATTTAAGTCGTAGGCCATGCATTCATTTCACGCGCTGGAATTAGACCCGTCGTTGGTTGCCGCTATTCAACATTATGGATTAAGCCAAGCTACGCCCATTCAATCGGCTATTATACCAGCGATTTTGGAGGGAAAAGATGCCTTAGGAATCGCGCCAACAGGTTCTGGAAAAACAGCGAGTTTTGTCTGGCCTTTACTGATGAATTTACAGCGTTCTTTGGTGCAAAAAAATCGCCATGTTCAAGTATTGGTGCTGGTGCCTACCAGAGAGTTAGCCGGACAAGTTAAAGACGTATTTCAACAGTACAGTCCACATTTGCATAAAACGGTTAAAACCGCTGCCGTTTTTGGAGGGGTTTCGATCAATCCGCAAATGAAAGGAATGATGGGCGTAAATGTATTGGTGGCTACTCCTGGACGTCTGTTAGAATTGGTGGACATGAATGCCGTACACTTATCTTCCATTGAGACCTTGGTCTTGGATGAGGCCGATAAGATGTTGCATCTTGGCTTTGAAGAGGAAATGAAACGCATTTTTGCCTTACTTCCTAAAAAACGACAAAATTTACTGTTTTCGGCTACCTTAAATGAGCGTGTTGAAGAAATCAATCGGATCTTACTGCATCAACCACTCGTTGCTAAAGTAGAAAGTGAAGAGGCAAATATCGATTCCATTACTCAATTGGCGTATGCCGTAACGGAAGAACAAAAGGGCCCACTGTTACGTCATTTGATTCGTACGGAAGCCATGCAGCAGGTTTTGATTTTCACCTCATCGGTTTATAAAGCGGATGCGGTAACGGAGAAATTGAAGAAAAACGGCATAACTGCTCGCGCCATTCACAGTAAGAAAAGTCAAGGCGCACGTACCGAAGCACTCTTGCAGTTCAAGCAAGGAAAATTGCAAGCTTTGGTGACTACGGATCTCATGGCCCGTGGTATTGATATTCCTGCTTTGCCTTATGTCATCAATTATGAATTACCGCGTTCTCCCAAAGATTATGTCCATCGGATCGGTCGGACGGGAAGAGCCTCAGAAAAAGGAACGGCCATAACTTTTGTTACACCGGATGATCAAGCCCATTTTAAAGTCATTCAAAAGAAAATGGGGAAGTGGGTCAATTTTATCGATGCCCAAAACCTGACGTTCTAAGTCGTTTTCCGCATTCACCGATCAATTCCCGGAAAAGTAGGTGTGGATGATTTCCAATACCACGCCTAGAATGTACTGCACCCCGATAGCGATCACAATAAATCCAATGATTCTGGATAAGGCATTGATGCCCGAAGCACCCATTAATCGGACAATGTAATGTGCGCTCTTTAAGATGAGGTAAATACCGATGGTAACGCCAAGTATGGCGAGAAGAATGAAGAGTTGTTGGTTTAGGGTAGGGTAGGCTTGCTGAAAGGAGATGAGTAGACTGATGGTTCCAGGTCCTGCCAACATGGGGATGGCTAAAGGAGTTAAGGAAATTTCGGATCGATTGAAGGCATCCTCTTTTTCCCGTTGTTTCATGCCCTTATGTTCACTAAATTTTCCTGTCAATAAGGCAAAACCAGAGGAAGTAATGATTAATCCCCCAGCAATTTTTAAGGCATTTAAACTAATTCCAAAAAAGGATAAGATGTATTTCCCAAAATAAAAAGACAGCAGTAAAATAATGAGGACATACAACGCTGTAAACAATGCAACGACGGCGCGCTCTTTTTTCGAATGCTGTTGTGTTAATCCCACAAAAATAGGGACTGTGCCGAGTGGGTTGATGACCGAGAATAAGGCGGCAAAACTTAAGATAAATAATTCCATTTTTTGACCACAAAGTAAGCTTCCTTTCTCCAATGCGAAGTTAAGCCAGAATTAAGTCTGAGACAAGTTTGTTTTAATGGATGCTATTTTGGGTAAACAATGTAAAAACAAAAAACCCTGACATTGCTATCAGGGTTTTGTACTCGGAGCGGTTCCGAAGCGTCGGAATTGAACCCGCACTATTCATACTTTGACTCTATTTCTTCCAGTATCTTTGGGTTTTGAAGCACTTTCTCAATAAATACTCTTGACTTCATTCGTTTGATAAATCGCTCCAACTCATACGCATTTCTGCTTGACTTGCATGCATAGTATAATTTCATTTCCCAAGGGATTCCTTTAGCGCCGAAAGCTTTATCATATTTTACCTCATTGTGTTCTAATAATCGTCGTTTTGGACCATCGCTAGTGCCAATGTAATATCTTTTCAGTTTATCAGAATATAAGATGTAGAT
>JALRIV010000012.1 GCA_023255275.1 Crocinitomicaceae bacterium | reverse complement strand
TCCCTTTCTATTGAAATAGATACGCCTGTAATTCCTATTCATGATGCGAAACCGGAAACACAAGGAACAAAGGAAACGAGTCCTGAAGTAGAGGAGATAAAGCAACCCAAACCAAAAAAATCAGGCTACAGTTCGTTTTTCGCCGACATTGACAAAGATCGAAAAGTGTTGTGTTTTTTTGCACCGGGTTGCGATCATTGCAAGGAAACAGCTAAAGAATTAACACAATTAAAAAATACGGTGAAGGATTTTCCTCCCATTAAAATTGTTTTCATGGATGAAGAACCTGAATTGATACCTGCTTTTTTTGAGTATGCAGGCGCAAAATATCCTCATCAAATTGCGGATGTGGCTTTATTCTGGCAAACGCTTGGAGGGACTAAAGACACCCCTGGCGTATTCTATCTTTGGAATGGAAATATCATCAAAGAATACGATGGGATTAACGAGAAGAAGTTCGTGAAAAGCGCATTTAAAACCATTGTTTCTGCTCCTTACCAAGGAAAGTAACTCACTAATCCATTCATCATTTATGAAAGTATTGTTTTTAGATACGGTACATCCCATTTTAGAGGAGCGTTTATTGCAAGCTGGTTTTGAGTGCATTGATGGAACGAGATGGTCAGCCCTCGATTGTCAGGAAGTGTTAAAAGATTGTGATGGACTGGTTATCCGTTCTCGATTTCGCATGAACGCTGAGTTTTTGGAGGATGCTCCAAACTTAAAATTCATTGCCCGTTCCGGTTCTGGTCTAGAAAACATCGATGTTCCTTATTGTGAGCATCGTGGGATTGCTTTATTCAATTCCCCAGAAGGAAATCGCAATGCAGTTGCTGAGCACGCACTTGCGATGTTGCTTTCACTGATGAATCAATTGCCCAAAGCAAATCGGGAGGTGCATCAAGGATTATGGAATCGTGAAGGGAATCGGGGAGAGGAATTGGATGGCAAAACGATCGGCATCATTGGTTACGGAAATAATGGGACAGCCTTTGCTAAAAAATTAAGAGGTTTTGATGTGAAAATTTTAGCTTACGATAAATACAAAACGCATTTTGGCGATAGTCAGGTGATCGAATCCACTATGGAAGCTATTTTTCAACAAGCAGATATCGTCAGCTTTCACATCCCTCAAACGGAGGAAACGCTACATTTTGCCAATCAACGCTTTTTTAATCAATTTGAAAAGCCAATCTATCTCTTGAATTTATCCAGAGGGAAAATTGTGGATACTGCTGCCTTTGTTCAAGCATTTCAAGAAGGTAAAATCAAAGGTGCGGGCTTGGATGTTTTAGAATATGAAAAAAGTTCTTTTGAGGATATTTTTGATCAACAAATACCTACTGATTTTCATTATATTTTATCCCAAGAAAAAATCATTTTAACACCCCATGTTGGCGGTTGGACCTGGGAAAGTTACTATAAACTAAGTGATGTGTTAGCCGAGAAAATTCTTCAGCATTTTGATTTGGCAGAATGAAACTAAAGAGATCGAATCGCTAACAAACGATTGCCATAGTAAAGATCTTTACCGGTAGTAGTTTGCATCCATAATTCTTGAACGTGTATTTCACAACCAATGAAGTACATTTCCGCTAAACTTTGAAGCATCTGTAGGTCTAAGGTAGGCGAATAGGTGTTTACAATGACAAATCCATCGGGGGTCATTAATTGAGCAGCAGCAGCTAAAAGATCATCTATTTTTTCTTCTAATTTCCATTGTTCTCCTTTAGCACCCAATCCCCAAGCAGGTGGGTCCATGATGACTCCTTGGTAACGATGACCTCTTTTTACTTCGCGTTGCGCGAACTTTAAGGCATCTTCGTGCACCCATTTGATGTTGAGCAATCTGGATAACTCCATGTTTTCTTTTGCCCAGCCAATCAATTGTTTTACTGCATCAACGTGTAAAGTATCTGCCCCAGTGTAACGAGCGGCAAGGGAAGCTGCTCCAGTGTATGCGAATAGGTTTAAAAAGGATCCATCTGTACTTAAATGGTTTGAAAGATAATCCCAATTGACCATTTGTTCTGGAAAAAGACCTACGTGTTTAAACTTTGTTAATTCAAGTTTAAATTTTAATTTTTTATAGGTAATCTCCCAAGATTTCGGCACCTCTTTTTTTAAGGCTTTCCATTTTCCGGTGTTCCCTTTACTGGGAATAAATTCCCAATGGGCTAGCTTGCTCCATTCGGTAAATGGAATTTCGCTCTTAAAATACGCTTGAATTTCAGGACGAATGGTAATGATTTTACCCCATCTTTCTAGTTTTTTACCGCCACCCGCATCGATGAGTTCATAATCGGGCCAATGGTGGGCATACACACGGGGTCCATTTTCCATGCTTAACGCGATTTAGGCATTTTTTTACGTCCACCCATCATTTGTGCCATACGCATTTGATTTTTCGAAGGAGCCATTTGCAATTGCATCTGCATTTGTTTGATTTGATCCTTCATCATGCCTGTATTGTCTAACTTTTTAGCTTCTGCTAACAAGGTGGTTGCTTCGGTTTTTCTACCCGTTTGGGCACAAATACCCGCAAGATGCATGCGCGCAACCGCATTGTCTTGTCCAGTTCTCAAACCTAAACCAATCGCTTTTCTTAAGTATTGCTCACTTTTAGCAAAACCAAATTCTTGGGTATTCATGACGGCTTGTAAAAACAGTACATATGCGTGTTGTTTACGGGGCAAAAATTGCGGTGCTGTAATTTTGTTGATGTGTTTTTTAGCCTTTTCCGTATTTCCTACACGCATTTGATTCAAGGCCAATAACATTTGTTCATTTCGGAAAAAAGAAAGGATGATGATTGCAGTAACAAAAATCATGACAATCCCCCACCCCCAATGTCCTGAAACAAAGGCATAAGTATTCAAAAATAAAGCGGCTGCTGCTACAAAACAGCGAATAATAAATCCAATCATATTTTAGTTATTCAATGGTTGCTATACATTTTAATTCAATCGCAATGGGAGTCGGTAGTGAGTTGATTTCACAGGTAGTACGACAAGGAAGGTTGTCTTTAAAATACTCAGCATAAATGCGGTTATACGTATGAAAGTCACGTTTCATATTTACTAAAAACACGGTCACATCTACCAATTGATCCCAACTAGATCCCGATTCTTCAAGAATGATTCTTACGTTATCAAATACACTTCTGCATTGTGCTTCAAAATCAAATTCAATGAAATTTCCATTTTTATCTAATTTCAATCCAGGAACCTCTGAATCAGTTGCGTCAGATCCAGCAACTCTAGGGCCTACTCCAGATAAAAATAAAAGATTCCCAACTCTTCTAGCGTGTGGATACAATCCAACCGGTTTTGGTGCTTTGTTGGTAGAAATTCTAGATTCCGTCGACATATCAAATATTTTTTTGCACAAATATATGGAATTTCTGCCTTTTATTGCGCTTTATCGTCTGAGAGCATAGTTTTTTTTATCTTTGGAATGTTTTTTGGTTGTTTCCTTTTTAAAATTATTTATGAAAACCATTTATCTCTTTATTGCATTGCTTTTTTCCCTTACTTCTTGTTTGGAAATCATTGATGATTTAACCATAAAAAACGATGGTTCAGGTTCCTTAAAATACACCATTAACATGTCGTCGAATAAAATTAAAATCAATTCTATTTTAGCTTTAGACAGTTTAGATGGTAAAAAAGTGCCATCGATTGCAGAAATCAAAGACAAAGTAGAAGAATTTAAAAATGCGTTGGCAAAAAAAGAAGGAATTAAGTTGGTCAAAGTTGATCAGAATTTCGAGCAGTTTATTTTCAAATTTCAATTCGATTTCAATTCGCTTGAAGAACTTCAAGCAGCTATTAAAATGGTGGTTCAAGAACAATTCAAAGATAAAACGATTAAAGAATTAAATGAAAATTGGTTGAGTTGGGATGGACAAAAATTAGTACGTTATATTCCGGATTTTACCTTGGTTAAAACCAAAGAATTGAAGGATGATGATTACGAGGCAACTAAAAAAGGTACTTATACTTCAATTACGCGTTTTGAACGGGGTATCGAAAAGGCTGAAAACACCAAAACAGTGATTTCTCCCAATCGTTTAAACAGTATGTTGAGAAGCGATGTACATTCCATCTTGCAAAATCCAAAAAGCATGCAAAATACAATCATCTTGACCCCACTTAAAAATTAATCGAAAATGATTACTTTTACATTCCATATATTGTACTAGTCATGAAATTATTTACTTTTTCCCTTTTGCTTTTTTGTGCTTCGTCCACCTTGGCGCAAAAGTCAGAAGATTTTGTCCCTAAAGAGGCGGTGACCGTATTCTCTTTAAACAATACCTCTTTACTACAAAAGATATCGCTTGATGATTTGGTGCAATATGAATTCATGGCAGAACTGCAACAGGAATTATTTGATGGATCAACCTCCGGGAAAACCATTAAAGAATCTGGAATTGATTTTAATCAAAAGTTAAATGTCTTTTACGGGAAAGACGATCAATTTGAGCTTTCAGGCTTTACTTTCGGGGTAAAAGATAAAAGTCAATTGTTTCAAGTGTTTGATGATTTTGAAAAAGTAACCGATAAATACAGCGGTCTGGAACATTATGCATCTTATTTCAATCACTTATTCATTAAAGGAAATTTTGCATTATTACTTCGAGTTGATCCTACGAGTCAGCGTGTAGATGAAATGACAGATTCTATCTGGTACTCTAGAGGAAATGAAAATCCATGGTATGAGGATGGTTACTATGAAACGATTTCTTACGATGAAAATGGCAATGAAATCATCAACGAGGAATTTTATGAGGAAGAAGTTGATACAAATTCGATGTTCTCTTCTCAGGAAAATGATTTGTTGGAAAAAAATTATTTTGAACTTCGAGATAGTGTTTTGTTGGTCCTTCAAAAAGAATGGTTAGATCAAATTTGTCAAAATTTATTTCTAAAAGGTGAAAGTTTAATCAAATACGACCAGTATTTTCAAACTCAAATGGCACTGAATGCAGACGGGATGTTTTATTTAGACAATTCGAGAAACTTGCAAAAATCAAAGAGTTTATGGTATTTTCAAACCATGATCCCGACCTTGTATGAAGACATTAAAAATCTATACACTGGAAATGTCATTGTTGGTGAATTTACCTTGAATGAGCGTTCCGTGGATTTCAAAATGAGAGCCAATTATGGAGATGCCTTGGGATCGATTTATGAAAAAATGAATAATGCCAAATTTGATAAAGAAGTGTTAAAATACATTCCACAATCCAATACAGCGTTTTTTACCTACAATGTGAATTTACGGGAAGCGTATGAGCAAGCCTATAAAATTGTCATGCCTATATTGAGTGACGAGAAAAATGCACGCATCTCTACCAACGTGTTAACCATCGAGTTATTGAATGAATTTGTCAACAAAGATGCTCTTTTTGGAACGTATAAAGGAAGTATGTTTGGGGCTTTTAATGGGATTCAAAAAGTGAAAACAAAGAAGGTTGAATTTATTTATGATGAAAATACCTTTGATTATTACGAAAACGAGGTAGAGGCGGAGGAAGACATGCCAATTTTTACCATTGGTTTTTCTACGAACAGGGGAGATATTCCTGAAAAGGTCTTAAAGCATTTGTCTAAAATGACTTCGCGTTTTGAGAATATGGGTTCTTATTGGGTTTATCAAAATGCCATTTTAGATGCAGCGCCATTGTATATGATCAATACGGGTAAACTGTTCATTTTTACAAATGATGAGGATTTAGCCAAGAATCATGCGAAAGGATATGGAAAGGAATCCATCAGTTCAACATTGGCAAAGAAGGCTATGAAGAGTGGGTTTATGTATGCAAATATGGATTGGAATAAGGCCATCGATAAATTACCAAGAGATTTGTTTCAAGAAAAACAAAATGAAATGATTGATGCCTTGAGAGGTAAAACAGGAAATATGGAACTTACTTCTTCAAAAACATCTCGTAACCATACCGATTTCAAATTGACCTATGAATTTGAAGGAGAATACAAAAACACCAGCACTTATCTATTAGATCTACTAAACAGTATTTACGTGATTTCAAAATAGGCTATGGTCAAAAAGGTTATTGTCATTATCCTTCTTTCTGTTGGTTTAGGTGCATTTTTATTCTTACGGCCTTATCTAATTGAAAAAAAGGAGTATCCTGCATTAGTGGATCGATTGCCTGAAGGAGATTTTTTAGGGAAAGCTTACTTACTCGATATCGCTCGTGAAACCAGTGGAATGCTTTATTACCATAAGATCCCTTTTCGCGATTTCTTTTCCTATGAATTCTTATTAGGTCAAGGCAAAATGTATGGGTTGAACCTGCAACAACCGATTTATTTTTTTGCGAATAGTTCAGGCGATTGGGGCGCCTTGGTGAACGTAACCGATAGTAGCAAGGTCAATCAAGGGTTGGAACGCCTTGCGAAGTATACCGATATTCAAGATACCCTTATCGGCGAACACACTATTTATCAGAGTAAAGAATTAAACGCGTACATGTTTTATGATAAAAAATACCTATTCATCTACAAGGGTACAAAGTTCAAAAAGCATTATGTAAGAATTACGCAAGCAAAAAAAGGAGACTGTTCAAAAGGATGGAGTGAATTTTTAAAGGAAAAACAGTTTAAAGATGAAAAACTCTCTTTCTATTTGAACACCAAAAAATTAGATGAATTTGGACTTGAAAAAGCCATCTTTGCGCATGATTCCGATTCAACCAGTTTTAAAGTGCTCTCTTATGTCAAAAATAAGGAACCGTTTAATTTCAAGCTGAAGAAAGGAGGTCCTGAGTTTAAAGAAAGTGCCTATAAAACCAAGCAACTGAACTTGCATTTCGATATCGCAAAACTTCGTGCAAATCCGAAAGACCCTTTATACCGTTTGATCCTAGAAATGGGGAGTAAAATTAGTTTTCCAACTAAAGAATTTTTAGATGCTTGGGAGGGTGATTTGTCCTATAAACAGGGAGAAATTCAAACGGTAGAAGAAACCTATATTGAATCCATCATGGATGATAATTTCAATGTGACGGAAGTTGAAAAAACCAAAGAAGTTAAGGTTCCTGGTTTCTCCATTTTATTGAGTATGAATGATAAAGGAGGCGTTTTATTGAATAAATTGTTCGCAAAAGGGATCTTAAGAAAGGAAAATAATAAATTTTATTTCTTGTTTTCTCCTGCCCTTACCTTTCATAAAAAGGATGGTATCTATTACTTTTATTCCGGTAAGCAATTGCCAAAAGTAGTTGAATCAGCTACCAATAACGGATTTTGGAAGTACAAGGGAACCTTGATCGATTTTAAAATAGATTCATTAAATCAACAAGAGGCATTCGGTTCATTGCATTTTCCTGTCGATCGGATCATTCGCAAGAATAAATTCTTTTAATGACGATCAATGGGAAGCTGAATGGTAAAGGTGGTTCCTAAAGGGGAACTTTGAAAATTGATTTGTCCGTTGTGATTTTCAATGATTTGTTTTACCATAGCTAAACCTAAACCAGTACCGGTGGACTTCGTCGTGAAATAAGGAACAAATATTTTTCCTTTCTCGTGAGTTTCAATGCCTTTACCATTGTCCATCACATGTATTAAAAACACCGATTCTTTTTCTGAAATGCGTATGTTGATTTTGCCTTCACGATCCTCTGGAATAGCCTGAATAGCATTTTGAATCAAATTATTGAACACCCGAACCATTTGATCTTTATCGGCCTTAATGAATACATGCTTTAGAAATGTTTCAATGGTAAGATTAGCCTTGGTGTCTGAACGAAATACCTCAATAACATTTTCTAAAAGCGGGATTAAATCCAAATGTACTTCGTTTGGTTTCGGCATTTTAGCGAAGGAAGAAAATTCATTGGCAATTTTAGTTAATGCGTCGATTTGTTCAATAATGGATTCTGAAACTTTCTTCAATTTCATTTCCGATTGCGGATCATCCGGATTATAAACGCGCAGTAACTGTTGCACACTCAGTTTCATGGGTGTTAAAGGGTTTTTAATTTCATGCGCGACTTGTTTTGCCATTTCCCTCCAAGCAGATTCTCGTTCTGATAAGGCTAATTGTTGAGCTGTAAATTGTAATTCCTCTAATTTTTTATTGTAATCCTTCACTAACGCTCCAATTTCATCCTCCTTGTCGTATAAAATCTGCTGGTTTATTTTTCCGAATTTTACTGAACTAAAACTTTCTTGGAGTAAACGTAAAGGAGCTGTAACCCAATTTGAGACAAAGATGGCAATTACAATGGAAATGGCCAATAACAACATAAACACGTTTATAATTGCCACTAAAAACTGTTGGATTTGATTTTCAAAATCTTTTTGTTGTCCAAAGTGCTGTAAGTTCAGATAACCCAACAAACTACCATCGCCATTATAGAAAGGCAAGTAGGCGGAAGAATAGTTCAATTCACCGATATCTTCCTGATGTATAAATTCACTTTTATCTCTAATTTGAAGTGCGTAAAATGCTTCGGGATTAATTTGTTCACTCAGCAATCCTAAATTAAAAATACGTTGTCTAGAAGTAGCTAATAGCATCCCTTTCGTATCGTAAACATTGATGTCGGTGACAAAAACTTTAGATAGTTTTTTAAGAAGAAAACTCAAAGAATTGGCATCTTTATCAATACTGAGGTACCTTTCATCGTGAAAATTGGTTTTCATCTCTACGTGAATCGACAACATTTTTTCTCGAATGATATCATCCGTATATTGGTTGTATTGGTTGCTTACAAAGACGCCACTACCCCAACCGAACGCCAACAAGGAGATGAACACCAATCCAATTAACACCAACTGTATTTTCACCGCGAGACTTAAAGTGCGTTTGAATAATGGTGTTTGGTTCGACTGAAACAATAAAGGCAAAATTAAAATACCATAGAAGGAAAAAAGATAGGAAAATGATGTCAGTAATTCCAGAACGCTGTAATTTTTATTCGACAATACAACTGCATCTTTTTTCGATTTATTTAACAAGATGTGGTTGTAATTTTCATAATTGAAAAATCGACTTTTGGATGACATTCGTTTAACCATTCCCCTTACATTAGAAGGGTAGTTAAATGCACCGTATTTTCTTGTTAATTGGCCATCATGATATTTAGCTATAGAATAGTTTTCAAGGGAAGAAAATACTTTTGCTTTGGAGGAAATAAGAAGTCTTGGAAAGCCTATGGCTTCGGGTATTTTTTTAGATTTTAAGGTGCAAAATAAGGTTCCTTTTAAAGAATCTTGGTCAAATATCGGCTGTTGAATGATGTAAGCAAATTGATTGGTGTAATCATTGATGAAATAAATATTAGAATCAATCTCTGAAGGTGTGCCATGACTTGCAGTGAGCTCTGCCATATACTCGTAGGTGTTTCGATTTTCTTTAGAATACCTGATGACCGATTCATTTTGATCATCAAAAAAGAAGAAACTTAATTCGTAGCGCTCCCAAAAACCATTGAAATAAAGGCGCTCTAAGGTTTCTTGGAGATCGCTCGCTTTGATGTTCCAAGTTTTACGAACTAAATTTTTCAAGAGACCATCATTCTTTAGACTTTCCGCCAAATTTTGGTACTCTACCTCGGTCACGATATCTTGTTCAGTGGCCAATTGATTGGCAAATAATTCCCTTTCACTTTTATCTTTACGCTCGTTAAATGAAGCTAAGTTTTCAGCTACTACTAGCGCGATTAAACTGAGAAATAAAAGTCCAAAAGCCAAGCCAAAAGTGTTTTTCTTTCGGTTCAAATAATAGATAATGATGCCTATGAAAAGAAGCGGAAATAGCCCAGAGAAAATGATTTGATACCCATAGATGAGGTCGTAGATCCAATAAATAATTCCAAAAACAAACGAAAATAAGGCTAGTTTGGATTGACTTAAATCCAATTGGATGAACAATTTAATAACATCTCTGACATAGAGAAAATAACCGTAAAAAAGTAATCCTAGAGAGGTTATGGCAAAAAAGGAGTAGGTGTTTAGACTGAATAATTGGTCAATATTTAAGGGGATGGATGAATTCTGAACTAAACCTTCAGTTAAATACATGATTAAATTCCAAAAGGCGTAGGTAGATAACAATAATCCGTAAGCGACAAAATAACTATTCTTCTTCGGAAGTAATCTTTTGATACGGGTTCTTAAAAATACAAGGACATAGAAAATTACAATGGTGTTTAATAAGTATTCGAAGAAGTTAGGAAACCATTCACTTGTACCGTATAAACTGGATTGAAAGGGTGCGGTGTCGTGCATAAAACCTAACCACAAATACTTTAACGAAAGGAACCGCAGTATCAGAATGACACCTGGAAGAATCAATGGATATTGGTACAAATAGGCCTGATTCAATTCATTCACCCATAAAAACACGAAGACAAAGGAAGCTAATAGTAAAATCATTAAAACAATCGATTCGTATTCTGTAGCGGTTTGGTATTCATTGGGAATGATGGAAAACACGTATTGTTGATGACTATCGTATACAGGATACCCTTCTTCTTGGACTAAATTAATAAATGAGGAGAAGGATAGTTTAAATGGCTTAACAAACTCATTTTTAAGTTCGTCATTTTCAAAAGGGTAGTCTTTTTTGATTAAAAAACTAGCACAAAGAATATACTCTTGATAGGAAATGGTTTTTCCATAATACCACCCATTTTGAAGGTGAAAGATACCGTTTGAGGGAAAATGTAGATCTGCAAAAGAACGAATAGGCAATTGATTCGTGTTCCAGAAAACTAGTGAATCGTTTCTAAATACATGAAAATGAGTTGATTTGGTTGTGGGTAGATCTTTCCATTTTCCAATAAATCCTTTTTGTTTTAATTCGGTTAACCGATGGTTCAGGTAAAGGTCGATTTCTTGGGTTTTATTCTCAAAAGAACGATTAAACCGTTTGATTTCATTGTCATAATTGTGAGAGAATACATCAAAGTAATACAGGGTAAACAACAAAATGGAAAAGGCACTCAGAAAGGCAAAAAGGTATTTCTTTTTAATCGGATTCAATCTTTTGTTTTTAGTGAATAGTGAAATTAATGAAACTATTTGTAAGTGAATAATTTTTTATGGGTTTAATGATGAAATTATCTTAAAGGTAAAAAGTATTGATTTTGTGGACATGGGATTCTCAAGATATTTTTTTAATTTAGTGCAAACTATATGCTTAAATTATGAAAATTATTACCCTATCTTTTCTAGGTTTTTTAATAAGCCTATTTTCCTTTGCTCAACAGGGGGATGGCGGACTACCGAAAGGAAGAATAAACGAACAACCCATCAAATCTTATTTCTTCGCAAGACCGGATGTCGAAGCTTTACGTTTAGAGGACCAAGAAACGGATGGAAAAGGAATCGCTCCTTGGCGATTTGGTTTTAACCATAGCGTTCAATTAACTTTAGATCAGGATGGATCTTGGATCAACTTACCGGATGGAAGTCAGCTTTGGCGTTTAGAAGTAGTTTGCGAAAAAGCCTTAACCGTGAATTTAACCTTTGAAAATGTCGTAATTCCAGAAGGGAATGAACTTTATGTTTATAATCCTAATAAGGATTTCATTCTTGGGAAATTTACGCAATACCATACGTATCAGGGTGAATTAGGAACGGAATTAATTCCAGGAAACAAGGCTATTGTGGAATATTACATTCCAGCTCAAAATAAAAATTTATCGAGAAGTCTGACCTTAAATACGGTAACGCATGGCTATCGTACCAGTAAAGAATTTGCTGAAAAGGCTTTTGGAAGTTCAGGCAATTGCAACTTAAATGTAAATTGTCCGGAAGGATCTGCTTGGACGAATGAACGAAACAGTGTAGTGATGTTGGTTTCAGGGTCAAATGGTTTTTGTACGGGTGCCCTCGTAAATAATACGGCCAACGATTTCAAACCTTATGTATTAACGGCAAATCATTGTTACAGTAATCCAGCGACATGGATTTTCCGATTCAATTGGCAGGCTGCTTCTTGTTCAAATCCTGGAGCATCTCCTTCATTTACCTCTTTATCAGGAGCCACACTTAGGTCAAAGGCTGCCGCATCCGATTTTTGTTTGGTGGAGATCACGGGTGGATTAATTAACAATACAGTGCCTTTAGCTTATAATCCTTATTTTGCAGGATGGGATAATTCAGGGGCAATTCCTAATTCTGCAGTAGGTATACATCATCCTTCTGGAGATATTAAAAAAATCTCTTTCGAAAATAATCCGTTAATTTCTACGGTTTTTGGTTCATCTCCTGCCGACTCACATTGGGGAGTTACTTGGTGGGATTTAGGGGTAACCGAAGGAGGTTCATCAGGATCTCCTCTTTTTGATCAAAACCATCGTGTAGTTGGTCAATTGCACGGAGGTGCCTCTGGCTGTGGAAACCCGCAATTATCTGATGAATATGGAAAATTCTCTTATTCATGGGAACCTGTCGGTAGTAACTCGACCAATCAATTGAAATTTTGGTTAGATCCAAGTAACTCAGGAGCTACTTTTGTAGATGGATCAGATCCATCTGGGCCGCCACTTGCTTTGGATGGTAGTACTGGGAATATTACGGGCGCTTCAGGAATCTTGTGTAATACAAATCCAACACCATCTTTTACCTTAACCAATATGGGTACTTCGCCGCTTACTTCGGCAACGATTACTTATGGATACGATGGTGTATTGAATCAAACTTATAATTGGACAGGGAATTTAGCTCAATTTGGATCAAGTGTCATCAATTTACCAGCAGGGTCTGTTGCTGGGGGTAACCATACGTTTGGGGTTAATTTAACACAAGTGAATGGTGTTTCTGATCCGAATGCGATTAATAACCAAGCGACTTCGAATTTTACAAAAGTAGTAAATGGTGAAAATGTTCAATTGAACTTGGATTTGGATTGTTATGCTTCAGAAACCAGTTGGACCTTAACCGATGCACAAAGCAATACACTTTATTCCTCACCTGGTTATGCAGATAATAACCCTGGATTGGTGCAATATAACTTTTGTTTGAGTGTAGGGTGTTACAACTTTACGATCAATGATTCATTCGGAGATGGTATGACCACATGCGCCACTGTAAATGGGGGGTCGGGTTCTTATGCCATTGTTCAAGGAAGCGATAGCCTTGCATTTTTAACAGAGGCAAATGCGAATTTTGGAACTACCAATACCAAGAATTTCTGTGTTGCGTCTACCGCAAGTCTTGACGAATTAGTGTTTAACGTTTCCTTATTCCCAAATCCAGCGAATTCCAGCGTCATGATTACTTCAGAAGTGCCATTCACAGGTGTTAATTTGTATGCAATGAATGGGGTGTTAGTAGCTTCATTTACGTTCCAAGATACAAATTCAACATATGTGCCTTTAGATCAAATAGCAAATGGTATTTATCAAATGCAAATGGTAACAGACAAAGGAATTGTGAATCGAAAACTTCAAATTCAACATTGATCAAGATGTTTTGAAATAGACAATTACATGCACCATGCCCTTTGAGCAATCAAAGGGCATTTTTTGTATATTTACTTATTGAAAACCACGAAATTAGTAGTTATCGATGATTTAAACCCAGGAAATCCTATTGAAGATGAGGTGTTATCACTTGCAAAAATGGCCGAATTAATCCAACGTGCACCTAAGTTTGTTGAAATCTTGGAATATTGGAAAACAGAACGGGTCATTTGGGTACTTGGAAATGAAACCAATACCTTAAAGGATTGGAAAACTCAATTAATTGAATTGGGAATTCCTCAAAATCAAATATTGTCTCTAGAAATTGCTAGATAAGGTTATTTTCATTGGAAAATTGTATCAAATGAGCAAGGTTTTGTACATTAAATCGCTCAAATAAAGGGTAAATTCTTTTTTCAACTGCAGAAGTGGATATGTTCAATTCTTCTGAAATTTGCTTCATGGTCATTCCAGCTGCCAAAAGGGATAAGGTTTTTCTTTCTTTATCCGAAATCGACATTTGGGTGAAGAGCATTTTGTTCAATTCTCCCTCAAAATCGTCTTTCTCAGGTCCATAAGCTGCATAGCGCATTACTTTTCCAAATTTCAAATTGCGATTGATCTGATAACGGCCAATGATACTTTTGATTTTTCCATCCCCCGCTTCGTAAACCCCAACCCTGGCAATGATCGGAACATCACTTCCATTTTTATGCCGTTTCTTTAATTCGATCGAAAAACTATACTTAGTCAAATTTTCGGATCTTGACATCAAGAACATCAATGCCTTATCATTCATTTCATTCGAAAACTGGGCATATTCTGGTGTTGTAGCATTCACCAGAAGGAGCATATTCACCTCCTCATCTTCATATCCTAAGGTTTCTTTCCAGTTATTGACATAAATCATTCTGTTTTGCTCAAAAGAATAAATATAAATTCCTTCTTCTGGAAAGCTGGGAATGGCCAATTGAAAACGATGAAATTCGGGTGAATTCATGTCGCAATTGATATCAGAAATTAAACTTTTTGAAAAAGATCCTCTACTCACACTTAAAAATTGATGAAAATAATGTCGTTTTGGCCAAAAATAATTAAAAAACTGCGAGATTTCCCAGTTTTTTTTCGAAAAATTCATTATATTTTTGTAGCTATAAAAAGGTAATGACGTTTTTCTAGCTTTTTTAACCGCCACTTCATTGACATCACATAGGAAAAGATATTTTAAAATGCTTTTCGAGGTAACTTAGGGTTTGATGTACTCTTTGCTCTAAGTTACCGTTCACTGTGATGAAGTTTAATTTTCGATTCGTTAGTTGTGTTTCATACTTTTTGAACAAGTAGGTTCGGTCTAAAGGATTTTCACGAATTGGGTCCTCCTCCCAAGGTATGTCAGGTTTACAAAGTAGGTATAGATCAAACTGTTGTTGTTGGATATAATCCTCAATGATTTCGCTTTGGGTATAAAATCGTTCTTGTAGCCAAATACTGTAGACTAAGAATTCTGTATCTGCCACAAAGGACTTATTTTCAAAAGGCAACCAAGATTCCCATTGTCCATTAGCCATTTCGAAGACATTTGCCACTTTGTAATTGGGTCCCCTTTCTTCTAAATAGATGCGTGCATATTCCAGTACCAACGGAAGATTTAATTTTTTAGATAATTCCATTGCCAAGGAGCTTTTTCCGCTCGATTCAGGTCCAGTAACTGCTATTCTTAGTGTTTTTTCCATATACGATACCATTGATAAAAACCATACCCTGCAATTACACTATAAATTAGGTATAAGCATGCGGTAAGGTGTAAAGCTCTTGAAGCAAAAAGTTGTGCTGCAAATGCATCGATTACAATCCAGTAAATCCAATTCGATAAGATTTTTTTGGAGACTAAATAGGTGGCAAATAGACTAAAGGTGGTAATCAGACCATCGAGTATAGGATTTTCTTGATCGGTGTACCGCGTAAAGACCCAAGCCATAATCAGACCGACAATTGTAGTGAATACGATAGCGAAAGCATGTTTTTTGAGTGACCATTCAGAAATATCTAATGCAGATGTTTTTCTCCAAGTATACCAACCGTAAAACCCAAGAAGTACATAAAAAAATTGTAAGCCCGCGTCCATATAGATTTGGTTCGAAAAGGCTAATCCAACATAAATGATTGAGGATAAAATACCAAAAAACCAACAAGCAATATGTCGATAAGCTGCCAATAGCACATAGATTATCGCCAAAATCACGGCTATCCATTCCCACAAGGAGGTTTCCATAAACATAGCCATCCATCTTTCCATCATAATGGTAAAATTGATGATTTCAATTGAATTAGCCTTGATAATCCGTTAAAAAAATATGTACCTTTAACCATAAAAAAGACTATGGCTAAAACAAAATCGGCTTTTTTTTGTCAAAATTGTGGGTACGAAACTCCCAAATGGCTTGGTAAATGCCCATCTTGTCAAGAGTGGAATACCTTTGTGGAGGAATTAATTGAAAAAAACTTACCTACTGTCGTGGCTTTTTCATCTGCGACTCGAAATGCAAAGCCTCAGACGCTTCAATCCATTGAAAATCAAGAATACGCTAGAATTCAATTGCACGACCATGAATTAAATCGTGTGTTAGGTGGTGGTTTGGTGGCAGGTTCTTTGATTTTATTTGGAGGCGAGCCAGGTATTGGTAAATCAACCTTATTGTTGCAAATTGCCGTGTTGGAAAAATCGCTGAAAGTGCTTTACGTTTCCGGTGAAGAAAGTGATTTACAAATTAAGATGAGAGCGGAACGCATCGGTTTACAAAATGATGCGTGTTTCATTTTAACAGAAACAAACTTACAGAATATCTTTAAGCAAGCTGAGGAAGTTACGCCCCAATTGCTGATTATTGATTCCATTCAAACCTTATTTTCTTCCGATATCGAAAGTTCGCCAGGAAGTATTTCTCAAGTTCGAGAGTGTACGGCTCAACTTTTGCGTTACGCCAAACAAACAGGAGTTCCGGTATTTTTAATCGGTCACATCACTAAAGAAGGTTCTCTGGCAGGACCAAAAGTTTTAGAACATATGGTAGATACCGTCTTGCAGTTTGAAGGCGATCGCAATCACGTCTATCGTTTGCTTCGATCCATCAAAAATCGATTTGGAAGTACCAATGAATTGGGGATTTATGAAATGTTAGGCTCAGGGTTACGTCAGGTAGAAAACCCCTCAGAAATATTAATTACCAATACAGATCATACGTTAAGTGGTATTTCGATTGCAGCGACCTTAGAAGGGATGCGACCGATGTTGATTGAAGTTCAAGCTTTGGTGAGCACAGCTGCTTATGGAACACCTCAACGCTCTTCAACCGGATTTGATAGCAAACGATTAAATATGTTATTGGCAGTTATGGAAAAAAGATGTGGATTTAAGCTGGGTGCGAAGGATGTCTTTTTAAACATAGCCGGTGGATTAAAAGTGGATGACCCTGCCATTGACTTAGCGGTAGTTGCCTCAGTTCTGTCTTCTAATGCAGATATTCCGATTTTAAAAACCATAGCATTGTCTGCCGAAGTTGGCTTGTCGGGGGAAATTAGACCGGTTAACCGAATAGAACAACGAATTTCAGAAGCTGAAAAATTAGGATTTGAAAAAATCATCATCTCTAAATACAATAAAGGAGTTGATCCTAAAAAACACCAGATCAAAATCATTCAATGCGGAAAAATGGAAGAAGTAGTGAAAGCTTTATTTGCTGCATCATGATGCAAAAAGTACAATTCTTATTATCTTTACCTCAATAAATTTTTGGCTATGTATAACAACCTTTTAATCGAACAAAAAGAATTAGTGCAATGGATCACCATTAATCGTCCATCGCAATTGAATGCCCTTAATAAAGAAACCATTGAAGAATTACACCAAGCTTTAAAGCTTGCCAATGAGGATGTACGTACGCGTGTGGTCGTTCTGACAGGGGCGGGGGAGAAATCTTTCGTAGCAGGAGCTGATATTAAAGAATTTGCCAATTTTACAATTGCTGAAGGAGGAAAATTAGCACAGAATGGTCAAAATTTATTGTTTGATTTTATTGAAAATATGCAAAAACCTGTCATTGCTGCCGTTAACGGTTTTGCGTTGGGTGGCGGACTGGAATTAGCGATGGCTTCACACATCAGGATTGCAAGTTCAAATGCTCGAATGGGTTTACCAGAAGTATCGCTCGGTGTTATCCCTGGATATGGAGGCACACAACGTTTAACCCAGTTGGTCGGAAAAGGAAAGGCAAATGAAATGATTTTTACAGCCGGAATGATTAAAGCCGACGAAGCAATGGCTTGGGGCTTGGTGAATGCGGTAGTTGAACCTCAAGACTTGATGCAAAAAGCAGAAGAAATGGCCTTGAAAATTGTAGCGAATTCCGGAACTGCTATCGCATCTGCTATTACCTCTGTAAATGCCTTGAACCAAGATGGAATCAATGGTTTTGAAGTAGAAATTGAACAATTTGGTTTGTGTTTTGGAACGAAAGATTTCAAGGAAGGAACAACGGCATTTTTAGAAAAACGAAAACCGAATTTCAATCTTTAATGAGTAACCCTTTTAAAAAATTATTAGGGCAAACTGCTATTTATGGTCTTTCGAGCATTGTAGGTCGACTTTTAAATTATTTGTTAGTCCCCTTGCATTTGGCTTTTTTTGATCACCCATCTGATTATGGTGTGTTGTCAGAATTGTATGCTTGGGTAGCTTTTTTAATTGTTCTCCTTACTTTTGGGATGGAAACTTCATTTTTCCGTTTTTTACAAAATTCAGATGACCAGGAAAAGGTCTTTCGAAATGCTTTTGCCAGTTTAATTGGCATCAATCTCTTGTATTATATAGCGTTGTTGTTTTTTAATCAAGGCATTGCCGATGCGATGCTTTTTTCAGAGCATAATGAATACATCATTTTATTGGGAACCATTGTTGCTATCGATGCGGTTTCTGCTTTACCTTTAGCTAAGTTACGAGCCGAAGAAAAAGCGAAAAAATTTGCATTAATCCAATTCAGCTCGATCATGACCAATGTCGTCTTGAATATTTTTTTCTTGATGGTATTTTTCGATGCTTCAAGACCTGAGGAAGGGATACTTTTTATTTTATTTGCGAATTTGATTTCTAGTTTAGTGAAACCTCTGTTACTCTACAAAGATTTCTTGAAAATTAATTGGAACCTAGATTTCACTTTAATTCGTGAGATGTTTATCTATGCTTTTCCATTGGTTATTGCTGGTTTTGCTGGGATCATCAATGAAACGATGGATCGGATTTTACTGAAATTCACCTTGTATGATGGCATAACTCCTGAATCTTTAATTGATGCTGAAGCGCAGGTGGGCATTTACAGTGCAAATTATAAATTGGCCATGTTGGTGACCATTTTAATTCAGGCCTATCGTTATGCAGCAGAACCGTTCTTTTTTGCACAACTTAAAAATCAAGATCGCCAATTGGTGTATCGAAAAGTAATGAATTATTTTATCGCTGCGGTTTGTCTTGTTTTTCTGGGAGTTTCATTGAACATCGATATTTTCAAATATTTTGTAAACAATGAAAACTATTGGGAAGGCTTAAAAGTAATTCCTATCCTATTGTTGGCCAATGTGTTTTTAGGGATTTACATCAATCAGTCGATTTGGTACAAGTTGAGTAATCAAACACGTTTTGGAGCTTATATTGCGATTTGTGGTGCGGTACTTACCTTATTGATTAACTTAATATTTATCCCGTTTTATGGTTACATGGCCAGTGCATGGGCAACTTTAATCGTGTATGCTTCGCAAATGGTAGCCTCATACTTTTTGGGACAAAAATTCTACCCGATTAAATACAATGTACGCAAGTTTTTCTTGTATCTCATTTCGGCATTGATGTTATTTGCCTTTGCTCGCATTTTGGATTTGGAACAGCCTACCATTCGATTTGTTGTCCACAATTTAATGATTGGACTTTACATATGGTTGGTTTATACCATGGAAAGAGCATCTTTTAAATCGGGGAATGGATGAGGTTGCACCTATAGTTATTGTTGGTGCTGGTCCTGCAGGATTAACCGCTGCTTATTTCTTATCTAAAGCGGGTAAAAAAGTATGTGTAGTGGATCAAAAGAGTAGGGCAGGAAGGAAATTCTTAGTAGCTGGACATAATGGTTTGAATCTTACCAATAATCTCGATCTTGATGCGTTTTTAGCAAAATATCCAGATGAAATCATTCGAAAAGCTGTTCGTCAATTTTCCCCACAAGATTTTCGGGATTGGTTTTCCGATCTCGGCATTGCGACTTATGTGGGAACTTCCGGCAAAGTTTTTCCAATTCCATCTTTAAAACCCATTGAGGTATTGAATAGATGGATGCAGATTTTAGAAACACAAGATGTTTCGTTTTATTTCAATTCCAAGTGCATTCAAGTTACGGAACAAGACATTATCCTTGAAGATAAAAATACTGTTCAACATTTACCTTATTCGCATCTCATTTTTGCCACAGGAGGAAAGTCCTGGAAAATGACCGGTTCTGACGGCATGTGGACAAGATTATTTCCAAGTTTGAATATATTACCTTTTCAACCCAGTAATGCCGGGTTTGTGTTGAACCACAACCAAAACTATCAGAAATTGGAGGGTCTACCCTTGAAAAATGTCGTTTTTTACATGGGGGAAATGCAATTGAAGGGGGAAGTTGTTTTTACCAGTAAAGGTTTGGAGGGTGCCCCAATTTATGCCTTAAACCAATTAGTAAGAAAGGGAACACGGGCTTTATATATTGATTTAAAGCCAACCATGACTGCAGAATCCATCATCGGACATCTTGAAAAAGCAAAGAATCCAACCACCGCTTTAAAAGAACTTAAATTAGGAAAAGCTGCCCTTTTGCTCTTAAAATCTTTACCTAAAGAAACGTTTGTACATGCTACTTTATTGGCTCAGCACATGAAAAGATTTCCTTTGGAAGTAAGTGGTTTGTATCCTATAGATCGAGCGATTTCTACGGTTGGTGGCATTTCGTTACTCGATTTAAACGAACATTTTCAGCATCATGCACTAAATCGAACCTTTTTCATTGGAGAAATGGTTGACTGGGATGCGCCAACAGGTGGTTATTTATTGCAAGCGTGCTTTTCAATGGGCTTTGTCGCGGCACAAGCAATTTTAAAGACTAATTGATTTTTGGAAGATTGGTCAATTCTTTGATGATGAATGAAGCAGGGTAAAGGGATTGAATTTTTTCCTGGTAGGCTTCAGCCTCTAATTTCGTGCGAAAATCTCCCGCTTTTAATACATAGTTAGGTGCATTGAATTGAAAATACAATTCTTCGCCTAAATTTTCATTTAATATTTTACTGCGCGCTTCCTCCACCGCCTTGCGATCTGCGTCAAAAAAAACCTGAACGCGATATCCCACCATCTGCGGCACATTGGAAGGTGGATTTGTGACAATTTGCTTTTGAATTAACAAATTTATTCTCGCGTCTTCCACGACCACAACTTTGCCATTTTGAGCAAAAAATTGGGTTGAAAATGTAAAAAATACGGCAAATAAAAATAAGTGCTTCATGCCTACAAAGTTAATTTTTTTTGTTTTTGCAAAAGGTTTTTAAACGTTTTTAACAAAATTTTAATGCAAATATCACAAAGCCTTATTTAGAATGAATATAAATTAACTAAAAAAGTGATAAAAATTGTCATAGAAATGTCATTGAAATGGCTTTATCTACTAAATTTGCTACCGTCAAAAAGTGTTTTTTTGAATAGAATTTTTTAGTTTTTTAAATGAAAATATCTAATATTCAGATGTTTAGAAACTTAAACAAGTGGTGTTTCAGAGCTGTAACCTTGGTTTTTTTAGCCGGAACATTTTCGTCGCACGCACAAGGAGATGCCTTATTCAAGGCAAAATGTGCTAGTTGTCACCAACCGCATAAGAACGGTACGGGACCTAAATTATATCAAGTTCGCCAGAAGTGGACGGATGGAGGAGCAAAAGAAGGCTCTATTTACCAATGGGTAAATAATTGGCAATCTGCTGCTGCTGCTGATCCTTACGCGCAGACGGTTTCAGCTTGGTCTCCAACAGCCATGAGTGCTTTTCCTGATTTAAAAAAGGAGGACATTGATGCTATTTTAGATTGGGTAGATGCTCAACCAGATCCTGCAACGGCTCCAGCTGACGGTGGTGCTACAGGTGCTGCAAGTGGAACTTCAACTGAAGAAACAGAAGAAGGGTCATTGGCGTGGATTTGGATTATTTTAGGGATTATCTTTACGGTGGTTATTTTAGCAGTTGGCGGAGTACGTCGTCAGTTAAGAATTGCATCGGAAGAATCTGAAGGTAAAGAGACGAGCGAAGGAATGACCTATGGTGAAGAGTTCAGATCTTGGGCTTGGAAAAACAGAAAATATGTAGGATTCGGATCATTAGTGATTGTCATCTCTGTGGTTGTTTCTTTATTCCTTGGTTTATACAGTATTGGGGTTGTTGAAGAATATCAACCATCTCAGCCGATTGCTTTCCCTCACGATGTTCACGCGGGAACTAACGGCATCGATTGTAAATACTGTCACAATTCAGTGACAAAATCGAAATCTGCTGGTTTACCAACGGTGAATGTGTGTATGAACTGTCACAAGCAAATTAATGGTAGAACTCCAGAGCAACAAGCACAAATCGCTAAGATTTATGATGCAGCTGGATGGAATCCTGAAGGAGCTGGTGCGTACACAGGAAAAACCAAACCTATTGTTTGGAATAAAGTACACGTTTTACCTGATCACGTTTATTTCAATCACTCTCAGCACGTAGTTGTTGGTGGTGTGGATTGTAAACAATGTCACGGTGATATGGCTAAAATGAAAGAAACAGCTAAAGTTCAACCGGTATCTGAATTGAATAAAGTAGAAGGAAATATTCCTTTAACGAAAGCAACACTTACGATGGGTTGGTGTATTGAATGTCACGGAGCGAAAGAAATTTCAACGGGATCAATTGATACGAAAAACGATGGTTACTACAACGAAATTCACAAACGTTTATTAAACAACGACAAATCACTTTACAAAAAATACCTTGAAGATGGTAAAGTAACTGTAAGTGAATTGGGTGGATGGGAATGTGCTAAATGTCACTATTAATAATTAACGAATTTCTAGAAGTCGAAATAAGAATATGGGAATGACAAGAAAATATTGGAAAGGTCTTGATGAATTAAACGAGACGCCAGAGTTCCTTAAGTCAAAAGAGCAAGAGTTTCCATCTACAACTGTAGAAGAATTTTTGTCTGACGAAAATTTAAAAGAATCCTCTACAGGTAGACGTGATTTCTTAAAATTTTTAGGATTTAGTGTTGCTGCGGCAACCGTAGCAGCGTGTGAAGCGCCTGTTACAAAAGCAATACCTTACGTAAACAAGCCGGAAAACGTAACACCGGGTATGCCAACTTGGTATGCTTCGACTTACTATGATGGTAATTCTTACGCAAGTATCTTAGTAAAAACACGTGAAGGTCGTCCGATTTACATTAAAGGAAACAAAGACTTTGGCTTTACGAAAGGTGGGGTGAATCCTCAAATTATTGCTTCTGTTTTAGGTTTATACGATGGAGCTCGTTTGCAAAACCCAACAGCGAACAACAGTAAAACAACTTGGTCTTCCTTAGATGCTGAAGTGATGAAATCATTGAAAGCAGCTAAATCTGTTACCTTAGTTTCAAATTCTGTTATCAGTCCATCTTTACAAATGGCCATTGCGGAATTGAAAAATGCGATGGGTGCTACAGAAGGTTCAGATAAATTCAACTGGATTCAATACGATGCTGTTTCTTATGATGCGATTCGTCAAGCGAACCTTGCTTCATTTGGAGTAGCTGCAATTCCAAGTTATGATTTTTCTAAAGCTAAAACTATTGTATCTGTCGGAGCTGATTTCTTAGGTACTTGGTTGTTATCTAATGAATATCAAGTTCAATACGGAGCAACAAGAAATCCAGATGGAGCATGGATGTCTAAACATTTCCAGTTTGAGACTAACATGACTATTTCTGGTTCAAATGCTGATGAGCGTGGAATGATCAAACCTTCTGAGCAAGCAAATGTGTTAGCTTATATCCTTAAAGGTTTTGGAGTTTCTACTTCTGTATCTACAGAATTATCTGCAGAGAATAAAAAAATTGCCGATTTAGCGATTAAATCGTTGAAAGCATCGAAATCTGAATCTATTGTTGTTGCAGGAGCAAACCACAAAGCAGTTCAGATTTTAGCGAATAAATTAAATACTGTTTTAGGAGCATACCAAGCAACTATTGATTTAAACAATAGCGTTCAATTGTTCAAATCTGAGGATGCTAAAATGAATCAGTTCGTAAGCAATGTGATTGCTGGAAAAGGTTCTGAAGTTGTTCTTTTCTTAGGTGTTAACCCAGTTTATTCCTTACCAAATGGAAAACAATTCGGTGAAGCCTTGTCAAAAGTGAAAACAACTGTAGCTATCAGTCAGTATGCTGACGAAACAGCTTCGTTATGTAAATACGTAGCAGCTGAATCACATGCATTAGAAGCTTGGGCGGATTTTAATCCAAAAGCAAGTGAATATGCTGTTGCTCAGCCTACTATTCGTCCTTTATTTGATACGGCTTCTGCTTTAGAAACTTTCTTAGTTTGGTCAGGTAAAGCAAAAAGAGAAGGAAAAGATTCCAAAGTAGGTTTTGATTTTATCCAAAATACTTGGTTGACTTTTGGTTTCCCTAATCAAACCAAATACGCTGATTTCCATACGTATTGGAACATGGCAGTTCACAACAGTTGTGTAGAAAATGCAGTTGTTGTTACACCATTAAGCTTCAATGAGGCGGCAATGTCAGCAGTGAAAAATCTTCCTGCAGCTGGAGCAATTGAAGTAGAATTATATCAAAAGGCAGGTATCGGTATCGGTACACAAGCTAATAACCCATGGTTACAAGAGTTACCAGATCCAATGTCAAAAGTGACTTGGGATAACTACATTACCATGAATCCATCTGAAATGAAAGCAGCGGGTTATACCACTACTTACGATCAGGAAAATGGATTGAATTTGGCAACAGTTACGGTTAATGGTGTTCAAGTAACCTTACCGGTTTATCCAATGCCAGGACAAGCGCCTAAGACCATTGGTATCGCATTAGGATACGGAAGAGGTGCTAACGGTGAACAAATTGGTAAAGCAGCTTTCCAAACCAAAGAATACGGTGGACATGTATTGAACGATAAAGGTCATGCAGCTGCTATTGGAGCGAACGTTTTCCCTTTTGTAAAAGTGGAAAATGGTTCTTATGCTTACGCTAACACCGCTACGATTGCCAATGCAAATGGGATTTATCCAATTGCAGCGACTCAAATTCACCATACAGTGATGGGTCGTCATTCAATTGTGAAAGAAACTACATTAGATACTTACAAACACGCTGACAAAGAAGCATACAACCCTGCGTTTATGTTGTCTAAATTGGATGATGAAGGTAATCACAAAAAAGCTCCTATGGGAGAATTTGATTTATGGGATGCTCATCCAGTTGAAAAAATTGGACACCGTTGGGGAATGACTGTAGATTTATCTTCTTGTATCGGTTGTGGATCTTGTTTGATTGCTTGTCAATCTGAGAACAATGTTCCTGTTGTAGGTAAAGACGAAGTTCGTAGAGGTCGTGAAATGCACTGGTTAAGAATTGATAGATACTACACAGGAACTCCAGAAAGCCCAGATGTGGTTTTCCAACCTGTAATGTGTATGCATTGTGATAACGCTCCTTGCGAAACGGTTTGCCCGGTTCTAGCGACGACTCACAGTGATGAAGGTACTAACGACATGACTTACAACCGTTGTGTGGGAACAAGATATTGTGCCAACAACTGTCCATACAAAGTGAGACGTTTCA
>JALRIV010000129.1:280-4876 GCA_023255275.1 Crocinitomicaceae bacterium | reverse complement strand
CGCAAAACTCAATATAGCTGCGGTCAAGAAACCAGGGCGGGCCAGTGGCAGTGCAACCGTGAAAAACTGACGAACGGGGCTGGCGCGCAACGTCGCAGCAACTTCAAAGGGCCGTCGACCGATGGCCTGAAAGGCATGCTGCAAGGGCTGCACGGCGAAGGGCAGTGAAAAAATGACCGATCCAATGACCAGCCCGGTGAAGCTAAAGGTCAACCGCCCCACGCCCCATTCGCTGAGCCAAGTACCGACAAGACCTTGGGGACTCAAGAGGGTTAACAGGTAAAACCCCAAAACGGTGTAACCGAAATCTTTCAATTCGTCATTCGAGATGATGCTACCACCTGTATTGAGCAGGTAATTTCTTTCTTTTATTTTGGTAATCGTGTATCCGATTCCTAATTGATGACTCAATCCCATTGGTAAAATTCCATTCAAAGAACCTATTTCAATTTTTGGCATGATAGATATTGTATTTAAAGAAAGATCCTCCACAATTACATCATCAGAATAATAAAAGGCAGCATTTCCAACTGCAGCTTTTTGAAAGTTCAAGGCAAATTCCAAACCTAACCCAAATCGATTACTGAAATAATGAAAATCCTGAAAGGAAAAACCATAATTTAACCAATTTAAGCGGTTATTTAAATCACCCTTGTTCGACTGATGTCCCCCACTTGATTCAAAAATCTTAAGTCTTAAATTGTAAATAACCGGAATATTTCCATGAATATTTGCTTCAACGATGTTTTTCTTGCCAAAAAAACCCGATTGTGCAAAATTAAACGCAGGTGCTAGCAATATGAGTACGATGATGAATTGCTTCATAATTATTTTTTAAACTGTTTGAAAATGTGGTATAAATGAGCTGACAAATTGATTTTTCTTGTAGGTTCTTTGAATACCTCTTGAATAACAAAATCAATTTTACCTTGATCTAAATCCAACATGATAAAATCCATTTCTGTTAAATTTCCATTCATGACACGTGTCGGTAAATAGATAAAATATACATATGGGGCAGGAAAAACAAATACAGTTCCAAGGATGACTACCATTGGGTTAATCTGTTTGTTATTGATCGTTTCCACAATCGTAAACATCGCTTTATTGGTGCCGTAATTATTCTTGATTTCTTGAAGTTCAAGATAATCTAAAGGAAAAACATCAACTGCATCATCATTACTGATTTGATTCAGAAAATTAAATAAAATCGTTCGTTCATTGAATGCAGAAGTGCCATCCTTAGCCACGGTGCGTTGATCAATCGAATATGTTTTCAACCCTTCTTCATGGGCCATCTCAACAATAATATCCGCGTACTTTTCCTCCAAATCAAAACTTTTGTCGTAGTTGATACTCCCATTTTTATTGAAATTCACGGCCATTGGCTGAACCAAAATAAATTCATTGGTATGTAGGGCATACTTTTCTTCTTCCTTTTTTTGTCGGTATTTTTGTTTTTCTTTGTTAGACAAAGCGTAATATTTTGATTCCTCTACCTCTTCATCACTTTGTTGTAACTTGTATTGCTTATAAAGTTGAACAAATGAACTATCTTGAATGATGTCACCAATTCCGTATAAGTAAAAGCTACTTGAATCAAAATCGCCATAATTGACATTTTTCTTTTTACGAATTCGATCGTATTTGGATCCTTGTTTAACAATCGAATCCTGAGGAATCGAATCTTTAGCCGCTTTTTTCAAAAGGTACTCTTCATAACTTTCACTGAACGATTTTTTCGCAAATTGATCCAATTCAAAATCTTTTGAATATGCTAATTGCTTAATCGTTCGGTTATAGATTAAATCTACGACCTTGTTATTGGGCATATCCTTTCTTAAGTCGTAAATGATTCGAATGGACAGCGTATTGAGGGCTTGTTTATTTAATTTTTTCAAGAAGAAGTGTAACGTAGCACTTTCTCCTTCTAATTCAGACTTGGATTTCAAAACCTTACCCGTGGTTGAATTTAACTTGTACGTCAATAAATCATAATAGCAATGTGCTTTCTTTTCTTTTAAAAAAGTTGAATTTGGGTATTTTTGCTCTAACAAAAAGATAGAATAAAGGGCATTTCCTAATTCTCCGTTTAAGATGTCCGTTCTAATTGACTCAAAACGAGCGATGTCGCGCATTTGATCGAATTCAGCTTCACCAAAGAAAAATTTTGCCTCCCCCCAATTGGCAAAAGCTCCCAAATTCTCCTCCATCTTCAATTTTCGATTTTTAATGTTCGGGTGAGAAGATTCTTTATCATCGTAATCTTCAATTGCTTTGATGGGAAATTTTTTATCTGGGAAATTGTTGGTTGGGACAAAAAATTGGGAGGTATTCCAATAGGTTAAAGGCATTTCAATCTCATCGAAAGGTAAATAAGAATACAATAAAATATCAAAAGTACCCAACACCTCATCGTTGGAATAACCTGCATCGTAGTAGTATTTTAACCCGATTTTATCAGCTTCCAATTCGTGGTTTTTTGAATAATTACTCATTTGTACAATCGTTCGGTCGTAGCGATCTCGACTGTTCTCGAATTTAAAAGATTCTACCGTGTGTTTTTCTACATAATGGGCAATTTCATGCCCGAGAACCAAAGCTAATTGCGCCTCGCTCGTTAATTGAGAAATCAACCCTGTGGTCACAAACAAGATTCCTTGATCGGTAGAAAACGCATTCGTTTCATTGGATTTCAAAATATAAAAACGAAGTTTACTAGCAAGTTCTGGTTCATTGACCAAAAGTTTTTTCGCCACTTTTTCTACATACTTAGAAAGAGGATCACCATAATTGACCAATCCAGAATGTAAAATCTCATCGATGGCATAGTTGGTGCCGTACACAAAGGTCTTGAATTCTTTTTTACTCAATTCACTTTCAGGTTGACCCTTTAAAAGAGCTTCTTGTATTTTGCCTCTGGTGTCCATCGAAAAATCGGCTGGCATACTACCAGAGGAGGTGATGGATTTGTAATGATTAAAATCGACTTGAGCGATACCTATTCCCGTCAGGAAAAGTAAAATAGTGGTACTAAAAAATTGAATCATAAGTTGTTTATTCAAATAAATCTTTTGGAATGATACAAACCGGTATCGGCTCCATTTTATGTTTGTTAATGGTATTTAATCGTTTGTAAATAGTCAACACTTCTTGTTCTCTTGGATTAAGCAGGGTTAAATCTCCTTTAAAATCCATGGCCCATTCCAATTCGGCATAGGTGGCTCCAATTTGATCTTCATCACTTCTTCCATCCTCCCAAAGTCCATCGGTAGGTTGAGCTTGTAAAATACTTCCTACAATGCCCAGTTGCAAGGACAATGCTTTAACCTGCGTTTTCGTCAAGTCCGCAATCGGACTTAAATCTACTCCGCCATCCCCATATTTGGTAAAAAATCCAATGCCAAAATCTTCAATTTTGTTACCTGTTCCTGCTACCAAACATCCATGCGCTTGAGCAATGGCATAAAGGGTGGTCATTCTTAACCGCGCTCTTGTATTCGCCATGGCTAGATGATTGCTGACTACATCCTTGGGATAAAGCGATTCTAAAGCGGCAAAACTCGATGACAAATTAATTTCAATAGATTCTACCAAGGGGAATCTCACTTTTAAATCCTCGATGTGTTCTTGAGCACGCTTATATTCTGCATCCGTTTGACGAATAGGCATATTCAGGAGTATGACCTTTTCCCCAGTCATAGCACACAAAGTGGAAGTTAAAGCCGAATCGATGCCGCCAGATATCCCGACAACAAATCCTTTTAAATGCGATTGATGAAGATAGCTTTTAAGCCAATTGACGATATGTTCGGAAATCCCTTGGTAATTCAAATGAATTTAGAATAAAATAGAAAGCTTGAACATCAACTGACCTTGTGTTGCTTTGTTCGCAAAATAAATGTTATTAAGACCCGCGTCGGTGGTTCTTAAACTCATGTTTTTATCTTTACTTGTAATGCTTAACGGAACAAAATTGTAGTAGTACCCTAACTCAGCTACTAAAGTTGTAGTTCCTGTAAAATTCCACTCTGCACCACCAGCGATCCCTGCTGCACCTTTATAGAAGAACATATCATTTTTTTGCTTCATGTTGTCCATGTCTTTTGCAGCATTTCCATCGGTATTGACAAAATCATAGCCTGTATCGATCGATTTTTGAGAAACTAAAAAGCTATTTCTTAAACCAAACTTACCGAAATATCTGAAGTAACCAATGAATTTAGTTCTAAATACCAACATGGTTGGAACTGAAATATAAGTTGCTTTTTGTTTTCTTTCTTGAAGCACAAATAAGGTTCCTGTATTCCCTCCATCAACGTCCTCTTTTTGTAAGATTTTAGAATCAGCATAATTATAAAATGTAGCAAAACCATTATAATTGGTCGGTTTGTAGTTCAATGTCGCAAAGTCAAATTCAAGACCTGTACAAAACCCTAAAGAATGATTGAAATTGAAAACGACATTAGCACCAACCGTTAAATCTTTTCCAATTCCGTTCGGTTGCATATATTTTGTAGCAGATTTTTGAAAATTTACGCCAATTCCAGCAACAATTCCAGCTTGAACTTTTTTATCTTCAGCTTCTTGCGCAAA
>JALRIV010000129.1:0-270 GCA_023255275.1 Crocinitomicaceae bacterium | reverse complement strand
AACAAAACATGGGTTGACATAAAAATAGCAAAAGTGTAAATCATCTTTTTCATAATCGATCCAATTAATTCTTAGTAAAAGTAATTTTAATAGGTAAATATCCTTAATTTTGCTACAATATTAGTAAAAATGATGGTAAACAAACTATTTTATTTATTTTTTATTTTCATCCTCTTTTCTTGTTCTACCGACAAGTTAGAAGTAAATACCAGTGAGGTGAAAATCGATTTAAAACACTACAATAGTTTACCGCAACTGATGATTTCTAAT
>JALRIV010000128.1 GCA_023255275.1 Crocinitomicaceae bacterium | reverse complement strand
ATACGTATAAAAAGGGGATTTACGTAATTTGATATGTTAAAAAAGAATAATGGTGCTTAGACGGCTTCTTTATTTTCTGAATTATCCTTATCTGTTGAAACAATTTGATCGGGATTAACCATCGATTCAGGCGATGATTCCGCAGCTGCATGCACCGTGTTATCTACCGGATTTTGAACTTGCTCAATTCCCGGAATTTTTGATTTTGCAGGTGCTTGGTATTTGATCGCATGGTCTAAATCATCGGCATATTGATCTAAAGGTTGCTGGATGTCATCCATCGTTTCTTTAATGAGGTGCGAAAAATTCATATCCCCTTTCATATCACTTGTCGATTTTCGAATTTCATTTTGAACCTCATCCGATGCATCTTTGATTTGACGAATGGTTCTCCCCATAGTTTTCGCAATGCCAGGAATACTCTTCGATCCAAAAAAAATCAAAATAAACACCAAGATTAATAAAATCTCTGAACCAGCTATGTCGTTTAAAAATAAAATCATTGGTGCAAAAATAATGTTTTTTACTCTTTATATCAATTATTCATGGAAATGTTCCCATCATCTTTTCAACTTTGTGGAAACATTTTAAGGCCAGTTTTGTTATTCAAGCATGGCAATTTATCAATTTAAAGCAACTCAAAAAATTCATGCAGATTTTCAAGAAGTTTGGAAATTCATCTCTGACCCCAGAAATCTTGCATTAATTACCCCTCCTAGCATGGACTTCAAGGTAATCACAGAAAAAACAAACCACATGTACGAAGGCCTCATGATCGCCTATACGGTAAAACCGCTACTGGGCATCAAAGTAAATTGGTTGACCGAAATTACACATGTGAAAGATCATTATTACTTTGTGGACGAGCAACGCGTTGGCCCTTACAAAATATGGCATCATGAACATTTTATTTACCAAGATGGCGAGGATGTAATTATGGAAGACTTAATCACTTATTGTCCACCCTTTGGCCTGTTAGGAAAATTGGCGAATCAATTGGTCATTAAAAAGAAATTGAACGAAATTTTTGAATTCAGAAGAACCGCTGTAGAACACTATTTTTCCCAAAAAGCTATTTAGATTTCAGCAAAGCCTCCCAAACTGCTTCAAACAGTTGATTTTTATAATCAGCCTTCAACTCTTTTTGACCATAACGATGCAGGTAATTCACAGCTACATGGATTTGTGCGTTCACCAATTCGCATAAATAGGGTGTTGGCAAAGCTTTAAACAATTGATTTTCGATTCCCTTTTGCATCAATTCATCGAGCAATTGGGAATACCTGTTGGATTCTTGCGCTTGATTTTGATAAAAAGGTGAACTTTCAAATTGCATCACAAATAAAAAATCGTCTCGATGTTCCAAATGAAATTCAACGGTTGCCAACCAAAGCGTGTAGACACTTTCTTTTAACGTTGCCGCTTTGTAAATTTGTTGTTGGGTATATTCAAATAATGCCTCTTTTATCTGCTTGTAAACGGCTAAGATTAACTTTTCTTTCGACTCGAAAATATGAAACAAGATACCATTGCTTACCCCAGCTTCTTTAGCAATTAATGCGGTTGGCGTATCAAAATACCCCCTTTCTCCAAAAAGTTTTTTAGCTGTAATTAACAACTTTTCTTTTTTCGTCATACCCAAAGGTAATAAAAATTGACTAAACAGTCAATTTGAGGATAATGATTTAATAACCCGCTTTTTCCATGGGATAAGCATTGAAAACTCCGTTTGCTTTTGCGACCACCTCATCCTTTTGGTTATAAATTTCTCCTTCCGCGAAAAAAATACGAGAGCCATTTTGAGTAACTTTTGCTTTTGCTACTAATTGATCACCTAATAATACCGGTTTGATATAGGTAAGATTTAGTGTAACGGTTGAAACTACTTTATTAAACGCCACTACTTTGGATAATGCTGCCACGCCTAAAGCAGCGTCTAATAATGCAGCAGCAAGTCCACCATGAGCCGCTTTGTGCGTAGCGAGATGAATTTTATCTACTTGTAAAAAGTAAAGCACTTCACCTGGTGCTTGAATTTCAAAGTCCATATGAAGCAATTTGCCAAATTCATTGTGTTCTTGGTATGCTTTGATAATGGGATGATCTTTTAACATCATTTACCTTTTGCTTTGACAATGATTAAAACGGTATAAAGCAGGATTTTAAAATCCAACGCTAAGGTTTGGTTTTTCAAATACAGTAAATCAAATTTCATGCGCTGAATCATTTGTTCAATATTTTCAGCATAGCCGAATTTGACTTGACCCCATGAAGTAATTCCAGGTCTTACTTTGGTTAGATGCCTAAACTGAGGTTCCAATTTTACAATCTGTTGAAAATAAAAATCACGCTCAGGTCTTGGCCCCACTAGGGACATATCCCCTACCAAGACATTGAAAAATTGTGGAAACTCATCCAAACGCAATTTACGCATGACTTTTCCTATTTTAGTAATTCTAGGGTCGTTGGATGAAGAGAGCTGAGGACCCAATTTCTCCGCATCTGTGTACATCGTTCTGAATTTGATGATCTTAAATTTTTTCCCATTGATTCCAATACGTTCTTGCAAAAAGAAAATCGGACCTGGAGAAGAAAACTTGACTAAAATTGCCATGGTAAGGTAAAATGGAATCAGGACAATTAATGCGAAAATGGAAATTAGCACATCGATAAAGCGTTTTAACGATCGTTGCCAAATAGGCATGGAATAAGCATCGACTTGAATTAACAAGGCACCAAATAAATTCGTCATTTTCAAGGAACCTGCTAGAATATCATACATATCCGGCAAGATGTTAATCCGAATGGCCCTACCTTCAATCTGATCTAATACAGGTTTAATCCGTTCATGTTCATTACTTTCCAGCGCAATGATTACCTCCTCAACAGGATGCGTTTGGAGTATTCTTTCGATATCCTTGAAATGTCCTAGATAAGTAAGTTGGTCTTCCAATAACCGATCTACCCCATTCAAATTTACAAAACCAATCATTTCAAAACTTGATCTTGGCAAGGCTTTGATCTCATTGCAAATTTGTACCGCCTTCTCATTCCCCCCAATAATTAAGGTTTTAAATCCTTTTCCTTTTTTGTGCACCAACCTTACGATCCAAGAAATATAAAGAAAGCGAGGAATAAACAAGCATAAAAAATGGATACTAAACAATAACAGGAACAAATCGTAATAAGATTGATAGTTTTCAATTTGATCATCAAGCAAAAGCACAAAGAACAAAATTACGGCACCTAAAAGCGTTCCTATCAGACTTAAACTCACAATTTTTGTGCGATAATTTCTTTTTACTTCATAATACGTTCCCTGTAAATAGAATAAAAACACCCAAAATAAGGGAACGACAATGGCACCAATGTACAATTGTTGGTCGGAGGAAAAATCTGTTTTCTCTATTTGCCATTTTCGACTGAAGTAAAAAACCACCCAAGCCAAAAGCATGGTAAACCAGTCCATCAACAATAAAATTCGAGAAAAAGATTTATTGTGCATTAGAAATAAACCACTTTAATGTTATCCAATTGAACTGAAGCATCGGTTTTTCCAGCATTCAACTCTGCTTTAAAAAATTGTTCAAAAACATTGGCTGGTCCCGAATTAGAAACCAATTCTTTTAAATCAATGTATATTTTTTTCCATGCAAGCTGATTCGGATCTTGAGCATTCACTTGAATATTGATGTATTCAGCTACTCCCCCGGTAGATGAACTTGCTAATAATCCTGTAATGAGAGAATTGGAATTCCGATAATTCAATTCTAAATACACTTCTGATCCTTTCGGTAAATTTAAACTTGAATTGGTCACACCCACCCATAAATTGTTTAAGGTGGTGAGCTGTACATCCCCATAATAGTTGCCCCACTGTAAAATAGCAGGATCATTACCGGCTGTCATTAAGGCATTTGAATTAGGGTCATTGGTGATTTTAATTGAAGCATCTTCGAAATCTTCAATCCAAAATTTAGTGGGCGATTGATAACTTGTTTTCGGGTTAATTTGTGCAGTCCCTCCATGCGTCAACACGATATTCTCTTCATAAAATTTAACGAAGGGGTAAAGTTTTTTAGTTGCCGAAATTCCATTGTTTCTAATCGCTGGGTAAAGCTTCACATTTACACTTCCTTCCTTCAATACCGGAACTTTAAACGGAACCTCAAAAATACCTATTAGATCATCGTCTACATAGAGGTAAGCATCTGAAAAATTATGGGTTAATTCACCTACATTATACACCGAATTGGGATTTGCAATCAGATCCCATGAAGAAACTTCGATATAAGCGTAGTCTTTATTGTTTTTAACACAGCCAAAACTGGCCATTAAAACCAAGAACATCCAGAATCCATTTAAACGCATAATTTTCATAATAGGTAGGGTATTAACGATTTATTTCACTTTTTATTGTAGACGAAAAATGATTTGAAAATTGCATTTGTTCCATGATTTTGGTAGCTAACACTAAGGAATCATATCCATCTTCAATAGAAACAATTGATTTTTTATGTTGCGTCACGCATTCGTGAAAATGTTCCAATTCCTTTTGTATGGCGTTATGCATTTCAATCGTAGGTTTCGTTAAAGCTATTTTCTTTGATTTTTTCCCTTCACCTAAATCTATCACCATATCAAAAGGATCCGGCTCTCCATCGATCTCATCAATTTGAATAAATTCACTCGTTTTCTTTAAAAAATCGATAGCGATGTAACCAGAGCGCTGAAAAATTCTCGTTTTTCGCATGTTATTCAACGAAATTCTTGATGCCGTTATATTCGCTACGCAACCGTTATCAAATTCTATCCTAGCGTTGGCAATATCCGGAGAATCGCTAACGATAGCTACTCCAGATGCACTCACTTTTTTAACTCCTGATTTAACCAAGGACACTAAGA
>JALRIV010000127.1 GCA_023255275.1 Crocinitomicaceae bacterium | reverse complement strand
TAACGTTTTATTTTATTGGAAATAAATAAGTAAGTATCATATTTTTTACATGAATTTTGTGCGCGTCCATCAAGGTTTCAAAATGTTCATCAGCCACACCCAACAGACTCGAAACAAAGTTTTTAGAGATAAAGGGATAATGGCAATTAGACATTAATAGAACGGTGATTCCATAGAGATCAATTTCAATCATCTCTCCACTCTCTTGAGCCTCTTTCATTTGATCAAAAACACCAGAATTTGCAACCATTTCAAACATTTGCTTGTTTTTCAACTGAGCACCATCTTCGCGATTTAGTTCACTTAGAATAAACATCGGCAATCCAGGAAATGAAGAAATAAATGCATATTCACGATCAATAAACTCAGCAATCTTTTCTTTTAATGAAATGTCACTTTTAAAGATATCGACCAAGATGTACATCAATTCTTCGATAGCCGATTGAAAAACTTGATCAAATAATGCAGCTTTAGATCTAAAATAATAATTTACCAAAGCAACATTTTCTCCGGCTTCATGAGCAATTTCTCTCGTGGTACAACCTGAAAATCCCTTTGCTAAAAATACTTTTTTAGCAGCCTCTAAGATTTTCAATTCCGTTGATAACTCTTCACTCATTTTGTAAATTTTGCACAAATTTAGCAAATGATTTAAACAATTGATTAAAACGGGTGTTAAAATTTTTAAAATCGTTAAACGAAATAGAAAACAAAACGCATACTTTTCAATTCAATGCTTTCATCGAAGAAAACTATGTTTTTGTCGAAATATAAAATTTTATACCTTTTTTAGGAATCCAATATTAAATCATAAGGGCTTGTTATTTTAAGGTTTACTTTTCGACGAACTTTCATTTAATATAGACGAATCGTGATATACGTCGACAGAACCAATTTTTTACATTACAACAATCATGAGTTAAACCTCTATTTCCCTTTTAATACAAACTAAAAAAGTATTAAATTTGTTATATCAAAGTATTAGAAAACAGTTAATTAAATATATATAACTAGAAAGTCTTTTTCAGTGAATAGTGGTTAGGTTAGGTTAGGAAAACGGTTCGAATGAACCGTTTTTTTTGCACTTCATTTTTCATTATTCGCTTATAAATCCTTGTATGATTAAAAGAATTCGCTAAAACATTAAAAATCTTATTGGAATTCTATTACAAATCACTTACCTTTGTTAAGAGATTTAATTATTAATTTTTTCGGAATATAATAGTTATTTTTTTCAGTGAATAGTGGTTAGGTTAGGTTAGAAAAACGGTTCGAACGAACCGTTTTTCGTTTTTTAGTACATGACTGAACTCAACCATTTTTCCACTTCCTCTTGGGAAAGCCCTTTTCGACTTGCCAAATCCAACACTTGATCATTTTGAATTTTACCTAAACCGAAGTATTTTGCGTTTTCATTGGCAAAATACCAACCACTCACCGATGCTGTTGGCCACATAGCTAAGCTTTCTGTTAGCGAAACCCCAATTAAGGAATTTGCCTTCAACCAACTAAAAATGGTTGTCTTTTCTGTATGATCTGGACAAGCGGGATACCCTGGAGCAGGTCTTATCCCTTGATATTTTTCTTTAATTAATTCCTCATTACTCCATGGGTCGCGTTGTTCATAGCCCCAATAATCTCTTCTAACCAATTCGTGCACATATTCCGCAGCAGCCTCCGCTAAGCGATCCGCCAAAGCTTTTACCATAATGGAATTATAGTCATCGTGATTAGACTCAAACTCAGAAACATAATGCTCCAAATGAATTCCTGCCGTTACAACAAAGCCCCCTATATAATCCTGAATTCCAGATTCTCGTGGTGCAATAAAATCCGACAAAGCCAAATTCGGTTGTCCGGTTGCTTTTTCCGTTTGTTGGCGCAGGGTATGAAATACCACTTGCTCTTCCTGATCGAAAGATTGCGTCAAAATATCATCTCCCACGGCTTGGGCAGGAGCGAGACCAAAAACAGCCTTCGCTTGTAGAATTTGATCCTCAATTAATCGCTGTAATAAGTTTGAAGCATCCTTAAATAACTTTTTAGCTTCAACCCCTACCACCTCATCTTCCAAAATTGCTGGATACTTGCCATGAAGCTCCCATGTTTGAAAAAAGGGTGTCCAATCGATATAATCTGCTAGGGATTTTAAGGAAAGATCCAATACCTCTCTACCCAATTTTTTAGGCTTAACTATTTGTTGATTTGTCCAATCTAATTTCAATTGGTTTTTTCTTGCCTCATGAATAGAGATCAGTCGTTTAGCTACCCGATGCTTTTCATGGTATTCTCTTAATTTTTGGTATTCTAATTTTACATCTTCAACAAATAACGCTTTTCGTTCCCCTAGAAGTCGCTCAACAACGGTTACAGATCGAGAGGCATCTAACACGTGTACCACTTGTCCTTTGGTATAATGCTGCTCAATCTTGACTGCGGTGTGTACTTTAGAAGTCGTCGCCCCACCAATCATCAACGGAATGGTCAAATTGGCTTTTTCCATTTCTTTGGCCACATGAACCATTTCATCTAAGGACGGCGTAATCAAACCACTCAAACCAATGACATCGACCTGATTTTCAATCGCGGCTTGGATTATTTTATCCGCTGAAACCATCACCCCTAGATCGATGATTTCATAGTTGTTACAAGATAGCACCACACCCACAATATTTTTTCCGATATCGTGTACATCCCCTTTTACGGTTGCCATTAACACCTTTCCAGAGGATGAACGCACACCGTCTTTTTCTGCCTCGATAAAGGGCAATAGATAGGCAACCGCCTTTTTCATCACTCGAGCAGACTTCACAACCTGAGGTAAAAACATTTTTCCTGAACCAAATAAATCACCTACAATATTCATTCCCGCCATAAGTGGACCTTCGATTACTTGAATAGGGCGATCAAACATCTTTCTACACTCTTCTACATCTTCATCAATAAAGTCGATAATTCCTTTCACCATCGCATGAGATAAACGATCTTCTACAGAAGTATTCCTCCAAGACAAGTCAACTTCTCTTTTCTTTCCATCTCCTTTAACCGTTTCTGCATATTCGAGCAAGCGTTCAGTTGCATCCGAACGTCTATTCAGCAATACATCTTCAATATAGACCATTAGGGATTTATCTACCTCATCGTAGACTTCCAACATGGTAGGATTAACAATTCCCATATCCATCCCGTGTTGAATGGCATGGTACAAGAAAGCTGCATGCATCGCCTCACGGACTTTATCATTGCCTCTAAATGAAAATGAAACGTTAGATACCCCTCCACTCACGTGTGCTCCTGGTAAATTTTCTTTAATCCATTTCGTTGCATTGAAAAAATCAACCGCATTGTTGTTATGTTCATCCATCCCGGTTGCCACAGGGAAAATATTTGGATCGAAGATGATATCCTCTTTTGGAAATTGCACTTGATCAACCAGAATGCGATATGATCGTTCACAGATCTGAATACGTCTTTCATAAGAATCAGCTTGACCATCTTCATCAAAAGCCATAACGATTACCGCAGCACCATATCGTTTAATCAATTTAGCTTGATGAATAAAATTGGCTTCGCCTTCCTTCAAGGAAATGGAATTTACTACTCCTTTCCCTTGAATACATTTTAAACCCGCTTCAATAATTTCCCATTTCGAACTATCGATCATAATAGGAACTCTGGCGATATCAGGTTCAGCAGCAATTAAATTTAAAAATCGTATCATGGACTCTTTACCGTCAATCATTCCTTCGTCCATGTTGATATCGATGATTTGAGCCCCGCCCTCAACTTGATCTCTTGCAACAGCCAAGGCCGATTCAAAATCACCTTCTTTAATCATACGCAAAAAGGCCCTCGAACCGGTTACGTTTGTCCGTTCCCCTACATTCACAAAATTGCTTTCTTTGGTGACAATTAAAGGTTCTAAACCAGAAAGTTTCAGTGTAATTAATCCCTTATCCATTTCAACATTCTATTTTTCTGGGTTTGTAATTTTTAACCAATTCGGCGATTGCTTTGATATGCGCCGGAGTGGTCCCGCAACACCCTCCAATAATGTTAATAAGATCATCCTTCAAAAATTGTTCTATTTGAGCAGCCATCATTTCTGGCGTTTCATCGTATTGGCCAAATTCGTTGGGTAACCCAGCATTGGGATGTGCACTGACACCAAAGGTTGCCGCATCACTTAATTCTTGCAAATAAGGCTTCATCATGTTCGCTCCTAAAGCACAATTTAAGCCGACACTCAACAAAGGAAAATGGGAAACTGATATTAAAAAAGCCTCCGTTGTTTGTCCGGTCAAGGTTCTACCACTTTGATCGGTGATGGTTCCAGAAATCATAATCGGCCATTGCTTTCCTTTTTCATCAAAAACTTCATCGATGGCAAAAAGGGCCGCCTTGGCATTTAAGGTGTCAAAGATGGTTTCCACCAATAAAATATCGACACCTCCATCCAACAATGCAACTACTTGGTCTTTATACGCCAATCTTAGTTCGTCAAACGTGATCCCTCTAAAACCCGGATCATTAACATCTGGAGAAATCGATGCAGTTCGATTGGTTGGCCCAATGGATCCCGCGACAAATCGAGGTTTATTCGGGTTTAGTTTAGTAAATTCATCTGCAACCTCACGAGCAATTTTTGCGGATTGAAAATTGATATCATAAACAAATTTCTCCAAATGGTAATCTGCTTGCGCAATCCATGTTCCTGAAAAGGTATTGGTTTCAATGATGTCGGCACCCACTTCCAAATATTGTGCATGTATTTCCTTAATAATATCCGGACGAGTAAGCGAGAGTAAATCGTTATTCCCTTTCAAAGCATGATCGTGCCCTTCAAACCAACCTTTTCTGAAATCTTCTTCTTCTAAATGATATCGTTGTATCATCGTTCCCATAGCGCCATCAAGCACAAGGATTTTTTCCTTTAAAATCGTTCTAATATCCATAATTTAAAAAACTATTACAATACCAGAGAAGGGGGAACGAAAATTCACTTATCTTTTTTCGAATAAATCGAAATTGGATTTGGCACCTTGCTTATTTAAGCAGGTTGCCAAGGTTTCATAGGGCCTATCCCTCCGCCTTTCTTCAT
>JALRIV010000126.1 GCA_023255275.1 Crocinitomicaceae bacterium | reverse complement strand
TTGGCCGTTTTCTCATTGAAATTGCCCGTTCCAACATAAGAATACAAAGCCTTCTTATTGTTTTCAACACGTTCAATTTGCATTAATTTGGAGTGAACTTTCAAGTCGTTCAACCCATAAATAACCTTGACCCCATTTTCTTTTAGTTTATTGGTCCAATAAAGATTATGTTCCTCGTCAAATCGGGCGCGTAACTCCAAAAAAACCACGACTGATTTTCCATTGATCGCCGCACTTAAGAGGGCATTCATAATCTGAGAACTTTTAGCTACGCGATAGATATTGATTTTTATAGCCTTCACCTTTGGATCAATCGCTGCTTCTCGTATTAAATCAACCACATAATCAAACTTTTGATACGGAAAATGAAGCAAGCGATCTTTTTGCTGTATGGTTTTGATTAAACTTCTTACCTTTCTAAAATCCGGATGTTCTAAGGGAGATTGCTTTTTATACAGCAACTCTGCTTTTTGAAAATCAGGAAAAGCCATAAAATCTTTGAAATTGTGGTATCTTCCCCCTGGGATGGTGTTTTCACCTAATTTCAGATGGAGCGAATCCAATAAAAAAGCCAACAAATCTACGGGCATATTTTGGTCATAAACGAAACGGACCGGTTGACCAAATTTTCGTTGCTTCAAACTTTTCTCTAGCTTTTCGAGGTAGTTGTGCTGAATATCATCGTCTAAATCCAATTCGGCATCTCTACTAAATTTGAAGGTAAAAGCTTCTATTTTCGCGAATTTAAACAATGAAAAGATCTCGTTCAAATACAAACGAATAATGTCGTCCAACAAAATCACATAATACCTATCTTCTTCTTGTATGGTATAAAAACGATTGTAATCTTCAGGGATTTGAATCAATGCATATTCCGATTTAATAGAAGATACATGCATTTTAATGGCGAGATAAATACTCGAATCTTTCAGTTTTGGAAAAGGGGTTTCCTTCTTGAAAAGAATCGGTAAAATATCGTGTTTTAAGCGTTCATGAAAGAATTGATTTAATTCGTTTAATTGGTTATTCGTTAAATGGTTTTCATCCAACATGAAAATTTGATGTTCCTTCAATGCGGTAACGAGTTGTTCATAGGTTTTTACGAACTTGGTCTGCTGCTTTAAAACAATTTTCCGAATTTCCTTATATAATTTTTGAGGAGTTCCAGGATAACCATCTATTGATTTTTTTTTGACAAATATCATCCGTCTAAGGTTAGCAACACGAACTCGGAAAAATTCATCCATATTATTTGAATAAATTCCTAAGAAGCGCATGCGCTCAATCAATGGGTTTTGATCATCCATTGCCTCTTGCAATACCCTTTCATTAAAGGATAACCAACTCAATTCTCGATTTACGATGTCCATTTTTTCAAAAGTAAAGACGAAAAAAAAGACTGTTCTTCAACAGTCTTTTCAAATTATACTTTCATTCCTTTTACAACTCGATCTTTTTTCTTCGTTTTCTTCAAGTTTTTCAATTTTACCATAAGAAAGGCAACACTGCTATTTGAACTCGCATAGTATGTTTCATTACCATAAGAAACTTCACCCGAATTTTCACCACCCCATTTAGCCACAAAATAGTATCGACCAGAGGAAGAATTTGGTTTCATTGCAAACGTAATTGTTTTCCCAACTCCAATTTCAAAACGAACAATAACTTCATTGTTTGGACCCATTGCTTCAAAAACACCTTTCGTGTTAGATGGAATAATCACGCGATTTTTGTCAGAATGTGAACTCGCCACCAAAGCTCCATCAACAGAAGTTTCTTTATTACCAACAGATTTACTTTTTTCTAAAATAATGGTAGATGAGGTGTAAAATTGTACCTTTTTAATGTTTTTATCGACTGTTAAACTGAAATCTTCCTTCACTTTATCTGTAAATGGAATTTTAGTGGCGCAGCTTGTTACAAATACTAAGGCTAATAAAAGATATACTAATTTCATGAGTTATTTTTTATACAAATATAAATATTCATTTTAGAATTAAACCAATTTTTTAATTCAGTTTCATTAACTTTGATAAAGAAAATTAACGATGAAAATAGAAAAGTTTACCTTTAATGGGTTTCAAGAAAATACCTATGTGATCTATGACCATAAAAAGAACTGTATCTTCATTGATCCAGGATGTTATGATCGACAAGAAAAGGAAATGCTTTTAACATTTATTGAGGAAAATAATCTTCATCCAAAGGCAATTGTCAATACACATGCACATATAGATCATGTTTTGGGCGTTCAGTTTTTGAGTAAGCATTTTCAAATTCCTTTTTACCTCCACAAAGATGATGTAGAAACCTTGAAAAGCGTATCTAACTATGCGCATTTGTATGGTTTTGGGGCTTACGAGCCTTACGAGGGTGAAATTCAATTATTAGAGGATCAAAAAGAAATCCAATTTGGAGATATCCAATTTCAAGTTTTTCATACACCGGGCCATTGTCCAGGTCATGTCGTATTTTACAATGCGGAAGAAAAAATAGTTGTCAATGGAGATGTACTCTTTAAAGGTAGCTTTGGTCGTGTAGATTTACCAGGTGGAGATATGGATGTGCTGAAATCATCGATTTTCAATACCCTATTTCAATTTCCTGACTCTACCAAGGTATATTGTGGTCATGGTCCAGAAACCACCATAGGTCAAGAGAAAACGAGTAATTATATTTTACAGTTTTAATTTGAATATTGGAATAAATACGCGATTCTTACTGCCCAATAAAATGGAAGGTTTTGGATGGTACACTTATGAAATCACAAAAAGACTGGTAGAAAATCATCCAGAACACACCTTTTACTTTTTCTTCGATCGGCCTTTCGACAAGCAATTTGTTTTTGGTGAAAATGTTATTCCTGTGGTTTTAAATCCACCAGCTAGACATCCCATTCTGTTTTATTTATATTTTGAATTTGCGATTACAAAAGCATTAAAAAAATATAAAATTGATGTGTTTTTTTCGCCGGATGGTTATTTGTCATTACGTACTAAAACACCTCAAATTGGGGTGATTCACGATTTAAATTTTGAACATTATCCTGAAGATATTCCCACATTTGCGAGGTATTACTTAAAGCATTTCTTTCCAAAATTTGCTAAAAAGGCTACAAAAATCATCACGGTTTCAAATTATTCAAAATCTGATCTTATTAAAACGTATCAGATTCCTTCTGAAAAAATTACCGTAGCCTACAATGATGCTTCCGCTGATTTTCAACCGCTTACGCAAGTTCAACTAGAGGGAGTACGAGCGAAATATACTGACGGAAAACCCTATTTTTTATTTGTTGGTGCTTTACATCCAAGAAAAAATATTCAGCGTTTAATTAAAGCTTTTAGCGAATTTGTCCTTCAAACACAATCAACAACACAGCTTGTTCTTGTAGGGTCATCTTTATGGGGTCAAACCGATTATTTAAAAAACATTCCTCAAAAGACTAGGAAACAAATTCATTTTATTGGATATCAACAAAAAGAAGATCTAGTTAAAATTACTGCAGCAGCTCAAATGCTTACGTATATTCCATACTTCGAAGGTTTTGGGATTCCTTTGGTGGAAGCCATGCGATGTGGGGTTCCTATTTTGACCAGTAATGTTAGTTCTTTACCCGAAATATTAGGTAATGCAGGACTCATTTGTAATCCATTTGATATTGATTCCATTGTGCATCAAATGATCAATTTTGAATCGAATATTACTTTACAACATGAATTAAAGCAATTAGCACTGGAACGTGCAAAAACCTTTTCTTGGGATCAGAGTGCAGGAATCGTTTGGGAGGAAATAGAAAAATTGTTCTAACGTTTGGTATTCCTATATTCAACCGATATCATTAAATTATCCCATTGACCTGCAATTACTCCTTATTAAATTAGTAAGTAAACTTTTTTTCCTTAAGATGAAATCTAATTGTTATGGAGGAACCAACTTTTTGACTTGATGACAATTACCTATGGTTTAATCTCATCATCATACTCAGACCCACTGGAACATATATCGGTACGTCTGGGTTTCTGAAGAACCCGTCCTATAAAGTTTACAGAATGACATCGTTTTTGGTAAACGAGTTGAAACTATTGAAAAAGGATTAAATAAAGTGGTTGAATCCATGAAGGTAGAGATAAGAAAATAACATTTGGTTATTTTAAATTAAAACCTAAAACCCAACTTTAGGACTTGATTTTAATTAGGACAGTAACTTAGTGCAAACTGCTATAAACAAACCCTGACGATGCTGGGCATGTCAGGATTATTAAAGTGGCGTCTCTCGAGGATGCGGGATTATGCTTACGATACGATCAGTATCCTGACTGGTTTTCACGTCAAGACTTTCTAACCTCTAAATCGCAATACTTAAAATAGCTATAAACAAAAAACCCTGACGATGCTGGGCATGTCAGGGTTTAAAAAGCGGCGTCGACTTACTCTCCCACCCTCAAAAGGGCAGTACCATCAGCGCAATCAGGCTTAACTTCTCTGTTCGGAATGGGAAGAGGTGGACCATGATGCTATAAACACCTAAAACTTTCAACTCGGTTACTAAGTAACATGAGTTATAATGTCTTAAATTGAAATATCGGATGACTGAAGCAGTAAAAAATGTTGAAGAAAGGACTATAAGTCTACGGGTAATTAGTACTACTCGGCTGTGACATTACTGTCTTTACACCTGTAGCCTATCAACGTGGTAGTCTTCCACGGCCCTTAAAAGTTATCTCATCTTGAGGTGAGTTTCGTGCTTAGATGCTTTCAGCGCTTATCTCATCCGAACATAGCTACCCTGCGATGCAGCTGGCGCCACAACAGGTACACCAGAGGTTCGTCCACCCCGGTCCTCTCGTACTAGAGGCAGGTCCTCTCAAATAACTAACGCCCACAACAGATAGGGACCGAACTGTCTCACGACGTTCTGAACCCAGCTCGCGTGCCACTTTAATGGGCGAACAGCCCAACCCTTGGGACCTTCTCCAGCCCCAGGATGTGACGAGCCGACATCGAGGTGCCAAACCACTCCGTCGATGTGAGCTCTTGGGAGTGATCAGCCTGTTATCCCCGGAGTACCTTTTATCCTTTGAGCGATGGCCCTTCCATG
>JALRIV010000125.1 GCA_023255275.1 Crocinitomicaceae bacterium | reverse complement strand
AGTTCCCGTTGATGTAAATATAGGTGTTGGTTAATGGAATATTTGAATTCGAATTGATGGTTACCGTTTTTGAAATGGGAATAATGACCACCGCATTATGAGTGGGTATCGAAGAAGCAGTCTCATTACAACCCGATTTCATCCAAGTATTGGGGTCGTACCAATCTCCATTTTGTTTTGCAGTATAGGTACAAGCCGCATAAACATGATTAGATAGATTTGTTAAAAGTAAAAGGGTAGATAAAATAAATAATTTCATAGGTTATATTTTTTGAGCAAATTTAGAACGGTTATTTCGCCTAAAAAAAACTTTTCGACAAATTGCTATGCGCAACCGATGAAGAATAATTTTTCGGAGTTAAAAATTATTTACTTGAAATTCAATATGTTAACAGATGTTAATAGTTGAGTAATTGACCTAAAATTTTATCTCGGTTTAAGGGTTACCTTAATGATATGTTGGGTAGAGGTGGTGGCTAGTTTTCTTCGATCTACTTTCAAACCCATACAACTGATGATACTTTCATCATCTACTAGAAGAAGAACTTCCTTTTTTTGAGGGATATCGATTTTAGCATCTTTAATAACGTCTGAAATCAGTTGACTTCCATTTATTCCAATGGGATAAATGCGATCTCCTTTTTGGGGTTTTCGACAAATTAATTGTCCCTTGATCTTTTCTAAATCCAAGTATAGTTCAGTTTTATGGTAGGTACTTGGAAGTGTGGTAACCCTTTCCATTTCAATTTGAAAATTAGGGGTAGGTTCGTCACGTTTTTCAAAAAAGCAATTCGTTCGATCCCGCCAAATCCTTAAATATTGATGATGGGATAATTCAATACATCCTCCTACTTGAATTTCAGGTAATTTTGAAAAGGCAGTTTGATATTTGGAAGGAATATTCAATAAATTTAATAATACGAATTGAAAATCAATAGGTTGATCAAAAAAGTTCAATGCTAAAACACCTCTTTTTTCGATTTTTTGTAAAAAGGGATTTACCATCGATTCAATCTCTTTTCGCTCTGCTTGAAAATGATCAATTAACGTTTTGATCGATGCATCAAGATGAGGTAAATTTCTCCTTAATTCCGGAAGAATTAAATTGCGAAGCATGTTTCGTTGGTAATCGTTTTTTTGATTGGATTGATCCTCTCGAAAAGGTATTTGATGTGCTTTCGCGTATACATATAAGTCCCGCTTGGTAATCGTTAAAAACGGTCGTTGCTTATCATGACCAAACTGTTGCATACAGGAAAGTCCGAGTATTCCTGATTTTCGTGCGAGGTTCAAATAAAAAGTTTCGACTTGATCGTCCCAATGATGCGCTAACAGTAGTTTGGCACTTGGATTTTTAGCCATGCAAGCTTTGAAAAAATCGTAGCGGATATGTCTAGCTTCTTCCTGTAAATTGATTCCTTTACGATTAAAATGATCCTTTGGAACACGATGCACATGAAAAGGGATATGGTATTTTTGGCAATACCTTTCTACTAAGTGTTCGTCGGCATGACTTTCCTTCCCTCTGAGTTGGTAATTGACGTGCATGACTTCTAGGGGTAACTTCATACGATTTACCGCATGCAATAAGACCATGGAATCTACTCCGCCACTAACACCAATAAAAAAAGTATGTTGGGGGAATTTTTCAACCAAATTTGAAATGGCTTCTTCAATATCCTTATTGCATTCCATCGATAATTTTCCCGATTTTAACTAAACATTCTTCGTATTCCTTTTCTGGATCAGAGAGATCGGTAATGGCTCCTCCAACTGCACAGGAAAGATAACGCTTAGAGCGATTATACAATAGGGATCGAATGACGACATTGAAGTCAAAATTTCCATTCGGTTTGATGTATCCAATGGATCCGGAATACAATCCTCTTTTAAAATCTTCGTATTGTTCAATCAATTCCATAGCCCTTAATTTGGGGGCACCTGTCATAGATCCCATTGGAAATGTTGCTTTTAAGATTTCACTAAATGAAACGTTTTCATCAAGCTCACAACTGATACTGGAAATCATTTGATGTACCGTTTCAAACGTATAAATGGCGCATAATTCATCCACCTGAACCGTATCTTTTTTAGCAATTTTGGAAAGGTCGTTACGGGTCAAGTCTACGATCATGGTGTTTTCACTTCTTTCCTTGGGGTCATTCTCCAATTGATGTTTTAAATCAAAATCTTCATGTTCATCTTTTCCTCGTCGAATTGTGCCTTTTATGGGTTGTGAAACTAATTTTCGACCTTCCTTTTTCATGAATCGTTCAGGACTTCCGCAAAATATCATCCAATCTTTAAATTGAATAAAAGAAGAGAAAGGGGCTTTGGTAATTTGATTGAGCTTGAAATAGGTGTCGAATGGATATTTGATATCTACGTTTTCTGCATAAAATTCTTGGCAAAAATTGACTTCATAAATATTTCCTTTTTGAATTTCTTCTTTCAACCCTTTTACCTTTTCAAGGTATACTTCTTTCGAAATTCTGGGTTTAAAGTTAAAGGGGTAATGGTGAAAATTTTGATCGGTTTCTTCCTCTAAAAAATAGGAAATGAATTCTAAACTTTCTGAGTTCTTATCACCTTGTAAGAATTCCAAGTGTTCAAATTTCATATTGACCACATATTTGGGAGCCCAAAAGAAAAAGTGCGGAAGTTGAATATGATCTGGATGCGAACTCGTTAAATCATAAAAATTATTTTTCAAGTCATAACTTAGAAAGGAGAAGATGTGTTTTCCCTGATTGGATTGGATAAACTCATCTATAAGTTTTAAATCATCATCTTCATGACCCACTAATATTTCCCCTTCACCAAAGGCTAAAATTCCTGATCCGTCGTTGGTGTTTAAATATGCGATAGGGTGATTAAACATGTTGTTTTTTCATTAAAAATAGTATCTTAGACTTAAATATACAAGGTCTATGCTGTATCGATTTTTAAAAGTAATTATTCGTTTTGGAATAAGGTTATTTTACAAAGAAATAAAATTACTGAATAAACATCATTTGGATCACGATGGGCCCACTATTTTAGTGGCAAACCACCCAAACACCTTGATGGATGCATGGATGGTGGGGTATGTTTCAAAACGTCCAGTTTATTTCATGGCTAAGGCTACCTTTTTCTCTTCTCCATTTAAAAAATGGCTGTTGGGAAAACTGTTTATGATTCCTGTAAATCGAAGCAACGATTCCAAAACCAAAGGGGTTTCCAATAGCGATAGCTTCGAAGCGTGTTACGAGTTAATGGAAAAGGGTGGGGTACTGGCGATTTTTCCTGAGGGAAGTAGTTTTCAAGAGCGAAGACTTAGGGAAATCAAATCTGGTGCGGCTAGGATCGCATTAGGAGCCCAAAAACGTAATAATAATGCCTTACATTTGAATATCATTCCTATTGGTATTTTTTATTCAGATCCAGAGCACTTTAGAAGTCAGGTTTTAATTCATGTGGGTGCACCCATCCCGGTTCAATACGATGAACAACAATCGAATCAGCACCGTGCTTTAAGCCAATTGATTAAAGAAAAGTTAGAACAAGTTATCCCAACCCCAACCAATAGTATTAGTCAAGAAAAAGATATTGAATTGTTGGTGAACTTATTATGGGAGCGCAGCTATTTTCAATTTAAAACAGTGAGTTCCAAAGCAAAGATGTATCAAGATTTACAGGTCAAATTGGATGAAATGAGTGTAACGAAACCCTACTTGTTAGATGAAATCATGACAGAAACGAAATCATTGATATGGAAATTGCATAAATTGAATTTGCCTTATGCGATTGTTCGAAAAAGTGATTACTACAAGGTGGTGAGAGATAAACTGATTTTTGGTGTGTTGATGCAGGTTGTATTATTTCCATTAGTTTTTCTTGGATTTGTTCAAAATATCATCCCTTACTTATTAACGGATTTTATTTTAATGAAAAAAGTGAAAGAGGTGGAATACCATGCTGCCTTGGGTGTCCTGCTTGGTTTCATTTTATACCCCTTGAATTATTTCGGTTTTACCATGTTGCTGAATCGAGTTGTCCCATTAACGATCGAATACCAATTGATGTATTGGTCGTTTATGGTTGTTACAGGCTTATTGGCTTATTCCAATGTACGTAAGTGGAAATTCTTGGCAGGACAAGTAAGATGGTATCAATTGCTGAAAGGACATCAGAAATTAATTAAGCATATTGCAAGTCAAATGCAAAAAATACAAGAAAAGTTATGGTAAAAAAAATCCTCCATTTAGGAGGATTTTTATCTTTCTCATGTTTGATTAATTGCTCAATGCAAAGTTAATTGGTAAACGACAACGCGTTCTTGATTTTTTACCTTTCGCTTCACCTGGAGTCCAATTTGGCATCGATCTAGCAAGTCTTTTTGCTTCACGATCTAAATCAGTACTAACCCCTCTTTCTACAACGATATTCGAAATACTTCCATCTGGCTCTACAACGAACGATAAATATACCTTACCTTGTTCGTTTAATTCAATAGCCGTTTGTGGGTATTGTACGTTATCTGCAATCCATTTTTGAAGCGCTGCTGCTCCTCCAGGGAAAGTTGCTTCAACGTCTGGGAAGTCAATAATTTCTTCCTCAACTACAACGGTTTCTTCTTTAATGACTACCTCAGGAACAACCTCAACAACAGCTACAGGAATTTCTTCGGTATTTTCTTCAATTACAATTTCCTCTTGAACGGGAGGTGGAGCCTCCACTTGGTTTTGTGGTGGTGGTGGCGTATCTTCCTCTTTCTTTACTTCTTGAACAAATGTTTTCTTAGCCGTACGCGCATTACCTTTTGATAATCCTTCTCTTTCAGTTGCCGAAGAATAAGAAAATGAAGCAAGTACTAAACTTCCCGTAAATAATAAACCCATTAAAATAATAGGCATTCTTAAACGATCAATGTTAGCTTCTTCTGTCTTTTTTAATTCCATAATGAGTGCATTAATAATGTAAATATACAATTTTCAGTACAAATGATGTACCAAAACGTTCATTTTTTAGCCAATTAAAGCCGAATAAGCTGCAGCATCTAATAAATGGTCTAATTCACTAGGATCTGATAACTTAATTTTAATCATCCAACCTTCGCCATACGGATCACTGTTCACCAATTCAGGGTT
>JALRIV010000124.1 GCA_023255275.1 Crocinitomicaceae bacterium | reverse complement strand
GCTATTACCAACATGAGGACCGAAACACCTATTATTTTGAAGGAGGCGCCGTCACTACGGAATTGCATAAATACCGCTACCAAGTGCCTATGGTGTTGAGCTTGGGCTATACTTTCTTACAAGATTGGAATGCGATCGTGAAACCTTATGTCGGAATGGGAATTGGACTAAATTACCTAGCCAATAAAATCTATTTCAGTTCCTATCAACGCAAGGAACATTCTACCGGTTTTTTAATGCAACCCAAAATTGGTGCGGCCTTGCGTTTAGATGATGACGGCGATTTTAATTTCTTTATTGAAAGTACTTACAATTACGCTACAAATCATTCCAGTGAATTAGATTTTAAACACTACAGTGCAATCAATGTGTCGATTGGCACGTATTTAATCATTGAATAAAAAAAGCCGAATGAATTATTCGGCTTTCTTGTACTATATAAATACTTACTTTAAACATTCTACCAAAAGAAGTTCCCCTTCTTTTGACACTTTTGCCAAACCTAGTTTGGTTAAGTTTTTGATGGAAACATCCCATTGTTTATTGCTTAAATTGGCCTGTTCTTTCAACACCAACAATTCCATTTTTTGCTCCTTTTTCAATAGATCGTAGATGGTTTGTTCATTTTCATTTAAATCTACTTTCGTTTGCATGACTTCTGGTCTCATTTGAGGGAAGAACAACACCTCTTGTATGGAAGCATTATTGGTTAATAACATCACTAAACGATCGATTCCAATTCCCATTCCAGAGGTTGGTGGCATTCCATACTCTAAGGCTCTTAAGAAATCTTGGTCAATGAACATCGCCTCATCATCGCCCTTTTCTGACAATTTCATTTGTTCTTCGAAACGCTCGCGCTGATCAATTGGGTCATTTAACTCAGAATAGGCATTGGCTACCTCCTTTCCGTTAATCATCAATTCAAAACGCTCGGTCAATTCAGGGTTTTCGCGATGTCTTTTACAAAGTGGTGACATTTCGAGTGGATAATCGGTAATGAAAGTCGGCTGAATGTAATTCCCCTCACATTTTTCCCCAAATAATTCATCGATTAATTTTCCTTTCCCCATCGAAGGGTCGGTTTCAATTCCGTTTGCTTGACAAGCCGCTCTTAATTCATCTTCTGATTTTCCATGGATATCAAATCCTGTAAACTCTAAGATAGCATCGCGCATGGTTACCCTTTTGAAAGGGGCTTTCAAGGAAATTTTATTCGCTCCTACTTGAATTTCTGTCGTACCACAAACCTCCATAGCAACCGTTTCAATCATCTTTTCGGTGAAATCCATCATCCAATGATAATCTTTGTAAGCCACGTAAATTTCCATCACGGTAAATTCAGGATTATGCGTGCGATCCATTCCTTCGTTACGGAAATCTTTGGCAAATTCATATACACCATCAAAACCTCCAACGATCAATCGCTTCAAATACAACTCATTGGCGATTCGCAAATACAAAGGCATATCTAACGCATTGTGATGGGTAATGAAAGGTCTTGCCGCTGCTCCACCTGGAATGGGCTGTAATATGGGTGTTTCCACTTCTAAATAACCTTGCGCATTAAAGAAATTACGCATCGATTGCATGGTTTTAGAGCGCTTCACAAAAGTTTCTTTCACGTGAGCGTTCACCACTAAGTCGACATAACGCTGACGATAACGCATTTCAGGGTCTGTAAAGGCATCGTGTACCTTCCCTTCCGCATCTGTTTTTGGCAATGGAAGCGGCTTTAAGGATTTACTTAATAAGGTAAACTCCTTCACGTGAACAGATGTTTCGCCCACTTGTGTTTTAAAAACTTCTCCTTTAATTCCAATAAAATCACCCAAGTCTAACAATTTTTTGAAGACCTCGTTGTAAAGGGTTTTGTCCTCTCCGGGACAAATTTCATCGCGATTAAAATATACTTGGATTCTACCTTTACTGTCAAGAATTTCTGCAAATGAGGCTTTACCCATGACGCGTTGACTCATTAAGCGACCTGCCAAACAAACCTGTTTACCTTCCTCAAACTGTGCTTTAATATCGGACGAATAATCGGTTACCGGGTACAAAGCAGCTGGAAAAGGTTCGATGCCTAAATCGCGCAATTTGTTCAACGTTTCTCTTCGTTGAATCTCTTGATCAGAAAGTTCTATAAAGCTCATGATAAATATATAAATCGGCGCAAAGATACTAAGAATATGCTGAGAATTAAAAATTTGAAAGGCAATTTCCTTGATTCTTAAGAATCTTCTCTATCTTTACCTCATGGATTTTAGCGTGGTGAAAGCCTTACATATCATTTTTGTAGTTTCCTGGTTTGCAGGCTTATTTTACATCATCCGTTTATTCATCTACCATACAGAAGCTCAAGCATTTGAGGAGCCCAAACGCAGCATCCTAAGTGATCAATTTGAAATCATGGAGAAAAAATTGTGGTGGATCATCACGACTCCAGCGATGGTTTTAACCCTCATCTTTGGGATTTGGATGCTCGTACTTTTTCCGAGCTATCTTCAACAAGGTTGGATGCATCTAAAATTAGCCTTTGTAGGTGTTTTGTTGATCTATCATTTCATCAGTCAGCGGTTGTTGTTTGCACTAAAAAGAGGCACGTATCGATGGACTTCCAATCAACTCCGAATTTGGAATGAGGTGGCTACCCTCGCACTAGTAGCGATCGTTTTCTTGGTGGTCATGAAAGACAATTTGAATTGGATCAAAGGAACGGTTGGCTTCTTTGCAGTAGCGATTGGCCTGATGATGGGTATCAAACTATACAAACGCATTCGCCATAAATCATGAAAATCAGCCTCATCAAACTGGTCGTTTTTATCTTGTTGTTGACGGGTGTAGTCGTTTTTTGGATCATCGCCAGTCTTGAGATCAAATTCGGCTTAGACCTTTCGTCGAAAAATGAAATCGTTGAAAATGGTTTGAAATTGCAATCCTTGATCGATAAATTTGTCATTTTCTTTTTGATTGGAATGCTCGCCTTCTTTTTCTTAAGTTGGAACAAACAGAAAAAGTAAATTACTCCAAGGAAATATTAAAATCACGCGTAAACACCAACTTACCGTCCTTTTTGTCCGTAGATCCAGCGATGGTAAATCCTTTGATTTTAGGGGTCTTTCCTTTTTCAAGCAAAGTGATCATTTGAGCCTCCGTAATTTTTTTGCCTAGTATTTCAAATGGAATTTTAAACCCGCATACTTTGAAATTACTACATCCGATAGCCGATTTTCCGCGCATGAGTTTTTCAGTTTTGCATTTCGGACAATGCAAAGATTCCAAGTCGACCTTTTCTTTAGGCGTTCGCATTGGCTTAGGTTTTTCTTCAACGGGAACTTCTTCCACGATTTGAATTACGCGTTTGCTATTGTATTTCACCTCATCGCACAAATCACTGACCATTTTGATCAATTCACTCTTGAATACTTCCAATTCGTATTCGCCCTTTTCAATCAAGCGCAGTTTTCGTTCCCATTCTCCGGTTAACTCAGCACTTTTTAAGAGTTCATTCTCAATGGTGTCTATTAGGTCGATGCCCGTTTGGGTGGCTACAATGTTTTTTCGCTGTTTGGCAATGTATTTTCTTCGAAATAAGGTTTCAATGATGTTTGCCCGCGTGGATGGTCGTCCAATACCGTTATCCTTTAGTAACTCGCGCATTTCTTCGTCTTCCACTTGTTTTCCTGCCGTTTCCATGGCTCTTAAAAGCGTGGCTTCTGTATGCGGTTTTGGTGGCGAAGTTTTTCCTTGGTGAACAAAAGGTTCGTGCGGACCGCTTTCTCCTTCTACAAAGGTTGGCATGATGCGTTCCTCTTCGCTTTGTTCCTTCTTGTTTTCATCATAAATTACACGCCAACCTGGACTCAAAATTTGTTTTCCAGTGGCTTTGAATTCCAATTGATTGACTTTACCAAGTACAGTTGTATTCGATACAATACATTCAGGATAAAACACCGAAATAAAGCGCCTTGCAATTAAATCATAGATTTGGTGTTCAGCTGGGTTGATACCACTGGGTGAAATTCCCGTTGGAATTATTGCGTGGTGATCCGTCACTTTTTTATTATCGAAAACTTGCTTCGATTTGGGAATGGGTTTACTCAATAAAAATTCCGTAAATCGACTGTAATAGGTCATTCCTTTTAAGATTCCAGGAATTTTGGGGTAAATATCCTCTGAAAGGTAGGTAGTATCTACCCTCGGATAAGTTACCAATTTCTTCTCATAAAGGTTTTGAATCAATTTCAAGGTTTCATCCGCCGAAAAACCCAATTTTTTATTCGCCTCAACCTGTAAGGCTGTTAAGTCAAAAAGGCGTGGGTTACCTTCTTTTCCTTCTTTTTGTTCGAAAGAGGTCACTTCAAAGGGACTTTGCTGCAAGTATGCGAGACCTTTTTGCGCCTTGTCCTCCGATTTTAAACGATCAATTTGGCATAAAAATTCGGTTTCGCGGTAAAGGGTTTTTAATTCCCAATAATCTTCAGAACGAAAGGCATCTATTTCTTTTTGTCGCTGCACAATCATCGCTAAAGTAGGTGTTTGCACGCGACCAATGGACAACGTAGCTTTGCCTTGCCCGAAACGCTTCGTAAACAATCGAGTAGCATTGATCCCTAACAACCAATCTCCAATGGCTCGTGCACTCCCAGCTTGGTATAATCGATCGTACAATTGTCCATCTTTCAAGGTTTTAAATCCTTCTTCAATGGATTCTGTAGTTAGGGATGAAATCCAAAGGCGTTTAATGGGGACTTTGCATTTTGCTTTTAACAAAACCCAACGTTGAATTAATTCTCCTTCTTGTCCAGCATCCCCGCAGTTGATGACCTCTTCACACTCTTGAACCAATCGGGAAATGATGTGAAATTGCTTTTGAACACCTGCATCCTCCATAACCTTAACCCCAAATTGTTTGGGAATAATGGGCAACGTATTAAGGTTCCACCACTTCCAATTTTCATCGTAATCGTGTGGCTCTTTCAGCGTGCAGAGATGTCCGAAAGTCCATGTAACGCGATAACCATTTCCTTCCCAATAGCCATCGTTGCGTTGTTTAGCACCAATGACTTCTGCGATATCTTTAGCTACACTTGGTTTTTCGGCGATACATAATTTCATAAATACATATATGCTTTATTTCTTAGTGTATTTGACTATGGTAAATCCAGCC
>JALRIV010000123.1 GCA_023255275.1 Crocinitomicaceae bacterium | reverse complement strand
AAGTCCTGAGAGAGCTACGCGTGCACGCGCTCCAGGAGGTTCATTCATTTGACCAAATACAAAAGTGGCCTTTGATTCTTTTAGAGCTTTTTTATCTACTTTCTTCAAATCCCAACCGCCTTCTTCCATAGAATGCATAAAAGCATCACCGTATTTAATAATACCAGACTCTAACATCTCACGCAGTAAGTCGTTCCCTTCACGAGTACGCTCACCAACACCTGCGAATACAGATAAACCTCCGTGTCCTTTCGCAATGTTGTTAATTAATTCCTGGATCAATACCGTTTTACCTACACCAGCACCACCAAATAAACCAATTTTACCTCCTTTCGCATAAGGCTCAATTAAGTCAATTACTTTGATACCTGTGAACAACACTTCTGTTGCGGTAGATAACTGATCAAATTTAGGAGCTTCACGATGAATTCCTAAACCATCTGAATTGTCCACTACGTTGATCCCATCGATCGCTTCTCCAACTACGTTAAACAAACGTCCTTTGATTTTATCACCGATTGGCATTTTGATAGAATCACCTGTAGCAAGTACATCCATTCCTCTCATAAAACCATCCGTTGAATCCATCGAAACCGTTCTTACTGCATTTTCACCTACGTGAGATTGCACCTCTAAAACGACTCTAGAACCATCTGATTTTCTTACTTCCAATGCATCGTAAATGTTTGGAAGAGCAACTCCTTTTTCGAAGCTTACATCTACTACAGGACCAATTACCTGTGAAATTTTTCCTTTAATATTCGACATGTGCCTGCCTTTTTGAATTAATTCTGAATTTGGGCGCAAAGATAGTGTAATTATTTTAAGTTTTAAAAGAATTCAATGGAAATAAGTTATTTTTTTACACATTTTTTTGCATCAAATGTTAAAAACTTGTGTTTTAAAAATTCTTCTTCACTAAAAAACGGACAGGAAAATAAGAAAACGCCAAACTTAACAGGGATACACTCAGCCCAATTTTGAAAAAGTCAGCCCACAAAAACCTCACCGGAAAAGGCGCTCCATTGATATTTAAAGCCGTTAAAAAATGAAATTTCATCTGAAGAAAACAAATCAAATACCCCAACACGAATCCCACGATAATTCCTTTAAAAGCAATCAATAACCCTTCGTAAAAGAAAATATTGAAAACACCTTTTTGATCAAAACCCAAGGCTTTCAAAGTTTGTATATCGTTCGACTTTTCCGAAAACAACATGGTAAGGGAAGCTATTAAATTGAAGGCAGCCAAAATAAAGATGAATAAAAGAATGACTAACACAATCGCTTTCTCCGTTTTACTGGTTTTAAAAATAATTTCATTCTTTTCTCGGTTGGTTTTGACGATAAATGTTGCCCCTAGTTTTTCTTGTAATTGCGTTTTTACCGACATTTGGTCCAAATGCTTTTTTACCGACACATAATAAGCATTGATTTCTTGATCGTAGCGCAACAAATTTTGAGCAAACTCGAGCGGTACTAAAGCCATGGATTGATTAATTTCTTTATTATAATTCAACCGTGAACGCAAAGAAATTCGGGAACTGTAGAAAGGATTACTCCCTAAACGCATACGCATGTTTCGCTTCGGTACATACATTAAAATTTGCTCAAACGGAGGATCTTCGTAAACGTAAGCATCCAGCTTCTCCACCAAACCAGCTCCAAACATCCCATAATATCCATTCCCATCCACTAAAACAGGGTCATTATCTAGGGCATGCTGTTTCAAATTGGACATCGTGATAAAATCATCCTCAACCCCAATTAAATTGCCATTGACCCAGACTTTGCCTTTGCGCAGGACAACCAATTCCTCCAACGCAGCAGAAACAAGGTCTACCCCTTTTACGGACTTGATTTTTTCGCGTAAGCTGTCATGATCGATAAAGGTTTTACCCGATTCCGGTCGAATGGTAATCGGTGCATCAAACTCGGTGTAAAGCTTTTCAATAACGGATTCAATGCCATTAAAAGCAGACAGTAAAATCACCATCGACATGGTAATCACCGCGATACCAACCACTGAAATTCGAGTAATCCAATGAATTACATTTTTTTCTTTTTAGAAGAAAGGTACCTCCTAGCAATATAAAAAGAAACGTTGGGCACTATTTTTTCAATAATTGATCAATGGTAGCAGCGTACTCGATGGAATCGTCGATAAAAAAAGCAAAATCTGGAATTTTACGCATATTTTTAATTCGTTTACCTACCTCTCCTCTGATTTTGGAAGCGTGCTCTTTAATAGATTTCAACACTACCTCCTTCTCTGGTCCTGCAAAAATACTCAAATAGCATCGCGCTAAGGATAAATCAGAGGTGATGCGCACTACGGTTACACTCACCATCGAACCTAGACAAACCTCACTGGAATGGCGTTGAAAATAAACCGATAATTCTTCTTGAATAACTGCTTCTATTTTATTTTGACGAATTGAACTCATCCTGCAAAAATAAGAATTGTATTGTTTGAATTCAAGATAACGAAAACAAAATATATCTTTGTACTAACATGAAAAGTATTTTAGAGATTTATCGCCTGTCATTTAAATACAAGATGACAGCTATTTTGGTCATCATATTCAACATTCTGTTTGTGATTTTCAATTTGTTATCGATGGTTTTATTTATTCCATTTCTTCAAATTATTTTTCCAGACTCCCAAGAAAAAGCAGTTGCTCTAGTCAAACCTGTTTACGAAGGAGGATTTACTGAATTTTTCACATATTGCTCCCAATCCTATCATTACTTCATGCAATCGATGGTTCAAAACGATCCCAAAGAAGCCCTGTTATTTGTAGTGGTGACGGTTTTTATTGCTTTTTTACTGAAGAATATTTTTAGATATGGTGCCATTTGGCATCAATCGCAGTTGAGAATGGCGGTAGTGAGAGACGTGCGTGAAAGTATTTTTAACAAAGCCATGATTTTACCTTTATCCTTCTATACCGAGGAAAAGAAAGGCGATTTAATGGCACGAATGCAAAGTGATGTCGGCGAAATCGAAATTGCGGTGGTAGCGATGCTGGAATTATTTTTCAGAGAACCTTTCGCCATTGTGATCAATTTAATTGCTTTGATTTATTGGAGTCCGCAGTTGACTTTCTTCTCCCTTTTATTATTACCCGTTTCCGCCTTCATTATTTCACGGATTGGAAAAAGTTTGAAGCGCACGGCAAAAGAAGGACAAGAGCAAATGGGTGTACTATTTTCCACCATTGAAGAAGGGATTACTGGAATCCGCATCATCAAAGCGTTTAATGCCATTCCTACCATGATTGCTACGTTCAAAAAGCAAAACTTAAGACACCAACAACTCATCACAAAGGCATTTCGAAAAAGAGATTTATCCCCACCCTTGAATGAAACGCTAGGTGTGTTGGTGATGATCATCATTGTATGGTATGGAGGGACATTGATTTTAAACGGAGATGCTACCAGCACCTTGAATGGAAAAACCTTTATTGGGTTCATTATTGTTTTTTCTCAATTGTTACGCCCAATTCAAGGCATTGCCACGGCAATGGGAAATCTAAATAAATCGAAGGCTTCGCAAGATCGCATCAATGCCATTTTGGATGCTGAAGAAATCATTGTGCAAAAAGAAAACGCCAAAGAAATTCATCAATTTCAGCATGAGGTCATTTACAACCATGTCTCTTTTAAATACAAAGACGAATATGTATTGAAAAACATTTATTTTGAATTAAAAAAGGGAAAGAAAATTGCCTTGGTTGGAGAAAGTGGAAGCGGTAAATCAACCATTTCAGATTTATTGCCTCGTTTTTACGATGTAAGTGAGGGTGAAATCACCATGGATGGAACACCTATTAAAGATTTTAAAATCCACGATTTAAGAGCGCAAATTGGAATTGTAACGCAAGAATCCATTTTATTTAATGCGACCATCAAAGAAAATATCGCCTTTGGATCCCCCGAAGCCAGTGATGAAGCCATTGAAAAAGCAGCTAGAATCGCGAATGCTCATCAGTTCATTGTAAATCTAGAGCACGGTTACGATACCAATATTGGAGAACGAGGAAATAAACTTTCAGGTGGACAAAAACAACGCATCAGTATTGCCAGAGCCGTTCTGAAAAATCCATCGATTTTAATTTTGGACGAAGCCACTTCAGCTTTAGATACAGAATCCGAAAAATTAGTACAAGAATCATTGGAGAAATTAATGAACGATCGAACCTCTTTAATTATCGCCCATCGATTAAGTACCATCATCCATGCAGATGAAATCTTGGTATTATCGAAAGGGGAAATCGTTGAAAGAGGCACCCATTCCGAGTTAATTACCAAGAAAGGAATGTACTACAATTTATGCTCCCTGCAAGGAATTCATATTTAATTCATATTTAAATTATAATTAATGTTAAAAATCTGCGTTAATTACTTGTTAATTAATTCATTTTAAACTCTAATGTATTAATTTTAAGTATGACCCAACTTTATTTGATTTCAAGCGTTATAGTATAAATGTTGCGATTTTTAACCATAGCATTCTTTTTAATCACTTTGCAAGGACTCTCCCAACTAGTGACTACTTCAGGCGCGCCTGTAAATTTGGTTCAAAATACGCTTTTAGGTCCTGGTGTAACGGTTAGCAACGTGACCTACAATGGAAGCCCTGCTGCAATAGGTTCTTTTACTGCTGGTGGAACTAATCTAGGAATTGCCTCAGGGGTTGTGATTACGACAGGAACTATTTTCAACAACGGAAGCGGACCACACGGACCCAACAACCAAGAAAATGCTGGAATTGATAATGGAACGGGAGGTTATGGTTTACTTTCCGCACAAATTAGTGGAAATCCTCCAACCTTTAATGCATCCATTCTTCAGTTTGATTTTGTACCCTATTCGGACACCGTTCGCTTCAAATATGTATTTGGCTCCGAAGAGTACCGAGAATTTGTTGGGACAGAGTTTAATGATGCTTTTGCCTTTTTTATCTCTGGTCCAGGTATAGCAGGACTACAAAATATCGCAAGATTACCAAATGGTCAAACGGTTGCCATCAATAATGTGAACGATGGAAATCCAGCAAACTCAACCCCTGCATCGAACGCTGCCTATTATGTAAACAATGGTACCGGCAATGATGCACCGTATAATAGTAGTGCCACTTATATACAATATGACGGTTTCACGAAAGTTCTCGAGGCAGTTTCTAGGGTAGAATGTGGAAAAACGTACCACTTAATCATTGCCAT
>JALRIV010000122.1 GCA_023255275.1 Crocinitomicaceae bacterium | reverse complement strand
ATGAACGCCACCACCTGCCATTAATTGTATGCGATGTTGACAAAAATCACGCACCATCTGAAAATTTTTCATGCCTGACCCCACATCATGCGCTAATCCGGAAAAAAGAATGCGATCAAATTCAAGATTTATTAACAAGGTCAAATCTTCTTTCCAATCATTGCTAAAATCAAAGGCGCGATGAAAGGTAATTTCCATGTTTTTTGCACATTCCTTCATCTGACGTACAAACAGTGAATCAATCCGATTCTCTGAAGTCAAAGCGCCCACAACGACTCCCTGCACTCCTAAATCAGTACAATGTTCAATTTCCCTTAAAATGAGTTTCTTTTCAGTTTCCGTATATACAAAACCGCCTATCCTTGGTCTTATCAAAACATGGGTTTCCAAATGATTTTCAAGCGCAGTGTGCATTAATCCTAAACTCGGTGTCAAGCCACCATTTTCGAGATCTTGACAAAGCTCAATACGATCCAATTGAAATTTCTTGGCAACTTCAATTCCCTTTAGGGTAGACACACATAATTCTGCTTTCAACATCTAGTCTTTAAAATACAATTCTAACTCATCCATAAAAATCCATGGCATTTTTCCTTCGCCAGGTTGTCCCATTTCAATTTTATCTTTTCCTTTTACCCGAAAAATTAAAGTTTCAAAATTCCCATTGATGTCAATTTTTTCGCGCGTATAAGGTATGACTAAAATGCGATTCAAACCATCCTGATTCATACCCCAAACTTCGATTTCCTGCGGCAAGTGAATCCAAGAAGATGCATCTAAAAGACAATCCAATTTAAACCCACTCAACATTTTACCTCCATTTAGATCGACACTCAAACGAATATCATTCGTATCAAAACCTAACCAATCGCTTCCTTTCCATGGGAGTTTACCATAAATTCCATCCACAAGTGTAAATCCATTTTGACCAGAAAATCTTTTATTGGGTTTAGTCATCAATTGAACTTCAAAGTTCAGAGCTGGATGATTTCTAACATGATAAACAATTGGATTTTTAAGCGTTTCATTTGAAATTGATATGCGGTAATCAACGGTCTTGTCTAGCGTGGTCCGTTCAAAATACAGCGTATCTCCAGCAACCATAGTCATTCCATTGTTCATAGAACCATATACTTCATTTGATTTGACAAAAACATCAAACCTTTGGGGAGTTTGGGCATCAATTTTCATATTTATTCCATTTTGCGCAGGAGTAAACTTCACTTGCGGATAATACAAGGCTTTTGCATAATTCACCCCCCAATGATCCAATAAAGGAAGGTGTTTACTTTTTAAAATTCCTTCAAAATCCTGATAAGAACCTTTATTTTTAGACCACAGCACCTGAGCAAGCGCTATCGCCCTAGGAAAAGCCATATACTCCACTTGCGAAAAATCAGGCATGTATTCCGTCCAAAGATTTCCTTGAGCACCCAAAATATAACCTTTTTCAAGTTCAGACAAACCTTCGGGAATCGGGTTGAATTGAAAAACCCTTTCCAAGCTTGTAAAACCACCTATAGCGATTGGTTCATTTGGCGAATTACTTTGATAATGATCGAAGTAACAAAACTCTCCCGGCGACATCACGACTTGATGGGATGCTTTTACGGCTTCAATTCCTCCTTGAAAACCTCTCCAAGACATCACCACTGCATTTTTTGGCAAACCTCCTTCCAGGATTTCATCCCAGCCTACCATCGTTCTCCCCTTCTTTTGAAGGTATTTCCCTATTTCGTTAATAAAGTACGATTGCAGTTCATCTTCATTTTTCAGGTTCTTTTTCTTGATGGTTTTTTGGCATTTGGAACAGGTTCTCCATTGATTTTTCATCACTTCATCGCCACCAATGTGAATATAATTCGAAGGAAAAATTTCCATCACCTCATCCAAAATATGCTTCATCATTTTTAAGGTCCCTTTTTTGGTGCACAAAACTTCCTCATAGACCCCCCACAAACCGGGTACATTTTTCACTTCTGAATGGCATGACATATTCGGATAGGCTGCTAACAAAGCTCTAGAATGACCTGGCATTTCAATTTCAGGAACAATGGTGATGTATCGATCGAGCGCATACTGCACCAAATCTTTTAAATCGTTTTGGGTATAAAAACCTCCATAGCGTTTCACTTCATATTTCCGAGGTTGATCAGTGTAATGTCCAATTACCGTTGAATCACGAAACCCTCCTATGCTGGTTAATTTGGGATATTTTTTAATTTCAATACGCCAACCTTGGTCATCCGTTAAGTGTAAATGAAATTTGTTAAACTTATAAAAAGCGAGTAAATCGATCATTTTTTTCAATTCCGTTGTGGTAAAAAAATGTCGACTTACATCAAGGTGTATTCCACGCCATTCAAAATTTGGTAGATCACTAACAAATGATTTTAAAATATAAGATTCATCCTCATTTTTTACAATCAATTGACTCAATGAATTGACGGCATAGAAACAACTTTCCTCTGAGCTGTATTGGATTCTAATTTGATCATTGACATTAATTGAATAATAATGAGGAGGTACATTTTGAAGTTTTGAAAACACTAAGTCGGCGTTATGTTGGGTAAAATGAATTTGAATTCCAACAAATTTCGCAAACCAATTTTCAAGAAACTGTTTTGATTTTTTAGGTAAACCCGAACTATCAATCTTTAATTCATGATTAAAAGAAAAAATACCCCCTTGATCCAACACCTTATAAACATTAGGGCTTGGTAGAACCGGACATTGCGCAAATGTGAGTAATACGGTAAATTGACATACAATGAATACGAATAATTTCATACAATGAATTTAATAGAAAGTTACAAATAACTTGCCAAGTTAAACATTTCAATGGCAAATGGATAACAAAAAAAAGGTTCTGATTACTCAGAACCTTTTGGTAATTAGAATAATTACATATTTCGTCGATACTGACCTCCGACTTCAAAAAGTGATGAAGTGATTTGGCCTAAAGATGCTGTTTTACAAACTTCCATCATTTCCTCAAAGATGTTTTTATTGTTAATTGCAGCCTCTTGAATTTTTCTCAATCCATTTTCAGTTGCCGCTTTATTCGATAAGTGTAAATTCGAAAGCATCTGAATTTGGTATTGTTTTTCCTCCTCTGTTGCTCGAATCACTTCTTTTGGAAGCACTGTTGGAGATCCTTTAGAACTTAAGAATGTATTTACCCCAATAATTGGGAATTCTCCAGTATGTTTTAAGGTCTCGTAATAAAGCGATTCCTCTTGTATTTTCGAACGCTGATACATGGTTTCCATGGCTCCTAAAACACCGCCACGTTCTGTAATTCGATCAAATTCAGATAACACTGCTTCTTCCACTAAATCCGTTAATTCTTCAATGATAAAAGAACCTTGTAATGGATTTTCATTCTTCGCCAATCCTAATTCCCGATTAATGATCAATTGAATGGCCATTGCACGTCTTACAGACTCCTCTGTTGGTGTCGTAATCGCTTCGTCGTAAGCATTGGTATGTAAGGAATTACAATTGTCGTAAATCGCATACAAAGCCTGAAGTGTGGTGCGAATATCGTTAAAATCAATTTCCTGTGCGTGTAGTGAACGTCCAGAGGTTTGGATGTGGTATTTCAACATTTGAGCTCTTGGGTTAGCAGCGTATTTTTTAGCCAACGCTTTCGCCCAAACTCTTCGTGCAACTCGACCGATTACCGCATACTCAGGATCAATTCCATTGGAGAAGAAGAATGATAAATTAGGACCAAAATCATTGATGCTCATTCCTCTACTTAAATAATATTCTACATAAGTAAATCCATTTGCAAGGGTAAATGCTAATTGGGTGATTGGATTCGCTCCCGCTTCTGCGATATGATAACCAGAAATGGAAACCGAATAGAAATTTCGAACCCCATTGTGAATGAAATATTCTTGTACATCCCCCATCAAACGAAGAGCGAATTCAGTAGAGAAAATACACGTATTTTGTGCCTGATCCTCCTTCAATATATCTGCTTGAACAGTTCCTCTCACTTGTGTTAAGGTTTCTGCTTTTATTTTTTGATAGATTTCTTGATCTAAAACTTGGTCTCCCGTTACTCCTAAAAGCATTAATCCAAGTCCGTCATTACCCTCAGGCAATTCACCTTGGTAACGTGGACGTTCAACCCCTTTCGCCTTGTAAATCGCCTCAATCTTTGCCGTTACTTCTTGCTCTAATTGGTTGGCTTTGATGTATTTTTCACAATTTTGATCAATAGCAGCGTTCATGAAGAAACCAAGTAACATCGGAGCTGGTCCATTAATTGTCATGGATACCGAAGTCATTGGATGCGATAAATCAAAACCGGAATACAGTTTTTTAGCATCATCCAAACAACAAATAGACACCCCTGAATTTCCAATTTTCCCATAGATGTCTGGGCGTAAATCCGGATCGTTTCCGTAAAGGGTAACCGAGTCAAATGCAGTAGACAAGCGTTTTGCTGGCATACCTAAAGAAACGTAATGGAAACGTTTATTGGTTCTTTCTGGCCCACCTTCTCCTGCAAACATGCGGGTTGGATCCTCCCCTTCGCGCTTGAATGGAAATAAACCAGATGTGTACGGAAATTCTCCGGGTACATTCTCTTGTAAAACCCACCGTAAAATATCTCCCCAACCTTTATATTTTGGGGTAGCTACTTTTGGAATTTGACTGTGTGAAAGTGACTCTGAGTGCGTATCTAATTTTAAAATTTTATCGCGTACTTTAAACTCAAAAGTTGGATTCTTGTACAATTGTTTTTTTGATTCCCAGTTTTGAATAAGTTCCCAATTTTTAGGATCAAAATTTAACTTTTCCTTTTCAAGTGTTTCAGTCAAACCTTTAATTAATCGATCTTTATCTTCAATCTCCATCGCCTGAATTGACTCAATGGATTTGGTTAAACCATATAACTTGTCGGCTACTTCAACTTGTTGGTTTACCCATTGGTCATAAGAACGGTTGTTCTCAGAAATTTCTGATAAATAACGGGTACGATCGGGTGGAATCACGAATATCTTTTCAGACATTTCTTTGGTGATTTCAAAAGTGGAATGCAAAGGTGCACCAGTTTTTGAAACTACTTTATCCATAATCACTTTATAAAGCGAGTTCATGCCTGGATCATTGAATTGCGATGCAATCGTACCGTATACGGGCATAGCATCTACTTCTTCATCCCAAAGGTTATGATTGCGTTGGTATTGTTTACGCACATCTCTTAAAGCATCTAATGCCCCTCTTTTGTCGAATTTATTCAAGGCGATTACATCCGCAAAATCTAACATG
>JALRIV010000121.1 GCA_023255275.1 Crocinitomicaceae bacterium | reverse complement strand
ATTGTGGTATACGTTTACTATCGTTGCTTTCAATTGATTTCGAGCGTGATTTAAAAAAGTTCCTATTCCCAATACAGCAATGGAATCGCCATATGTTTCTTTTGATGGATCAGTTTCGAGTTCATTGATGAAATATTGACCTTGGATATCATAGGTTTCACGTTCATTGGTGTTAAAAACTGTGGCATAAAAATCTAAATCCAATGACTTCGTAGGTTTATATTTGAAGGATGTTCCCCCCATCATGGTTTGAAATCGAGTTAGTTCTTGACCATCAAAATAAATATTGAACGAATAAGCCTCATTGGCCGTTCCAAAATCAGTTTTTTGGGTTTGTGGCGCAAATTGGTAAGTATTTGACGAAAAATGACCTATCAATCCCCAAGTAAGTCGATCGGTCAAAGCGAAATTCGTCAACACTTGGGCATCCAAATAAACAGGATTGTAATTTCCTTTTGTAGGCAACGAATTCAAGAGGTATTTATTGGTTCGATACCTTGCTCCTACCAAGTAATTGAATCGATGATTGACTTCTTGCAAGATACTTGCTTCAGCCCCTAACAAAGAAGCCATCACGGAACCACTTGTTTTAACCGGAGTCTTATAAGTGATATCTAATACAGAACTCAGTTTATCTCCGTAAGATGCATTAAATCCACCTGCAGAAAACTGAATATCTTCTACTAAGGCGGTGTTCACAAAACTCATCCCTTCTTGTTGTCCTGAACGGGTTAAAAATGGCCTATAGATGTTGTAACCATTAACATAGACCAAATTCTCTTCATAACTTCCTCCACGCACATTATAATTACTGGTCAATTCGTTGTTACTTGTAGCAGGGGTAGTATAAATGATGGCACGCTCTACACTTCCTAAAGGGATGGTTTGTAAATCCTTTATTTTTAGAGGAGAAATCTCAAAGGGATCTTCCTTTTTCACTTCAACCTTCACTTCATTTTCTTGTTGAAATGGAAATTTAATACGCGGTAAACGTTGGTTTTGATTGGTTTTTACCACTACCCATGCAGAATCTTGATAGCCTTGCACCAAAAATTTAAACAATAGCGTATCACCATAGTTCAGGCGAAATGAATACACACCATTTGAATCTGTATATTGCTGGTATTTTTCCTCTTGCTTTAAAAATCCGCGAACGATGAACCCCTTCAATCGGATTATTTCTTTGATCTACGCAAACACCAGACAACTTGATATCTTGAGCAAGACCTGAAGTTATGTTGACCAATATTAAAAAAAGCAATAATAATCGCATAGGGACAAAAGTAATGCTTGAAACGAAATATTCGCTATTTTATTTTACCGAAGGTGTTTCTTTTAATAGGATGAAATCAGAACTAAAAGGATCAATCGCGTTCATTAATTGATTCAACTTTACATGTAAGTCACCCTTTCCACACATGCTTAAAAAACTCATTTTCCGTTCTTGGAACCCTCCATCTGGAAACAAACGATCTTTCATTTGTTCGATAGACATGACATCGTTCTCGTGTTTTACCTTTTGCGTTTTAAAGATTTTACCTTGAATATTTTCGATCGATTTTTCAATTTTCACCCATTCCGATGCCCCAAATGCAGCGAGAGAAGGCGCAAAATGTTCAATTTCTTTTTTTATTTGATCTCCCAATTTTGATTTTACTTCATTCATTGCGGTAAAATCAATCGCTTCGCTTTCTTTTTGTTGGATGTGTTTTTTAATCAATTGATGTTTGTCTAAAAAAAGATCTTCAAGTGGTAACTCAAGTCCTTCGATTTTCTTAGAAGTAATTTCATCAATATACAACAAGGAAGTCCTTGGTTTAATCATAGGAAAAAGGACACCAGCTTCATCAAAAACTCCCTTTAGTTGTAACCAATAATTAATTTCTCCTAATCCGCCCACATAGCAAAGATTGGGTAATAAAAACTCCTGATAAAGGGGTCTTAGTATTACATTGGGAGAAATCTGCTCGGGATGTTCATTCATCAAGTCCAATAAAGCCGCTTGTGAATACAAACCTAACCCTTCAATATAAAAGCCATCGTCTCTACGAATAATTCTTGATCTCAGCTGATCATCCAAATAAAAGAGATTTACTTCTCTTGCATGGACTTGTAATTTAATCCCTTCTTTTTCAAGTAGATCATTTGTTTTCTGAACGGCTTGAAATGAAAACTCAGATGAAATTTCTTTTTCAAGCAAGGGTAGAAATGCTTTTTTGAAGGCTTTTCGATCACCATCCAAGCAAATTAGCCCGTATTCTTGAAACAAGTGATGAATAAAATGAAAAAAAGCTTGACCGTAGGTTTGACCATCGAAGGAGGAAATCCATGCTTCCATTTCTTTTTTTCCTTCGAAAAACGCGAGTACCTTTTGTTTAATCTCATCAAAGCCTTCTAAATGAAATCTTCCAACTGCTCCTTTTTGATCCGTCTCCCAATTCAATTCCTTTTGAAACAACTGCACTTGGTTAACTTCTTCAAAATCGTGGTCTTCAGAAGCCATCCAAAAAACAGGGACAAAATTATATTCTGGGTATTCTTCCTTCAATTGTTTGGCCATATTGATGACTTCCACAATTTTATAAATCAAAAAAAGCGGTCCAGAAAAAAGGGACAACTGATGTCCTGTCGTCACCGTAAAGGTGTTAGCATCTAATAGCGATTCCATATGTTCTCTTACCAGAGGATGAATGGAAACCGATTGGTATTGTTCCTGCAATTGGTCAAACAATAAAGTTCTATTGGATGCAGAAAACTGACGTTGTTTATCTTTGATTTGGTGCTCAAACCCTTTAAGGGAAAAAGATCGCTGAATAAAATTCAAATAATATTCCTGATGTTGTACTAAATTAAGTTGGAAATCACTAAAAAGTTGGGTTTGTTCTCTTGAAAATCGGAAGGATTGCATACAATGTGAAAATTTTGATGAAAATTAAGCACAAGGAATTATCTTTGCAAATAAAAAGACAAAAAAATGGAAGCAATTATTAAAACAAACAAAGGTACCATGAAAGTAACTTTGTATTCGGAAGACGCACCCAATACTGTAGCAAATTTTGCCAAATTAGCAAAGCAAGGATATTACAATGGATTAAAATGGCATCGTGTTTTACCTGATTTTGTCATTCAAGGAGGATGTCCTAATACCCGTGAAGGAGCAAATGGAATGCCAGGTACAGGAGGACCAGGATACCAAATTGATTGTGAGTTAAAAGGAGGAAATCAATACCACGATCGCGGTGTATTATCTATGGCTCACGCGGGAAGAAACACGGGTGGTTCTCAGTTTTTTGTTTGCCACTCAAGAAACAACACTGCGCATTTAGATGGTAACCACACTTGCTTCGGTAAGGTTTATGAAGGATTAGAAGTGATAGATGCAATCAAACAAGGCGATAGCATCGATGAAATTAACATCATCGACTAAATTGCATTTTTAACCCCATAAAAAAACCGTTCGATGAACGGTTTTTTTATTTTAATTATTTTGATTTTTACGTTGACTTTCTAAAAAGGCATTGTGTTTTTCCATTCTTTTGATCATCCACTTTTTAAAGAAAAAAGCTACAAAAGCACTCAATGCAAAAAAGTAGTAAAATGCCCATTTTTTAAATCCTTCCTGAAACCCCATATAGGTAATATAAAGTGTCATGGATGTTCCCATAACCAACCAGAAATAGGTCATAATTTTGTTATACGTATGCATATTCTTTTAAATTTAGTTAATTACCCATTTGCATATTCCCATAGGGTTTGATGAACTCATAGGTTGAAAAATCTTGTCGTGTTTTTAACCCCTCTCCATAAAACACCCCTTTTGGAGATCTTACGATGGCGTTAGATTTAGTATAAATACTACTGTCTTTTTGGTTCCAAAACAATTGTTCAGTCTCCAATTGCTGCTTGCTATTTAGGTTCAATAGTCGTACCGAATCTTTCACAAAAACCAACATTTTGGACATATTGTACTCTCCGTATTTTGCTGTTAAAACGGAACTAATGACCCCTTCGTCCGTAAAAAAATTTACTTTTATTCCATCTTTAAACTTAGTAACCGCCTCTGGCTTGGCATAAGTTTCTGCAATAGCTGCATAAATTTCAATCTTTGCAAAACCCGAATCGGTGTAAAACATTTTAAAATCTTTGATGACCTCATTGGGCGCCTTAGGATCATAAGTTACCTTGCGGATGGTATCTAATTTATTTTCACAGGCAAAAAAAAGAATCCCTATTGCAATAGATACAATAGGAATTCTTAAAAAATGATATTTTGATTTTTTCGACAAGTTATTTTAACGTTACCGAAACATTCCAACAACTTAATGAAACAGATTGTCCTCTTTTCATACCGTTATCAAACAATTCCCCGTCAGATGGGTAATTGTCGCGGTATTTACCGATCAAAGAACCTACACTTGCTCCATTCGAAGCAGCTCTTTCTAGTAATTCAACCGCATAGTAATAATTACATTTACGATCAACCGTTGATGCACCACAACTATTTGCCGTTGCTGCAACACATTGACCAGCCATTTTCAACGCTTCTCCTTTGAATTTTCCAGAAACATTCATGGCCGCTGAGTAAGCTGAGTTATAAGAACCTTGTCTAAAATAAGTTTCTGCGATTAAATAATCGATTTCTTCTTTTTTGGTATTATCAGAAGTCATTTGCCTCGCATCTTTATAAGCCGAAATTGCTTCGCTGTATCTTCTTTTAATCGTCATTAATTTCGCTTTCGCTAATTTCCCGTCAACACTTGGATCGATTTCATTCAAAATATCGATCAATTTCTCATACTCATCGCTATCTGTACAACCTTTCAATTCCAATAAGGAAATGAAATTATTGACCGCAATCTTTTTAGATCCGACATCCTGAGGTAATTCACTCATGTACCCTTTCAATTCTGGAACGATGTCTGAACAACTTTTAATCGCACTGTTGAAATACGTATTCACATTTTCCTGTGTTTGCGCAGGAACTTTATTGGAAGTATCTGCAATAATTGTCGACAAAACGAAATATTCAGAAATCAAACGTTTTTTATAGTTTGGTTTTTCTGCATCAACAGCCTCCACATAAAGGTTATAAAGATTCAAATAATAGTAAGTTATTGACGCTTCATTCAAATTAGCAGGATCATTTTTAATTCCTCGTTGCAATACCAAATCTGCTGTTAAACGATCCGGTTTTGAGCTTTGAATGATATACGTCCCACGAATTAAATCATTTTTTGGATCGTAAGCACCTGCCTTCTCCGCGCGATCATAAACTGAAATTAACGTATCGATGTATGCTGTCTTTGCATCTTTATCTTTAGATGTCGCAATTACGTTTCTTAAC
>JALRIV010000120.1 GCA_023255275.1 Crocinitomicaceae bacterium | reverse complement strand
AGAAATGAAATGGTACGAATACTGGAAAGAAACGCGTATCAAATGGCACAAAGCACTTGGTTTAGGAGAAGAAAATTACCGATTCCACGACCATATTAAATTGGCGCACTATGCCAATGCTGCGGCTGACATTGAATTCAATTTCCCCATGGGCTTCAAAGAATTAGAGGGAATTCATTCCAGAACTGACTTTGATTTAAAACAACACGAGCAATTCTCAGGGAAGAAATTACAATACTTTGATCCAGAATTAAATCAAAACTACGTGCCCTACGTGGTGGAGACTTCAGTTGGATTAGATCGTATGTTCTTAGCCATTTTAAGTGCTGCCTACAATAATGAAACTTTGGAAGACGGGTCTGAGAGAGCTGTTCTTAGTTTACCAGCTGCTTTAGCGCCTTATAAAGTTGCCATCATGCCATTGACGAAAAAAGATGGTTTACCTGAAAAAGCACAAGCGATTTTAAATGATTTAAAATTTGATTTCAATTGTACTTACGATGAGAAAGATTCACCTGGGAAAAGATACAGAAGACAAGACGCCATTGGAACTCCATATTGCGTGATGGTCGATCATCAAACCTTGGAAGACAATACCGTGACCATTCGAGATCGTGACACCATGTTGCAAGAGCGAGTAGCGATTCAAGATTTGTATCAAAAAATAGACAGCAAAGTGAATATGCGAACCTTGCTTCAACCATAAAATAGTTATATAGAAAAAAAAAGGTACTGTTTCCACAGTACCTTTTTTTTATGAGTTCATTTTCTAACGATTAAAAACCTAAAGTTAATCGCAACATAAAATTTCGTCCAGCTTGCGGATAGTAAAAATTCTCAACCACTCGCTGTCCTCCATAAATGTATCCCCAAGTATATCCATTACTTGAATACATTTGATTGAAGATATTTTGAACCGTTCCCGCAATTTTCACCTCTTGGATGAATCCTAATTTAAAGGCATAACTAACCATTAAATGATGGTAATTAAACGCTTTAATCGTGCGATCTGAAGAAGAAGTATTATCCAAGTACTGCTTGCCTACAAATTTAGTTGTCCAAGTAATGGCCAAGCCTTTTTTTGGTTCGTATTGAATACCTGCAGCACCAATCCAATTGGGAGAAAAAGCAATGTCCGTATTTTTATGTTCTATCACTTGTTGTCCACCATTATCGTAATCATCTACATATTCATTAAAACGATTAATTTTATTTTGACTGTAGGTAAGGTTACCCGAAACACTTAATTGTTTCAAAATCATATAACCCGCCGAAAGTTCAGCACCCATTCGATAACTTTGATCCACATTTACGCGATTGTAAGAACCCACATCATTGATTTCTCCGGTTAGAATCAATTGATTTTTGTAATGCATCCAATAGTAATTCAGGTTCACAAAAAGACGTTTGCGTCTCATTTGATAGCCAACTTCAACATTTTGCAATTGTTCGTGCTTTGGTCTTGACGCTGGCGTACTTTGCGTAAAGTCATCCCGAACAGGTTCGCGATTTCCTTGTGCATAAGAGGCGTAAAATTGATGTTGCTTGTTGAGGTGGTAAGTGATTCCTGCTTTTGGATTAAAAAAGGTGTAATTCACGCGTTGATCTACATTTTGAACTGTTCCGAAAACTTGTTCAAGTCCCACAAATTGATAATCTACGAATCGTACCTGGATATCTCCATAAAGATTAAAGGCTCCTATCGTATAATTTCCTTTGACATAAGCATTCGCTTCCGTCTTAGTTGCATCGTTATCGTAATAACGGTGATTTACTTCGCTGTTCGAAGCGAAACGTGACCATACCACCTCTCCAAAATGTCCTCCAAGGTATTGGTTAGCGCCTCCACCTATCGTCAGCGAAAGATCTTGTTGCTTGTAATCTAAAGAAAAGATTCCTCCATAAAAATGGTTATCTAACCATCGTCTTCGGATAAGATCTGAATTACTTACGGTATCATTTGGTAAAATCACATCGGCAATTTGATAATCTGCTAAAGTTTGATCTTGTTTATATTCCTCATAATATCCTCTACCTCTCGTGTAATGGCCAGAAAGATTAAGGATCCATTTCGGAGAAAACAAATGGGTAAATAACAACTGGTAGTGATCTTGCTGATAGTTATCGGTTTGATTTCCGTAAGTATAGAAATTATACGTTCGACCCGCATTTAACAAGTTTGCTGTTTCCTCTTGACTTAAATAATTTCGAACGGCATAAGCATGCATAGCTGCTGTATCGCCATTAATTCTACTTTCCGGTGTTCCGTGCCAAGATTGATACGTTTTCTCCTTACCGCTAAACAAATTGAATTTCACCACCGTTTTAGCGCCGACATATCCTGCTGAAATAAAGAAGGACTTTAAATCCGAGCTGGCACGATCAATATAACCATCAGAAACAATTCGTGAAAGGCGAGCATCCATGGAAAAATGTTTGTTGATCAACCCCGTTCCAGCTTTAATCGTATTGCGCATAGTTCCGAAAGAACCCACCGTATTATCGATTAAACCATAAGCGTTTTTAGAAATGACATCTGTTTTTAAATTGATACTTGCTCCAAAAGCAGCAGCGCCATTGGTAGATGTTCCAACCCCTCTTTGAATTTGAACGCCGTTTGTCGATGATGCAAAATCTGGCATGTTGACATAATATACCCCATGAGATTCAGCATCGTTGACCGGAATACCGTTTAAAGTAACGTTTGTCCGTGTTGGATCAACCCCTCGTATACGGACACCGGTATATCCGATACCTGCTCCTGCATCGGAAGAGGTAACTGTCGATGGCGTAACATCTAATAAATAAGGTAAATCTTGACCAAAATTATTTTTCTGAAGTTCCTCTTTGGTTAAATTACTATACGTAGTAGGCGTTTCTTCATTAGCTCTAATCGCGCGGACAGAAACTTCCTCCAAAGAAAGGATACTTGGGTGTAACGTGAAATTTTTGGTCACCGAAGATTGATCAATGACTAAAGCAAAAGATTGGGATTCATAGCCAAAACACTCCACCGAAATTTCGTATTTTCCTTTTTTAAGATTGGAGATTTTAAAATTTCCATTTACATCTGTCACATCACCGACGTAATAGAATTTGACATTGACTTTAGCAGCCTCAATTCCAAGACCCGTGGAATCTTGAATTTTACCGTTGAAATCAAATTGACCTAACGCACTAGCAGGTAACAACAACGCTACAAGCCACTTTTTTAAACTTTTCATTTATAAAATTAATTATAAAGAATCAGGGGTAAACTCTTTGGTTTACACTATTCATTATTTCCTCCCTACGCAAGCATTATCTTGACAGGTTCATTGGGTATAATCTCAGCCTATCCGAAGATAAGCACCCCTAGAGATGGCGCAAAGATAATGAAATTAAACGAATAGCATTTTAAAAGGCATAAAAAAACCTCTAATTGCTTAGAGGTTTTCATCAATCTACAGATTGTTAGTTATTTAATGCTTCAGCACCACCTACAATTTCTAAAATTTCATTCGTAATTGCAGCTTGACGCGCTTTGTTGTAGCTTAATTTTAAATTTCGTTGTAATTCTTTAGCATTGTCTGTTGCTTTATGCATAGCAGTCATTCGCGCTCCATGCTCAGAAGCATTCGAGTCTAATAACGCTTTGAACAATTGAATTTTTAGTGATTTTGGAATTAAATCTTCCACGATCTCTACTTTGCTAGGTTCAAAGATATAATCACCCGCATTTTGCTCATTATCGTTCACCTCAGAAACAATAGGTAATAATTGTTCTGTAATTACATCTTGAGAAGCCGCGTTGATGAATTTATTGTACACCACAACAACTTTATCAAAGGCTTTAGTTTGGAACAAATGCATCACCTCTTCAGCAATCAAAGCCGTATTTTCAAATTTAAGATTTGAAAATACATCCTCTAATGGCGCTAAATTGTCATTAATAAAGTATTGAGGTGTTCTTTTGTAAGCATCTTTAATTTTCTTTCCCAAACACAAAACACTTGTATTGATGCCTTTGTATTCTTCGTGCACTAAAACATTTACACGCTTTAAAATATTGTTGTTAAATCCACCACATAAACCACGGTTTGAGGTAACAGCAATGATCAATACATTTTTTACTTCACGTTGATCAGAAAAAGCATTTTCCGATAAATCTAAAGTAGCACTCAAATTACCTAATATCTCTTGTAATTTAACGGCATAAGGTCTCATTTGCGTAATTGCATCTTGCGCCTTTTTTAATTTGGCTGCAGATACCATTTTCATCGCAGATGTGATTTGCATCGTTGATCCAACAGAGGTAATTCTATTTCGTATTTCTTTTAAACTTGGCATACCTATTGTAATTTTAGGAAGCAACTTTCGTTGCTTCCTAATTCTCTAATTAATATTTATCAGCGATTTCTTTAGCTACTTTTGATAAAGTATCTGTGATTTCGTCTGTATATTTTCCAGCTTTCAATGCAACCAATACGTCCGCATGTTTAGCTTCTAAATAATTCAAGTATTCTGTTTCAAACGCTTTAACTTTATTCACAGGAACGTTTGAAATTAATCCTTTAGTTCCCACATAAATAATCGCAATTTGTTTTTCTACAGACATTGGATCACCTTCACGTTGTTTCAAGATCTCCACGTTACGAGCACCTTTATCCAATACTGATTTCGTTGCTGCATCTAAATCTGAACCGAATTTTGCAAACGCTTCCAACTCACGGTACTGAGCTTGATCTAATTTCAAGGTACCAGCAACTTTCTTCATGGATTTGATTTGTGCATTACCTCCTACACGAGATACAGAGATACCTACGTTAATCGCCGGACGGATACCTGCGTTAAATAAATCACCTTCCAAGAAGATCTGACCATCCGTAATGGAAATTACGTTAGTTGGAATATAAGCAGAAACGTCACCCGCTTGAGTTTCAATAATTGGTAAAGCAGTTAATGAACCGCCGCCTTTTACAATTCCTTTGATCGACTCTGGTAAATCGTTCATTTGTGCAGCAATTTTATCATCAGCAATGATTTTCGCAGCTCTTTCTAACAAACGAGAGTGTAAGTAGAATACATCACCTGGGTAAGCCTCACGACCTGGAGGACGACGTAATAATAACGAAACCTCACGGTAAGCAACAGCTTGTTTAGATAAATCATCAAATACAATCAATGCAGGTCTTCCTGAATCACGGAAAAACTCACCAATAGCAGCACCTGTCATTGGAGCATAGAACTGTAATGGAGCAGGATCTGATGCATTAGCAGCCACTACAATGGTATAAGCCATAGCACCAGCATCTTCAAATTTCTTCACGATACCAGCAACTGTAGAACCTTTTTGTCCAACTGCAACATTAGCCGCTCCGCAAACGATCTGTAAGTTTTCAGCAGAGCCAAT
>JALRIV010000011.1 GCA_023255275.1 Crocinitomicaceae bacterium | reverse complement strand
CACGATAGTTAGCAATACTCCCCATTACCCGCGCATTTACAGAACCTGGGCGACCTGAACACGCTCCACAATCATAACCTGCATAATGCGTATTATTCAAAGAACTAGATCCATGTCCAACGAAATAAATTAAAGGTGCAAATTGTTCGGTCAAGCCGATTGTGCTCAAAAGTTCCTCTAAGCGATCAGCCATTTCCCATACCGTAAATCCGATTTGTTTTCCATCTTCGGTAAAATTCCCCTCGTGCTTAATCGTCAATTGGGCATCCTTATTCATGTGCTTGAACGAAGAAACTTGCGTACTCGTCTTCCCTGGAAAAAAGATATGCCAAGCTAATTTTAGACCAGACCAAACTCCAAGAGTATGGGTTAAAATCCATCCTAATAACAAGGAATTAGTTCGCTTGTGGAAATGAATTTCCTGCTTTATTTTAGACTTACATGCTACTTCTTGAATCAAGTAGTTTGGATCCAGAGGAGCAGGACAAGATTTCGTGAAAAATTTACCCCCAAAAGGCTGAAAATAAAAGGCTACATTGAAAAACCCAGCCGTTCCAAAGGTTTTGGCTAAAGGGTTTGCATTCTCGACATGACGACGTATCGAACATTCTCGATCATCTATACAAAAAAGCGCTTGAAAAATGGGTTTACTTTGATCGACAAATGCATGATTCCCATCCAAAATCCCATTAAGGACAGAATGGTAATACGTCCATTCATACGCCTCCTGCCAAATTCGATACAATTCATCTTCAACAGTTAACTTATTTATTTGAAACAAATCCTTAGCATATTTTGAAAAATCATAATCAAAACCCTTCCATTCCTCTCCATATTTCAAAAACAATTGATCCAATTCAAGTAACAATTCCAATTGGATGATTTCTTTTAATTCGGTTTTGCGTTGATCTAATAAACCCACGGGTTGATCCTCTAAAACAGAAAACATACCCGACCATCCTGGATGCGCAAATTGTTGATCAAATAAATACTGCTGATATAATGCCGTGTTATTTTTAAAATAATATGCCAAAAGCGAAGGAATAGTCGTTTCATGGTCGAAGAGCAGTAATCTTGCTTTTTTGGTATTAAAAAAACTTGCTAAACCATTGTTTTCGATCTTCCTTAGCGAGGCAAGTAGTCCTTCCTCTTGAGCAGGAAAATTCCATGTGGCGATTCCTTGATCCAAATAACTACCAATGATTCTAAAAAGAATAGGATGCACCAATACATCAAAATCGATTTGAGAAAAATCGATGATTTTCGATCTTAAAAATCCAATTCTAGGAATTTTATAATCTGCAAACTCTTCTTCCAATAATAATTTCCTCCACGGGTCAATGGCATTCGAACCTTTACGATTTGCGATGCTACGATTAAGCTCCTCAACAGTAATGGCGCCATTTTGATGCAATTTTCTGTATTCCTTTAAAGACAGATAAACGCGATATCCAAAAATAGAGGAAGCATGAGAAAGAGCTTCATGGAATTCAAAAGACTGAAAGGCATGAAGGGTATTATGATGAACGAAATCTTTTAATGGGGCTTGAACTGGTAAATATTCCTTTAAATGATGAATCACATCATCCAAATGAAACCCATTTGTGTTTTCCATAGGTACATATAAAAAATGAATACTTGATCTATTAAAAAATCAAGTTTTTCTATATGCGGAAATTTCTATTTTTTAAATAAATTTTATCAGAATGGAAAAACGATTGTTCGTTGTAAGCAACAAATTGTTTTCGAAAGACAAATCCATGCACCACTCGTTCATTGGTCAGAATGGATTCATCATCGTAACCGTCAAATTCTTCTTCGGAATCCTCTTCCAAATCCATAAAATCTACATCATTGATAAATTCTTGATGGCGAAGAAAACTGTGAATAACTAATTCATCCTTGAAACTCGTTTCATTGGATTGAGGTATTATCGTAAAATGAGCACTTGCAAACCAAGGCGCAGCCAAATTGACCATAAAGGCAATGACGGCAAACCATTTAAAACAATATGTCATTTTACATTTTAACACCATTCAAAGATAAGTAATAATTTAATTGCTTGATTTTTTTAACGAAACCTTAACTAAAAAGAAATTTGATATTGTAACACTAGCATTCCTTTTCGAGATGTTGCTTTCCATTGATTGAGGGTATTTAACGTATAAACAGGTCTAGATTGATAACCCAAAGACAATTTACTTTGGTGCGTTCCGTGGATCATCCAATTCAAACCACCTTCGAGCATGAGCATTGGATCTTTTAATGCTTGGAAATTAGAAATCTGTGCACTGGTATACACCTGCAAAGAACCCTCCTCCCCAAGCAGGTTATCTTTAAATTTATACGCCAATTGACCATACATGGTCTTCCCTGTCCCTACCAACGGCACACCGTTTCCATTTCCATTAAAGGTTCCTGTATTGTTTGGAGTCCCTGCTGGTATCGGATTCATTACACCAACATTTCTTAGGTAATTTTTACCCAATTGAAAATGGTTATAGGCTAGATATGCGGTTATTGCATTGTTCTTTTTTGATAACGGTAAATCCAAGAAAACATCAGCACCCAAAAGGAGCATATCATTATATAAGGTATCGTTGGTGATTTGATCCTTGATCCAACTCGTTTTATTTTGTTGAATCCAACCAAGCCCAAGATTTAGGATCTTCTTTTTTCCCAGATAACTACCTGTGGTGTATGGTGTTGTGTTGTTTTCCTTATCAAAAAACTGATATACTACATATCCCTGTGTTTGCAGTTTAGATGGCAAATTATTGAATGTTGCGAAGGACGAATTTAAAGTTGGATTGGATTGCAATGCATTTTGAGCTAACATTGGTTTCGAAATAGCTAAACGATAATCCAATCTACCTATCTGCCCTTTGGCATATATGGATAATTTACGTAAAAACTGATCGGTTACGCTATTGGTTACCTGCTGATAAAGGGGAGCGTCAACTCCTAGGATGCTTCCCACTGAAGGAGACGCGTATCGACTTAATCCGCTCCAGCCTGTTAGTCCTGTACCGAGTGTTAGATATCCTTTTTTGAAGACTTTATATTCACCAACCGCATCATGGAAAAAAGCGCCCAATTGCAAAGATGAAGTATAGTTGAAATTATTTTGTCCAAATTGAACGTAAAAAAACACCCGATCGGTAAGTTGTGTCCAGGCACTTAAACGCAACCTTCTGATTCCCAAATCATATGGACTAGGTGTTTGGTTGTTGATTTTCGTGTTTGGATTAAAATCGATATGGCGAAGCCAAAATTGAGCAACCACAGAGGCTTTGATATAATGACTACCATCTTCATTAAAATTCCTTTTAAGTTCAGGTATTTTAAATGATGTTCGATTCAAGGAATCTTTAATTTTTTGTCCCCATAAATGAGGGGTTGCAACAAATAGGACAGAAAATATTAATAGGGTTTTCATCTTCTTATTTTTAGAGGTAGCCAAAATTAACTATTTTTCTAAAATAAAAGATATATCTACTAAATGTAGCCACAAAGGCTAGAATTACTTCTCATGGAATGATTAACATCGCATCGATTAATCCCCAATTTTAGAAAATCGTTGCGTTTGCTTTTTTCCTAATCGATCATAAATATGAATCAAATACAATCCATTTTTTAATTCAGACAAATTCAAATTACTCACATGAGGGTACACCTCAAAATCCTGCTCCATCATTAGTTGACCATTCAAGTTGAATACCTCGTATCTTTTCAAACCTTTTTCATCGTGAATTTGAAGGGTATTCTTGGCAGGATTTGGGAAAATAAAAGATCGGTCAATCTCGCAATTATTCGTTATGGTGCTTAAAACTTGAATGGACCCGTCCGTATTCACCAGTTTTAATCGAACGTAGTTCGCGTCAGTTAGTTTAGGATGAATCAATTCATAATTCAACTTCATATTAGAATTACCCGCAGCAGATTTGGTGGCCAATATTTCCCAATTCGATAAATCGTTTGATAGTTCAAGTGTGAAATTACGGGTTTCTTTTTCAGAAAGTGTTGTCCATGTAAACTTATGTTGTTCACATGAAAGAGCTGTTTCTCCCAAAGTTAAAGGTAAATTTTGATTGGATGTAAAGGTAAATTGCGTAGGATTTGAATTAATCACATTTATAAACAGTTGATCATCATTCGTAGCACTTCCATCATCTACTCCACCAATATCTGCAGCCGAACCTCCTAACGCGGAACTCGCAGATTGAGAGGTAGCCCATGCCATTCTGAATTGTCCATCTACCAAGTAGGGACTTATCGTTGCATAATCCACACAAAAATCTAAAAAGTTTGGTTTTTTATTCGTTCCTGTGCAGTTGCTATTTTTGATGTACGACTTCTGAATCCGTTGCTGGTTAGGGTAATAAGCGAGTACTGTTCCATTGGTTGTTCCATCCACAAGAACTACTTTTACGCCAGCTGAACTACCGCCACTTCCGTACAAAATTTCAATCTCAAATCCAGGATTCCCTGAAACGGCATTCGGATCAATTCCTGTACCCATTTTATTATCCGTATCGAGTAAAAAGGAATAGCCATAAGCACCCGAACCAACATCTGCCAAGCGAACACGAAACAAAAGTTTCTCATCTCCATTTGGGAAATCTGATAAATCGGGATTGTAGTAATAATAAAAGGCTGAGCTTTTTGTGAAAATTGGATTATCTACAATTTCAGTGACACCACAAGTAGAACCTGCTTGCAAATCTCCACTTGGTTCGACGCTTGGATGAAATACCGTATGGTAGGGAATCTCACTTTCTTGGTTTTCATCCCAAGTATTGGTCAAGACATTATTCGAATATCCACTGCTATTAATGGATGCGTAATTATCGAGGTTAGGATCTAATACCGCCCTAATGGTTGGATCAGAACAAGTGATATAAATATATCCTGGGGTAGTTTGAGCTTGTAAAAGAAATTGAGCATGGAATAACCCAAGCAAAAAAATTATTTTTTTCATGGTTTAACAGTTTAAAACAGCAACTTATTGCAAACCGAATAAACTGTCAAAAATCTAACTTTTAAATAATTGCAATTACAAGATTACACTTAGTTAAAAGTAGTTATTTCCAATTAAAATGTAATTCAGCCTGCTCTAGAATATAACCTCCAATAGCTAAGCTGGCAGTTGCAGCTGGTGAAGGTGCGTTTAAAACGTGAATGGAATTCCCATGATATTCAATACGAAAATCATCGCGAGTATCTCCATCCTCTGCCAATAGCAAGGCTCTAACGCCTGATCTCCCGGGTTTGATATCATCCATGGTTAACGATGGAATCATACGCTGCAGCGTTTTTAAAAATAATTTTTTGGAAAATGCTCTGCGGTATTCATTGATACCAAACGACATGTTGGAAAAAAACAATTTCCATGTCCCTTTATACGTTAATGCATCCCACGTATCTCTCAACGAAAAATCGGTTTTACCATAACCTTCTCGCTTGAACGTGAATACCGCATTTGGTCCACATTCGATTTCTCCATCGGTCATTCGTGTAAAATGTACCCCTAAAAAAGGAAAATCAGGATTAGGTACTGGATAAATTAAATTCTTTACTTTATGTTTTGCTTCTTCTGTTAGTTCATAATAATCACCTCTAAAGCCTACCACTTTTTCTTTAATCTGTACGCCATCTTTTTTCGCCAATCGATCTGCTTGAAGTCCGGCGCAGAATACCAAATAGGTTGCTTGAAATTGTCCTCGATTGGTTTTAATGATCGAAAAATCAGCTTCTTTCTCAATCGCTTCCACTTCTGTATTCAGGTGTAATTCACTCTTTTCATTCCATTGCAATGCCAATTCCACCATTTTTTTGGTCGCTCCACGAAAATCAATAATTCCTGTACAAGGAACCCATAAACCTGCAATACCTTCTACAAAAGGTTCGATTTCTTTGATGCGTTCCGGACCTATTTTTTCAATTCCTTCAATCTGATTCTCTGTTCCAATTTGGAAAATTTTATCGAGGTAAGGCAGCTCACTTTCGTCAGTGGCAACCACCACTTTTCCGCACACATCATGATCTATTCCGTGCTCTTTGGCAAAGGCTACCAATTCATGACGTCCTTGAATACAGTTTCTTGCTTTTAATGATCCTGGTTTATAATATAGTCCGGAATGGATTACACCTGAATTATGTCCCGTTTGATGATCTGCCAATTCCTTCTCCTTTTCAAAAAGAACAATATTAAAATGTGGATATTTTTTTTGAATTTTGTAAAGTGTTGCTGCTCCAACAATTCCACCTCCAATAATGGCTACATCAAATTTTGTTTGCATAATTTTACTATTTTGCAACAAATTTAATCAAAGATGTTGGTAAACAAAAGTAAAAATGAAGCTTCACCCATTTATTTTAAAAATTTAGATGGATTGCGTTTTTTTGCTGCGTTACTCGTCTTTTTTAGCCATGCATTTAATTTACATCGCGAACAGTGGGGAACATTTAGTCAATCCTCAACTTTCGATTTTATCGCCAAAACAGCTTCCTACGGACATATAGGAGTTGGGATCTTTTTTGTACTGAGTGGATTTTTAATTTTTTCGCTCTTCTTTCGTGAACTGGAACGTAATGGACAAATTCAATGGAAACACTTTTTTGTTCGGCGAATATTACGGATTTGGCCTTTGTATTTTGTGGTGATTCTATTTGGTTTTTTGATTTTTCCTCATTTGCCTTGGGGGTCTGAAACCAAACATTCTTTATTGAATTTTTCTATCTTCTTAAGTAACTTTGATGAAATTTGGTACGGTGCTCAAGATCATTTAAATTTTCTCACGGTGACTTGGTCAATCAGTGTTGAAGAACAATTTTATTACTTTACGATAATCGCTTTCTTGCTGATTCCTTCCAAGTATTTTGCAAAAATTTTACCTTATTATTTTATCCTGATTATTCTGAGCTCAATAGGGTTTAAAATCTTTCATGCCCATGATGAAAGGGTTTTGTATTACCACTCATTATCTGTTGGATTTTACCTAGCTTGTGGAGGACTGATTGCCTATTTCAATCGAGATCGTAAACTAGAACAATACTTCAAAGAATGGTCATGTCGCTCTGTCCTCATTGCTCAGATTTTTCTCCTTTGCTTCGTTCTTGGTGTCGTAGTAACGCGAAAGTACAATCCCCTATTCTTCGATTATGCCTTGGCCTTTGCATTTTCAGGAATCTTGCTGCTTCAAACTTTTGGAGAAGAAACAATACTGTCGCTGGATAAAGTGCCTTTTTTCAAAGTCTTCGGAAAAATAACGTATGGCTTTTATTTATACCATACCTTGATTCTTTTTTATGTCGCGAATTGGGCGAATACCTATTTTAAAATTAACACGTTGCCTTATTTTGTAGCATACCTTCTTTTGGTATTCACCCTTTCAATTTTGGTAAGTAAGTTTTCTTTTGCTTACTTCGAAAAGTATTTCTTGAACTTAAAACACCGATTTAAATCATAAAAAAAGGTAAGCCGGAGCCTACCTTTTCATTCCTGATTTTCAAGAATTATAATTTAATCATCTTTTCGGTGTAAACTCCTTTTTCCGTTTGTATCTTAATGAGGTAATTTCCTTTAGCCAAGAAGGATACATCTACCCATTTTTCAGCAAACGTGGAATTTGTGGACATGGTTGAGGTATACATCAGTTGACCTGAAAGGTCAATAATTTCTAATGAGGCATAAGCACCCACCTCACCATTCAATTCAATCTTCACTTGATCGCTTGCTGGATTAGGGAAAAGATCAATTCTAGGCTCTAAAACTTCATCTGCTGTACCTAGACCAAAACCGACAGAAAAATCATAACGGTGGTAACGTCCAAAGTCTGTTGGAAAAAACTCAAAATAATTCCCTCCAACTTTTCGTAATCGGATCCAACCATACGTTTCTCCTTCTACTTGATTGGAATACCAAAAACCAAGACCATCGTGATCAGTATCTTCCACAATGATGGAATAACAACCAGGATCTAAGTTAAATGTATCCTTATACTCGAGATTATTCTGCAACGAATTTCGTTCAAAAATAATATTTCCAGAAGCATCGATTAAGCGGTATTTATTTTCAGAAGCACGATTATTCGTTTTAAAGTGAACGTAAAAAGCACCCGTAATGCCTTCTGGGGCATCAAATTTCACTTTTTTAACATCGTTTTTAGCATATTCATCTAATGAAGGAAAACCATTCACATCGTATAATTGAGCGGTAAATATTTGGGTTCCTGCATAATCTTGCCACCAACTCAAATCAGTTACTGGAATTTCAACAATCTCCTTTTCTAAGAATCCTAAATTTCCATGCCATTCGTACTCTAACCAATCGCCATAACTCACCCAACATCTAATTTTACAAGAAGTCAAGGGTTGTTCTCCCGTGTTTTGAAGGATGATTCTTGGATTCGAACAAGTAGGATTCCATTTCGAATAATATTCCCATTTATTTGGATTTAAAATATCGACGATGGCAGCATCTACCTGGTGATTTGGTTTTGAATACGAAATCAAATCCATAGCCACTACGTAATTCCCATTTCCTTGATCCAAATCAAAAGTAGGTACCGACTCGATATCATAATCGATCGTAACTGCTTGTCCTGGAGTGACAAATGGCGTTATTTCATGGTCATGTTCCTTAACCATATCTCCCGGACACCATCCCTCTCTTGCATACGGCCAAGTTCCTCCTTGTCCAATATTTGGGTTATCACCGCATTCATTCGTCTGCCAAATGCTCCAATTAAATCGTTCTACCCCATCGATACTTATTTTATGATCTTTCGGGTCCCATTCACAACAATTTGTTGATCCATAATGTCCATGACCGGTAAAACGGGTTTTAATCTTAAACATTTCAGAGGTATCAGATAACACAATCGATTTTGCTTTTAACACCGTATCATTATCCATATCTTTATAGGAATAAGTTTTCCAATTTTGCCAAATCGGTTCGCGTTTATGCACATCCCTTGGAGGTATTCCTTCGATAAAAGCAAATTTCAAATCTAACAGTTCTTGGGTATTGTGCGCGGCAAGATCGACCGTATCTTTCAAGTATTGTTGATAATCGGTAACATCGTACAACCAATAAAATCCGTTTGGACCTAAATCAAAATTAATTCCGTAGGGGGTAATATACCTTCCGATTTCAATATCATTAACGATTTCATAAGGAGGTTCATGGTAAAAAATCGTATCGTTACTGTACATTTGATTACCAGTAAATGGCATTGACCCTAAAATGGTTCCATTCATTTGAAGAGTATCCTCCGATCCTGAAGGTAAACCTAAAAATGCATTGTTAATTTCAAAATGCTGATTTACCGCGCTCAGTTCGAACGTGACTTGTGCTTCTTTCGTTCGCTTATCGTAAAAATATTCATTACTTGCTGGAGTGACTACCAATCCTTGTCCAAAACTAATTTTAGGTCTAGTTAAGGTGCTATCCAATCCCACAAAAGGTTTTTCATCGAAAGTAAGCATACCGTAATCCGATGGCATGAGGAGGTTTGCATTAAATTCATCAACCGCATTGGACAGATTGTCAAATCGATAATACGCAAGTAAATTAGCAAATTGAGGATGTGAATTATCTATCTTTTTATACCTCCAAGATGAAATGGTTGCAGCATCCAATGCTTTATTGAACAATTGAAACTCATCTAGTTTACCATTCCAATCGTAACTTCTATTCCAATTTGAACCTAATTGTAATCTTGAGATGTATCCAATATTTTTGTTTTTCCCTGTACCATTGTGCCACAGGACCCCATCTCGATAAATTTCCATAACACCCGTGTTGGCATTTTTAACAAAAGCCCAATGATGCCATTCATTATCAATTCCAGCGCCCGACATACTTTTTTGAATGCGATCATAACCGGTGTTATTTCCAGCATCGAAATACATTGTATTATCACTCCAAGGCATATGGATATTGATCATTCTGCGGTTCAATGTGTCGTAAGCCTCAAGGACCGAAGTGTTTACCCCTGTATTTCCATTTCCTTTCGCCCAAAACATAAGGGTCATTTCATTCCCCAAGGTAAAATCAGACAATTCCAACATGGCTGTATTTCCATTGGCAAATTTTAATACCCCATTTTTCCCTTGAAAACCGAAAGAATGCTCAGTGATTGCCGTTTGATCAAACAAGATCTGATTCACTGGTGTTTGACTTTGATTAAATGTAAATTCTAAAATCAAATGATCTGTACCATTCCAAGTAAATGGCGTGTGGAAAATAAAATCATTAGGTCCAGATTGAAGACTATTTAATCCAACCCTACTTTGGTTGTACACTTCCGTAAAACCAGTATTCACCAAACCGTTCAGTTGGGCATTCGTAGTCGCCTTTATGCTAATTTTTGGTTTATTAACATCCCCTGTATTTACAATATTCGAAATAAATAATTGCAGCGATTGGATATCACCAGGAAGAATTCCGGCTGTGATTAACTCATTCGCTGTGAAAAGACATTGATAGGTGCTTCCTAAATCATTTACTGCAAATGGAAAAGCATGGTTAGATGCGACTGAATTATCAACTATCGTATGAGTTAATCCTGATGCTACACGACTTTTTTCAAGAGTTTGATAATAATTGAATTTTGAAAAGGGAGCATTGAAATACGTATAGCTAAGCGGCGCATTATAATTGGTCAAGTATTGGCTGTTCGTTTTTTTGATGGAATCTAGAACACCAGTATGCTCAAAAATTCGGGTATACGTCAAATAATCCCATTCTCCACAATTGTACTGATCCCATGGCGTTAAGGGTGAACATTTCAGTTTGTAATACATAAGAACCTTTTCAAATCTTTTGTTGTTCAATTCTTGCGGAAACACAAAATTCGCTCTACGTGTAGAAATAGAATCAAAAGTAAAGGTTTGAACCCAGGTCGTATCTTGTGAAAAAACAGGATAAAAGGATAAAAAGAACAGGATGCAAAATAGCTGTTTCATGAACATTAAGTTTAGTTATAAGTCAGACAAATATACTAAATCTTACGAACAATCAAACAACAATAATCGAATCCTTAAATGTTATTTCTTTGGTGGCCTTGGGGTGAAAATCATTGGTAATTTCTCCAATAATTGTTGAAAATAGACTTTTTGATGATCACGGCATAATCGATAGATTTCTTCAAAATGATGGTAGTGAATTTCTTCAATTTCTTGATGCACTTTATTCATTTCGAAATACAACATTTTCCGATTATCCAGCGCATTGGTGTCAGAAATAGATTGGTAAAGCACATTTTTCAAAGTATGTAACTTTTCCTCTTTGTTTTTAATTTCAGAACGATGACTAAAAATTAACGTTTCATAAGCTTTAGTTTGTTCCGGTGAAAAACGCAACTCTTTAATGATCATTTCTTTAGGTGAATGAGCGGGGCCTTTTCCGATAACGAAAATAAATATTGCCAATGCAAGATTGATCAAGACGGATAACACGAGCATGATTCTAACTAAGCGATTGTTTTTAATCTTCATACAATTGGTATTTAGGGGTATATTCAGAATTGGACTGCTTCATGTTACGTTGATCAGAAAGGGTTACAATTCCTATTATCAACAATACAGCAGTTAAGGACGTAATGCTAAAAACTAAAACACTTCGATTTTTATAAAATTCGCTATTGGATTGAATTTTTGCTTGAATGCGTGTCCATAAAAAATCTGGAGCATCTGTATGTTCAAATTTTTCCCAATCTTTTTTCCAATATTCATTCATATTCATTTAGACACGATTTAATTATTTTTCCTTCAATGGTGTTAATCTATCTCCTAATGTTTTTTTGGCTCGAAACACCAAAGTTTCAACTCCCTTAACCGAAATGCCAATCATCTCAGCCACTTCTGCGATGGGCATTTGTTCTAATTTATAATAGATCAATGCTATTTTTTGTTTTGGTGGAAGTTGGTCAATTTCATGATAGATGGATTTTAAACGCTCTTGACTTTCAAAATGCTTTTCTGGATTTACAAAATCCATGAATTCCCTCTTTAATCCTCCTGAAGTTGGTTCGTCATAAGAAACCCAAAAGGCAAATCTTTTTTTCCTTTTTTTGGCTTGTAAATGACTCAATGCAACATTCGTAGCGATCCTGAAAATCCATGTTTTAAGAGAAGAATTGCCTTTAAAATTTTGCAAGGAAGCATAAACTTTGACAAACGTATCTTGTGTAATTTCCTCGGCATCTTCACTGATGGGTACAATTTTTAAGGCAAGCAAATAAACCATTTGTTTGTACTCTTGATAAATTTCCTCAAAGTTTAAGCCATCAGCCATTCCGAATCAAAGATATAGATTTCCATTAGACCGCAAAAAAGAAAAATTTACGCATTGGAAGAAATCCTTCTTCAAAAAAAACAATCTGAATCTCCTTTTTGTGTTGTAAATTTGCATCATGAGAATTGATATTTTAACAGTTGTTCCTCAATTATTGGAAAGTCCCTTTGCCGCTTCGATCATGAAAAGAGCACAAGATGCAGGATTATTAGAAATTCACGTGCATAATATCCGGGATTATTCTACCAATAAACATAAAAATGTCGACGATTACCAATACGGCGGTGGCGCTGGAATGGTGATGTCCATTGAGCCCATTGCTGCCGTGATCGATAAACTCAAGGGTGAACGAAATTACGATGAAATTATCTACATGACCCCAGATGGTGAATTATTAGAACAAAGTCATTGCAATCAATTTAGTCTGCAGGAAAATCTTATAATACTATGCGGTCATTATAAAGGTGTCGATGAACGCATCAGAGAACATTATATTACCAAAGAAATTTCCATTGGATCTTATGTGTTGTCAGGAGGTGAATTAGCAGCAGCTGTTTTAGTGGATGCCATCGGCCGACTAATCCCTGGGGTATTGAATGACGAAACCTCTGCACTGACCGATAGTTTCCAAGATAATTTACTTTCGCCCCCTGTGTACACAAGACCTCCTGAATTTAAAGGAATGAAAGTGCCTGAAGTTTTATTATCGGGGGATTTTAAAAGAATTGAAAAATGGCGTGAGGAAGAAGCCCTGAAAAGAACCCAAGAACGAAGACCGGATTTGTTGGAGTGAGAAGTGGGGAGTGATTAGTGATTAGTGATTAGTGATTAGTGATTAGTGAAAAGTAATTCGTAATTCGTAATTCGTAATTCGTAATTCGTAATTTAAAAAAGAAAAAATGAATATTGAAGAAACTATAGCAGTCTTAAAAAATGGGGGGACCATCCTCTACCCTACAGATACTATTTGGGGATTAGGTTGTGATGCCACTAATGAAGAAGCTTGTCAAAAAATACAAACCATCAAGAATAGACCTGCCCATAAAAGTTTTATCCTTTTGGCTGATTCCTTTCAAATGGTTGAAAAATATATCCCGGATTTTCATCCTGTCTGCTACGATTTGGTTGATATAGCTACTCGTCCGCTGACCATCATTTATCCGAATGCAAAAGGCATAGCGAAGAGTGCGGTCAACGAAGACGGTTCAATCGGAATAAGAATTACCCAAGATCCAAGTTGTTTGAAATTGATTCGCAGTATTCGCAAACCAATCTTATCCACTTCTGCCAATCTTTCAGGAGAACCTCATCCTACGTGCTTCAACGAAATTCACCCTTCGATTTTAGCGAATGTAGATGCGGTTTTGGAAGAACGAACAAACGAAAATATGACAACACCATCGCAAATCATTAAAATCGATTTAGATGGTAGTGTTAAAGTGATTCGAAAATAATTTAACCCACCTTCGATATTCCCTCGTTAAGGCATTGAGGTAATGATAAAATCATTAAATTTGCCCTCTATAATTCAAGATAAAAATGAAAATTCAAGAGATACGTCAACATTTTTTCGACTTTTTTGCATCAAAAGGACACGAAATCGTTCCTTCTGCCCCAATGGTAGTTAAAAACGATCCCACCTTGATGTTTACCAATGCCGGAATGAATCAGTTCAAAGATTATTTTCTAGGCAATAGTATTCCAAAAAATCGAAGAGTAGCCAATTCTCAAAAATGTTTGCGTGTATCTGGAAAGCATAACGACTTAGAAGAAGTGGGTGTAGATACCTACCACCATACGATGTTTGAAATGCTTGGAAACTGGAGTTTTGGAGATTATTTTAAAGCTGAAGCCATCGAATGGGCATGGGAATTATTGACTGAAGTATACAAAATTCCGAAAGACAAATTATACGTTACTGTTTTTGAAGGTGACGAAAAAGACAATGTTCCAAAAGACAGTGAGAGTTATGAAATTTGGAAGAAATTCATTGCAGAGGATCGCATTATACTCGCATCAAAAAAAGATAATTTCTGGGAAATGGGCGATACAGGACCATGTGGCCCTTGTACTGAAATCCATGTCGACCTGAGAAGTGAGGAAGACAGAAAAACTACACCGGGATTAACTTTGGTAAATAATGATCACCCTCAAGTGGTAGAGATTTGGAATAATGTATTCATGCAATTCAATCGAAAAGCGGATGGATCATTAGAGCCACTGCCTGCAACACATGTGGATACTGGAATGGGCTTAGAGCGCCTAGCGATGGCTTTGCAAGGAAAGCAATCCAATTACGATACAGATTTATTTCAAACCTTGATCCAACACATGGTAAAAGTGTCGGGTGTTGCTTATGGCAAAGAAGAGGAAACAGATATTGCTTTAAGAGTTATTGCTGATCATATTCGTGCTATTGCATTTTCAATTGCAGATGGACAAATTCCTTCCAACAATGGTGCAGGTTACGTGATCCGAAGAATTTTAAGAAGAGCCGTTCGTTATGGTTACCAAACTTTAGGATTAAAAGAACCTTTCCTTTGTGATTTATCGGTGGTACTTACCCAAGTTATGGGTGATGCTTTCACGGAATTGAAGACGCAAAGCGAATTGGTACAAAAAGTAATTCGTGAAGAAGAATTAAGTTTTTTCAGAACCTTAGAACAAGGAATCAAACGAATTGAAAATAGTATTCAACAAACCAAAGGTAAAAATCAAAAAATCATTGAGGGTACTGAAGTGTTCGAATTATACGACACCTATGGTTTTCCAGTTGACTTAACTTCATTAATTGCGAGAGAAAATGGACTATCAATTGATGAAAAAGGGTTTGAAGAAGAATTGCAAAAACAAAAAGATCGATCACGTGCTGCAACAGCCATTGAAACGGATGATTGGGTAGAAGTGAATAACGATGAAGCCACTAATTTCATCGGGTATGATCAAACCGAAGCGCAAGTGCATATTTCTAGATACAGAAAAGTCACACAAAAAAATAAAACGTTTTACCAAATTGTTTTGAATCAAACCCCTTTCTACCCAGAAGGTGGTGGACAATTGGGAGACAAAGGAACATTGCAATCTGAAAGTGAAACACTGCGTATTTTTGATACGAAAAAGGAAAATAATTTAATCATACACTTGTGTGATCAAATACCTTCCAATGCAAAAGTAACGTTTACAGCAAAAATCAATCTTGCAAACCGTTTGGCTTCTGCTGCAAACCACTCTGCAACGCATTTATTACATCACGCTTTACGAACTGTTTTAGGTACACACGTAGAACAAAAAGGCTCCTTGGTTTGTGCCGATTATTTACGATTTGACTTCTCCCATTTTTCAAAAGTGACGGAAGAAGAAATGGCTAAAATCGAAGCAATGATCATTGAAGGAATTCATCAAAACATTGCCTTAAACGAACAACGTGCAGTATGCATGGAGCAAGCAAAAGCGACCGGCGCAATGGCATTGTTTGGCGAAAAATATGGAGACAAAGTTCGTGTAATCCAATTTGGTGATTCCATTGAATTATGTGGTGGAACACACGTTAGCAACACCGGACAAATTGGTCTATTTAAAATCACCTCAGAAGGTGCAGTAGCTGCCGGAATTAGACGTATTGAAGCAATTACAGGAAAAGGTGCTGAATTATACTTTAGGGAAAAAGCAACGAAATTAGATGCTATTGCTGCTCAGTTGAAAAACCCTAAAGACGTTGTTAAAGCAGTGGAAGATTTACAAGCAAAATCATTATCCTTACAAAAGGAAATTGAAATCCTTCAACGAGAAAAAGCACTGGGTATCAAAAAAGAATTAAAAAATGAAATTCAATCGATCAATGGGGTTCATTTCTTGGAAAAAATTCTTCCATTAGACAATAGTTCTATCAAAGACATATTATTCCAACTCAAAGGCGAAACAGAAAACTTTGTAGGTGTCATTGGAGGTCATGAAGGTGACAAATGTTCGATCAACGTCATTATCAGTGAAAACTTAGTCAAATATAAAGATCTAAATGCCGGCGGATTAATTAAAGAAGTTGCCCCACTCATTAAAGGAGGTGGTGGTGGCCAACCGTTTTATGCAACTGCAGGAGGGAAAGACCCGGGTGGATTGCAAAAAGCCATTGAATTGATTAAAAATAAATTATAACAAAAAACGCACTTTTTTAAGTGCGTTTTTTTTGATCTATTTTTTTGATAATTAATTAAGAATTGTAGGTGCGTGGATTTGCAAAAATCTTCACCTCATTCGCTTCAATTGTAGCTCCACACAAGATAACCAAGCGTTCAATGATATTTCTTAACTCGCGGATATTTCCAGTCCAATCGATTTCCTTTAATTCATTCAACGCTTCCGGAGAAAAATTCTTTTTAGGAACACCATGCTCAGTACATATCATTCCTAAAAAATGTTCAGCCAATAAGGGAATATCCTCTTGGCGTTCATTCAAAGAAGGGACATGAATTAAAATCACGGCTAATCGATGATACAAATCCTCACGGAAACGACCTTCAGCAATTTCTTTTCGTAAATCCTTGTTGGTTGCTGCGACGATTCTGCAATCTACCTTCACATCTTTTTCACCTCCTACGCGCTGAATCACGTTCTCTTGAAGCGCTCTTAAAACCTTCGCTTGCGCACTTTGACTCATGTCGCCTATTTCATCTAAGAATAAAGTCCCGCCATTTGCCAATTCAAATTTTCCTTTTTTATCTTTTACCGCTGAGGTGAAGGCACCTTTTTCATGACCGAACAATTCACTTTCAATCAACTCCGTTGGAATTGCAGCACAATTCACTTCGATAAAAGGCATTTTCTTTCTGTTACTATTATCGTGGATCGAGCGCGCCACCAATTCTTTCCCCGTACCATTTTGACCGGTAACCAAAACTCGAGCATCAGATGGAGCGACTTTTTCAATCATCTCCTTAATCTTAACGATACCTTCCGTTTCACCAATGATCGCACTTCCTTTAAAACGTTTAATGGTTGATTTTAAGGACTTGGTTTCTTCAATCAATACATTCTTATCACGGGCATTTCGTATGGTCACTAAAATACGATTCAAATCCAATGGTTTTTCGATAAAATCGAAAGCTCCCTTTTTGATGGCTTGAACAGCTGTATCAATATTTCCATGTCCTGAAATCATGACCACTGGAATATCTTGTCGAGATTTCATCAAGGCTTCCAACATCTCTAACCCATCCATTTCTGGCATTTTGATATCGCAAAAAATGATGTCATATTCATTTGCCAAAGCTAAAGCCAATCCTTCTTTCCCGTTCTCAGCTTCTAATACTTCAAATCCTTCAAATTCTAAGATTTCTTTTAAAGCTCTTCTTATGGCACGTTCATCGTCTATGACTAATATTTTTCCCATGATCTTTTTTTTTCAAATTTACTATTTTCGTACTTACTACAATTAATATACCAAATCAAGTTTTCAAAACTCCCTCTTTCAGTGAAAAGGGACATACCAAAACTTTTTTAATGTTTAATTTTTTCATAATCCAATTTACCTTGACCGCCGCAATTGGAGCCATCTTTTTTCGAATAGGAATTATCCATGGATTTTTTTCTCGCTCCTCTGCTGTAGAAAAGATAATTTCCTGTAACATCGGATCAAAATCAGTGATTGGCAATTCAATACAATGATCTTCATGGGGATAAGCATCGGTATGCATCAGTTCATAAAAAGTTTCAAAACTTCCAGAAGCACCAATTAACATATCGATCGATTTATCATCAAAGAATCCATTCGCATTTTCCTCCAAGTATTGTTCAATAAAAGTCACATCATCGAGACTCATTGGATCTGAAAACTGATGAATCTGAAAAATTCTCGAAACACCTATATTCAAACTTATCACATCCTGCACACCAAAATGGGATGCAAAAATAAATTCGGTACTTCCCCCTCCGATATCCATGATGACACCAGGATTTTCAAAGTGATATAACCATTGTACCCCTTGGTAAATCAATTGTGCTTCTTCTAAACCGGAAACAATTTCAATTTGAATTCCTGTTTTTTGATGAACTTGATCGATAAAATCCTGCTGATTGGTAGCATCTCTTAACGCCGAAGTTCCAATTGCAGTAATCTTTTGAACCTGATATTGCTGACATATTTCATGAAAATGAAGTATGGTTTGTATACCACGCTCGAAGGCATCAATAGAGATTAAATTCTGATGAATACCTCCCATTCCTAAAGCTACCCCCTCTTTCGTCGTGAAAACCTTATCAAAATGATGTTCAGTTACGTCGGCAATTAACAAATTAAAGGTATTTGTACCTAGATCAATGACAGCCTTTCTGATCATAAATCCTTTTTTAACCATTGCATAATATCCATCAACCGAACTTGGTGTCCAAATTTTAAAATGCCGTTTTTATATAATCTTCCGGCTAATACCAACATCAATAAGGCTGAAATCGTTAAAATAAGTAACGACAAAAATAACTGATATCCTGTTCCATCAGAATAACCCAATGCCAACTTAATCATCACGATCATGGGAGAGGTAAACGGTATAAAAGAAGCCCATGATGTTAAGGTACTTTCTGGCTCATAAATAGCGAAATAACCGATTAATAACGTAGCTGCTAAAATAAAGATTAATGGAAGGACAAATTGTTGACCATCGCTTTCTGAACCACTTGTGGCACCAATCGCTGCGAAAAAAGTAGCATAAAAGAAATAACCGGCAATAAAAAACAAGAAGAAATAAGATAACATCACTCCAAAATGAATGCGTTCATAAATCAGTCCAACAAACTCATTGTATTCTCTTGCAGAGAAAAGTTGATCCATTTGAATTTGCTGCTGAACTTCAGCTGTTGCTTGTAAGTACTTCCAATTTGCAGCATCACTTAGATCTATAAAGATATTCTCTCTAAAATAGAAAAGACCTGCACCAATAATAGCTACCCAAATGAAAAACTGAATAAAAGCAGCAAGTCCAATTCCAAAAACCTTCCCTAACAACAACTGTCGAGCGGGTACGGCTGCCAATAAAACTTCAACAATTCGATTGGATTTTTCTCTTGAAATACTGCGTAAAATGGTCATCCCAAATAAAAAGATAAACAAAATGATCACCGCTCCAAAGAAAAAACCAACCCAAGCCCTTAAATCGGAGGATTCATCCGTAGGATCGTTCACATCGCGAAAACCAATGTTTAGAGGCTGTTTGATTCGACGAAAATCGGTGATTTTTAAATTCGTAAATTGGTCAATCATCAATTCTTCAATTCTTCGCTCGAGATTAAATTGAATTTTGGTTTGCATTCGAACAGATGGTTTCTCTCGGTAGAACACATAACTGACTTTATTTGTTAAGACCTTTTCGTTTACCTCTACCATCGCGTCGTATTGTTGGTATCGATTCCCTTGTTTGAAATCCTCAATATCTAAATAGGTATTCAAAAAGGCATATTCAATGGTATGATCTCGATTGGTGTATATTTTATTTTCTAACAATCCTGTAGGATCGGTAACCAACACTTGCCATCTTTGTTTTGATGTTCCGCCGTATTGAAATAAAAAGTAGATGAGCAAAAGAACCGATAATGGTCCTAAAATGGACATCCAAATAAAAGAACGTGTGAAAATCCGTTCTTTCAATTCGCGCATTGCAATGACCCAACTATTTCTCATGACCTTCAGAATTAGATTTTACATAGTTCATAAATACATCTTGCATCGTTGGTAATACCTCCCAGGCTGCTTCGATTTTGACTTGTCCGATCAATACTTTAAGTAAATCTTCAAACCCTTGATCCCCCCTCATGCGTACTTTGGCAATAAATCGATCATCACCTAAAATCTCCTTATCAATCAACTCAAAATCCGTCCATAAGGCATTGACAAAAGCAATCATATTACCTCTAAATTTCACCGCATATTCTCCCGTTTTCAATTCATCTTGAAGATCAATCACTCGACCTTCTGCTATTTTTTTAGCTTGGTGAATCAAAACCGCCCGATCACAGATTTCTTCTACACTCTTCATATTGTGAGTTGAAATCATAATGGTCTTTCCTGCTGCCTTCATTTCCAAGATTTCCTGTTTAATTAATTCGACATTAATCGGGTCAAAACCACTAAAAGGCTCATCTAAAATGATAAATTTAGGATCGTGAAGTATCGCGCAAATGAACTGTACCTTTTGTGCCATACCTTTCGACAATTGCTCAATTCTTTTGTTCGACCAATCGGTAATTCCCATTTTATCCAACCAAAAATTAACTTGAATTTCTGCAGCATGTGAGGATAACCCTCTTAACTTCGCTAAGAAAAGCATCTGATCTTTTACCTTCATGGATTTGTAAAGTCCTCTTTCTTCTGGGAGGTAACCGATTTTTCGAACATGGGCTTGCGTCATGATCTCCCCGTCAAATCGAACTACACCTGAATTGGCTTGAACAATTTGATTAATGACACGAATTAAGGTAGACTTCCCTGCACCGTTCGGACCCAGTAAGCCTAAAACTTCTCCTTTCTCAATTTCAAATGAAACCTGATCCAAAGCGAACTTTCGATGAAAAGTTTTTGATACATTTTGAATAGATAGCATAGGTCAATATTTTGCTAACAGTTTAAATTAATTTTCTCGATTTCCAATTCCAGCGGTAACGTTTCGCAAAGACGAAAAACAGTAAAGGTTGTAATATAACTAGAGTTAAAATAGCTTCCCAACTAAAAGATGGCGGATTGAGATCCATAAATAAGGCATCCGTTTGAAAAACTTGCCAATTGTTGGTCAACAAAACGGCTGCAAAAATATTGTTCATCGCATGATAACCCATTGCTAATTCGATGCCATCGTCGTAAAAAGTTATGAACCCAAGAAACAAACCACTTAACATGTAATAAGACAAAACGCCATACCCTAAAATTTCTATTTCAGGATTGGAAGCGTGCATCAAGCCAAACAAAATAGCAGAAATGAGCATCGATATCAATGGTTTCTTCACCACAGATTGCAATTCCTGCGTAAGGTAACCCCTGAATAAAATTTCCTCGAAGGTAGTTTGGATGGGAATCAGCACCAAAGCGACAATGAGCAATGGAAAAAATAGAGATGGATTAAAGTTCCATGATATATTGCCGGTTGTTAGGTGATTCACCCACAAAGAAAGGCTCAAAACACTTCCCCAAATGAAAAAGGAAGTGAAAAATCGTTTCCAATCAATCGTTTTACGGATGGTGAAAAGACTTAACACACTTCGTTTGTGGATATATTTTATGGCGACTAAAAGTGCTACAAAACCAAAAATGAAAGGGATGATTAAATAGAACAGTAAGGTTGTTTTACCAATCATTTCACCCAATAACTTTAGATCCAAATGCTCTTCAAAAGAAATTCCTGTTTGCAAAATGGAAATCGTTAGGGGGATTTGACCGATTATGGCATAGGCTACCACAACCATGGCAAAGGTGATAAAAACCAGCGAAAACTGAGCTTTTCCTTCTTGAGCCTTATCAATATATTGTATTTCCATTGCAATACAATATTAAGAAAAAAAGGCCTTGTAAACACAAGACCTTTCACGAAATTATTGAAACATATCCTTCATCCGATTAAAAAATCCTTTTTCAGATTTATCAGGACTTGGAATGAAATTCTCACTAGTTCTTAATTTTTCCAAAAGCTCACGCTCCTCTTTTGTCACTTTCTTAGGCGTCCAAATATTAATATGTACGAATAAATCTCCTTGACCGTATGCTTGAAGCCTTGGTAAACCTTTTCCTTTCAAACGCAACACTTTACCGCTTTGCGTTCCAGCATCAATTTTAATTTTTGCCTTACCGTTTAAGGTTGGAATTTCAATAGATTCTCCCAATACTGCATCCACGAAATTGACGTAAGCATCAAAATGCAAATTATCGCCATCTCTCTTTAAGAACTCATGCTCTAACTCTTCAATCACGACAATTAAATCGCCGGGTACCCCATTGAATGCCCCTGCATTTCCTTTACCGGTAACACTTAATTGCATTCCTTCTTCAACTCCAGCAGGAATTTCAATTTCAATCACCTCCTCTTTACGCTTTAAACCTTGCGCATCAGCATCTGAAGGTTTTTGATCGATCATTTTACCAGCACCATGACAGGCGTTACAAGCTGATTGAGTTTGCATCGCTCCTAAAAAGGTTTGTTGAACACGGGTAATACGACCGGAACCATTACAGGTAGAACAAGTTTTATAGGTCACACCTTCCGCATTGACCATCTTGTTCACTTTAATTTTCTTTTTAACCCCTTCGTTAATTTCTTCTAAAGTCAATTTCATCTTTACGCGAAGGTTCGTCCCACGAACAGTTCTAGAACCACCGCCACGCGAACCGCCAAAACTTCCGCCTCCGCCAAAAGCAGAACCAAAAATATCGCCGAATTGTGAAAAAATGTCATCCATATTCATCCCTCCACCTCCGAAGCCTTGATTACCCATCCCAGCATGACCAAAGCGATCATATTGTGCTTTCTTTTGAGCATCACTTAGCACTTCATAAGCTTCTGCAGCCTCCTTGAATTTATCTTCAGCAGTAGGATCATCAGGATTTTTATCCGGATGGTATTTCAAGGCTAACTTTCTGTACGCTTTTTTAATTTCGCTTTCATTAGCACTTTTAGAAACACCTAAAACTTCGTAATAATCTCTTTTTCCACTCATCTTCTTCCCTAATTTATTGACCTACGACCACCTTTGCAAATCGGACAACCTTGTCATTTAAATAATAGCCTTTTTCTGCAATTTCTAAAACTTTACCTTTATCTCCCTCCGTTGGAGCTGGCAAATTAGCAATCGCTTCATGTAACTCACTATCAAATACTTGCCCTTTCGAATCCATCGCTTTAAGACCTTTATTTTCCAGTGTTAATTTGAATTTTTGATAAATTAAGTTGAATCCTTCTTTCAACGAATTAACATCTTGAACATGTTCATTATTCGAAATAGCACGCTCGAAGTCGTCGATAATCGGGAGCATTTCTTTTAAAACCCCCTCAGAAGCGGAAACAATTAAATCAATACGCTCTTTATTCGTTCTTTTTCTAAAGTTTTCAAAATCAGCATGTAAACGCAAAAAACGATCGTTTAATTCTGCATATCGCTCCTCCTGAGTAGGTTCTTTCACTTCCTCAGTTTGTTCAAAAGATTCATCTTGAACCTCTTCGTTTTTCAATACTTCTTCTTGATCTTTGATTTCTTTATCTTCTGACATTGTACACTAATTTTCATTACTATGGACAATTATTTTGCCAAAAAAATAAATCTGACAAACTGTCATAAATAACGGTCAAGAAGCCATTCGATAAAAATAAAAATGAAATAAAATCATTTTATTGCCAATTAACCCGTTTTAAATTGTAACTTAGCCCTTTAATATAATATTTTTATGAATAAAGGAGTAGTAAAGTTCTTTAATGAAACAAAAGGTTTTGGTTTTATTATCGAAGATGGTTCAAACCAAGAGTATTTTGTACACGTTTCAGGATTGAAACAAAAAATTAAAGAAAACGACCAAGTTGAATTCGAAGTTGAACAAGGTAAAAAAGGATTAAACGCAGTAAATGTAACATTAGCATAATATTACTCGATTACGATTTAATTTAAAAGAGCTCTGAATTTCAGGGCTCTTTTGTTTTTCGAGAAATTTGCTTAAAAATTCGCGAATAAATTCTATTTTTGGACTTCAAAAAAATGTAGTTACATGCGCGCATTGTATTTTAAGGAATTACGAAGCTTTTTAAGTTCGATTATCGGTTATATTTTCATATTGATATTTCTGATCACTTCTGGTCTATTCCATTGGATTATTTCCTACAACACCAATCTATTAGAAGGCGCGGAAGCTGATTTAATCCCTTTCTTTAACCTGTCTCCGGTTATCTTTTTAATCCTTATACCTGCGATCACCATGCGATCCATTGCTGAAGAACGCAGAACAGGAACCATCGAATTGCTCTTTTCTAGACCTATTTCCGATTTAAAAATACTCCTAGCTAAATACTTCGCTGGAGTTAGCTTGTTGATTATCTCCTTATTACCGACCTTGGTTTATTTCATCTCGATGTACTTCTTAGGCGACCCTGTTGGCATCATCGATGAAGGCGCGACATTCACTTCCTACATTGGATTAGTCTTATTGGGAGCGTCGTTCGTTGCCATTGGAATTTTTGCTTCATCCATCACTTCTTCCCAAATTGTAGCCTTTATTTTGGCCATGTTCTTGTGTTGGATTTTCTACGATGGGTTTCATTTATTAGGTTCTTACAACCTTATGGGAAGTTTTGATTTAATTATTCAAAGCTTTGGAATCAACCTTCATTACGAATCAATCAAAAAAGGAGTCATTGACACCAGCGATTTAATTTATTTCGTGTCCCTGATCGTGTTTTTTATCCTCGCAGCACTAACTGTCTTAAAATCTTTAAAGAAATAACATGTCAAATCAAAAAATTGTCAATAAAATTTATCATTGGTCTTTTTTACTGATCATTGGAGTGGCATTAATCTTAGTGAACATCATTGGGACCTACCTCTATTCTAGAATTGATATGACGGAGGACCAACGCTATTCGCTTACCGAAGGTTCTGTTGCTTTTCTAGCCGACACATCGATTATTGAAGATCGAATCAGTTTAAAAATTTATTTGGAAGGCGAGAATTTACCTGCAGAAATCAAACATTACCGAAATACCCTTGAATCGAAATTAAAGGAATTTAAAGCAATTACAGGTGACCGCATCGAATACCAATTCATTAATCCGAACGTGGGCTCAGAAGAAGACCAACGCATTCTGCAAGAAAACTTATACGCCAGAGGAAAAGGCATTTTACCAATGGATGTAGCTTACATGAAAGATGGAACACAAAGTCAACTATTGGTTTGGCCAGGTGCAATCATCGATTACCAAGGATCTACCGTAAACACCATTCAATTCCTACCAGGATCTCAAGCAGGTAAGCCTTACAACATCGAAGGATTAACACAAATTTTAGAAAACTCGATCAATAACCTAGAATACATTCTCATTTCTTCGCTTAGAAGAGCCACTCAAAAAATTAAACCACGCATTGCTTTTTTACAAGGGCATGGCGAGTTAACTTTCGCTCAAACGCAGAGAGCAAGAAGTTTAATCTCTCCTTACTTCTCTATCGCAGATATCACGTTAAACGACTCAATCACAGCATTGGATAAGGTTGATGGCTTGATCATCGCAAGACCTACCAAGCCATTTAGCGACAAGGATTTATATTTAATCGATCAATTTGTGATGCGAGGTGGACGACTGATGTGTTTCATCGATGCCTTAACGTTAAACGAAGACACACTAAACGCAACTGGAGTCACCCACACCATGCGAAACAACCTTCGAATAGATCGTTTGTTATTTGATTACGGATTGAAATTGAACGAAAACTTGGTCATCGATGTAAAATGTGCACCGAAATCTGTTCCATATGCAAAAAACTCATTAATTCCCTGGTTTTATCATGTCCTTGCCACACAAACTGACCACCCAATCTCTAGAAACCTTGAGCCTGTATCCTTCAAGTATACCAGCGAAGTGCAGTTTGTAGGAAATAGCAATAATGTGTTGACACCAATCCTGACTTCATCCACCAATTCTGCAGTAACTGGACTTGCGCCAATGGTGAGTTTAGCTATGCCTTTAAACTATGGCAACAATCCCGAATTAGTTCCTAATCCAAAAGATGAAGCAAATAAGGTTTGTTTAGCAGGATTAGCAGAGGGACAATTTGAATCGCATTTCAAAAACCGATTGGTGGATGATTTCGCAAAAAATCCAGCGATTAAATTCTTGGAAAAATCGAAGGCAGATGGAAAAGTGATTTTAATTGGAAACGGTCGTTTCATCGAAAACAAATACGACTCCATGCCCAATAAGTTTGGAACGGCATACATGTATCGTCCTTTACCACTTAACGATTTACGCATGGATCCTACACTTGCTGAATTAGGTGTTCCTGTTTTTTATGGAAATCAAGAGTTTTTTCAAAATCTATGCGACTATATGTTAGGTGAAAGTTCGATTGTTGAAATCAGATCCAGACAAATTGACATTCATGCGATGAACAAAGAAAAAATCAAACAGGACGCTGGATTTTACAAATTTATCAACTTAACCCTTCCGATAGGAATTATTTTAATTATTGCATTCATCATCAACTATTTACGCAGAAGAAAATATTCAAAATCATGAAAAAACTAATTCTATTATTGAGCAGTTTAGCCATCGTTATTACCTTAGTCGTAATCGTTCTAAATCTAAAAAAAACAAAAGGGAAATCAGATGCGGAATTGATCGAATTTAGTGTTGAAGACATTCAAAGCATTAATCAAGTGATCATCACCGATATTTACGGAGAAAAAATCACCCTCATCAAGAAAAATGAAAAATGGGAAGATGTAGAAGGCGGTTGCATTACTCAAGAACACATGGTCAATGTACTCGATGCCATCAAAAACATTGAATTCAAAGGATATTTGGCAGAAAATTCAAAATCGAAATTTGTCAACTTAATGGCAGCACAACATACGAAAGTTGAAATTTTTCAAGATGGAGAATGGACAAAAACATGGTATATTGGTCCGGCAGCTCAATATCATTACGGACAAATCATGTTACTAGAAACGGCAGATGAAGGAAAAGCATCTACTCCAGTCATGATGCAAATCAAAGGTGTACATGGAATCATTGAACCTAGATTCTTTGCAGATAAAAGAAAATGGATGTGTACCAATATTTTTAGTTTAGGATTGAATGAT
>JALRIV010000119.1 GCA_023255275.1 Crocinitomicaceae bacterium | reverse complement strand
GCATGTTTTCTTTGATCTCGTCTTTGATCTTCTTCATTTCTTCTTTAGAATACTTAGGCTTGCTCTTGCTAGTAGCATTACCATTTGCGTCTTCGCTTTCACCGCCGTCTGAACCACCTTCGTCACCTTCATCCATGTCAAGATGCTCGTCCAGCATTTCGCCAAGTTGCTTCAAGTATTCTTCGCCATTCTTTTTAGCTTCTTCAAACAAGTCGTCGTACACATCTTCTGAAGTCCAGCCTTCGTATTTAAAGTCCTGAAAACAGTCTACAATTGAAGGTTTTGCACCAATACGATCACGTACAAGTGTATTGTTTACAATGTAGTCTGCGGCAATGTTGTAGAGCATAGGATTACGATCATCTCTACGACCTAGGTGATCAAATACCATGTGTAGGATTTCGTGTGCAACAACAAACTCAATTTCTTTATTGTTCATTGCATTAAAGAATTGTGTGTTGTAGTACAAGTTGCGACCATCTACAGCCGCAGTAGGAAGCCACTCGTCTGCGGCAATAATGCGCAAACGTGTAGCCATGTTACCAAAGAAAGGGTGACGCAACAGCAAGCCTACGCGAGCAGTAATAATACGGTCCATAACTTCAACACGCATTACTTCTAGTTCTTGTTCAGTAATATCTGGGTTGGGTTGCCAGTTTTTAAGTTTACTTGCAGTATCTTTAGTAGCCATTTCTATCGCCCCTTTTGTTAACTTATACATATATTATAGCATCATTATAGTAGATGTCAACCAAAATATGATCCAAAAGAACGGACGGGCTCAAAAGAACCCGTCCGTTTGACATCAAACGCCTTGTGCTGCCTTGATGTACTTACCATACTTCTCGTGGAATTCATCAAAGCACTCTACTTCATCCGGATCAATGGGCAATGCATACTGAGTAAGTGCAAGTTTAATACCCATTACAACCAGTTCAGTGTCAAAGTTATCAAATTCTTTAGTCTCGCAACCTGTTTCGCCGCGATCGCGTCCGTAGTATACGACAACGCCTTCCTGCGGCTGGTTAAAGGTGCAATTGATTCAAAACATCGATCGTAAATTACCTTTAGAAGATATTGGCAAAGCCCAAAATAAGTCGATTGAAGATGTCATTGAAGAAATTGAAGTGATTGTTTCCTCAGGGACACGTGTAAACATCAATTATTATATCGATGATTTATTAGACGAGGATGCCCAGGAAGAAATTTTCGAATATTTTAGTCAAGCTGAAACGGATGACTTAGTGGTTGCTCACCAAGAATTAGATGGCGTATACGATGAGGCCGAAATTCGTCTCATGCGGATAAAATTCATGAGTGAAATGGCAAATTAATTTCAATTGTAATCCATTGCATTTGGATTACATTCACAATTACTTTGTATTTTTGTCAAAAGCACTTAAGTATTGGAAGATTCATTTGATTATAGAGAACGCGCTGAAGGTCTAGGAGATCAAGAATTTGATAAGGTATTAAGGCCAAAAAAATTAAACGATTTTGCCGGTCAACCTCATGTTCTAGAAAATCTTGAAATTTTTGTCAAAGCTGCTATGCTGCGCAATGAACCTCTAGATCATGTGCTATTGCATGGACCTCCAGGCTTAGGAAAAACAACCCTTGCCAATATTATAGCGAATGAGTTGGGGGTCGGCTTTAAGGTGACTAGCGGACCTGTACTAGACAAAGCTGGTGATTTAGCTGGGTTATTAACCAATTTGGAAAAGGGAGATGTACTTTTTATCGATGAAATCCATCGATTATCACCTGTAATTGAAGAATATTTGTACTCCGCAATGGAAGATTATGTGATTGATATCCTTATCGATTCTGGTCCCAACGCAAGGAGTATTCAGATTAATTTAAATCCATTTACCTTAATCGGTGCAACTACACGCTCGGGTTTATTAACGGCTCCTTTAAGGGCTCGATTTGGCATTAATTCGCGTTTAGAATACTACGATGCCGAGACTCTTGCCCATATTGTGGAACGGTCTTCTAATCTATTGGAAATTCCAATTCATGAAAGTGCAGCCTTAAAAATTGCTTCGCGAAGTAGAGGAACTCCTCGAATTGCGAATGCACTATTACGCCGTGTGCGCGATTTTGCGCAAATTAAAGGGTCTGGAATTATTGATGATGCTATCGCTGAATTCGCCATGAATGCCTTACATGTAGATGAAAGCGGTCTGGATGAAATGGATAAGAAGATTCTCAAAACGATATTAGAAAAATTCAATGGAGGTCCAGTTGGATTATCTACCATTGGAACTGCAATAGGTGAAAATGCCGGCACTTTAGAGGAGGTTTATGAACCCTATTTGATCCAAGAAGGATTTTTAATGCGTACTCCAAGAGGTAGAAAGATTACAGAGAAAACCTATCGTTTATTCGGAAAAGAATCAGGGTGGTTACAAGGTGGTTTATTTGAATCATGACCATTGAAGAAAGAACTAGGTTGATACGCAATAAGGCCTATGATCTCGGCTTTATGTTTGTGGGATTTTCGAAAGCAGAATTCCTGGAAGAAGAAGCAAAACCCCTAGAGAAATGGTTATTAAGCCATCAACATGGGAAAATGCAATACATGGAGAATCATTTTGACAAGCGATTAGACCCCACCTTACTTGTTGATGGTGCAAAATCAGTGATTTCATTAGCTTATAATTATTTTCCGTCAGCCATTCAATCAAGCTCTGCTCCAAAAGTTGCTAAGTATGCCTATGGAGAAGATTATCATTACGTAATTAAGGATAAATTGAAAGTGCTTTTTGAATTCATAGAGCAGGAAATTGGTGCAATTCAAGGCAGAATTTTTGTGGATTCAGCCCCTGTTTTGGAAAAATCATGGGCCAAGAAAAGTGGTTTAGGTTGGGTCGGAAAAAACACGAATATCATTCATCCAAAGGTAGGTTCTTTCTTTTTTTTGGCGGAAATGATTTTGGATTTAGACTTATTAAGCGATGGCCCTATCAAAGATTATTGTGGACGTTGTACCAGATGTATTGATGCTTGTCCTACAGAAGCTTTAAAGCCCTATCAAATTGATGCTTCAAAATGCATCTCCTATTTGACCATTGAATTAAAGGATGAGATTTTACCGAATGAATTTAAAGGAAAAATGGATAATTGGGTATTCGGATGTGATATTTGTCAAGATGTTTGTCCTTGGAATCGATTTTCAAAACCTCATGAGGAAGCTCGATTTTCACCATCGGCTTCTTTTTTAGCAATGAATGAACAAGATTGGTTGGATTTGTCAGAGGAGCAATTCAAAATTCTCTTTAAAAATACCCCCTTGCAACGTACCAAATGGAGGGGACTTTCCAGAAACATTGCTTTTTTAGATCAAAAATAACTCTTGACTAATTCGATCAGCAAAAAGTTTCCCCGCTTCCGTTAAGATCAAAAAATCATTTTCCTCTTTCATCCAATTTTTAGCTTTCAGTGCAAGAAGTGAAGTGTCAAATTGATGGTTTCTGGGTGCTATGTTAAATAGTTGCTTGAGATTTACGCCCCATTTTGTTCTCAATCCCGTTAAAATTAATTCATTATAGCGATTTTCTTTGGAAAGTTCTTCAATTTCAAGGGGTAAGCTACCGTTCGCTAACGCTTGAAAATAGTGTTGATTGTTGGCGACATTCCAATACCTTTTTTTGCCGTCGAAGGAATGTGCTGATGGCCCTAAACCTAAATAATGCGCCCCTAGCCAATAGCTACTGTTGTGTATGGCGTATTGTTGGTTTTTAGCAAAATTTGAAATTTCGTATTGTTCGTAGCCATGTTTTGTCATTTCTTCGAGTAATATTTCAAACTGTTTGGCGTGTTGATCATCATCGTCTAAGGTGATTTTTTTCGTTTTTACCCAGTTGGATAAAATTGTTTTAGGTTCAACCGTTAGGCAATAGGCAGAGATATGGGAAATGTTTTGTGCAATTAAATATTGAATATGTGTGCGCCATTCTTCTTCACTAAGTTGCGGAATACCATACATTAAATCAACAGTAATGGCATTGGGAAATATCTGGTTTGCAAGTTCAATGGCATGTTTTCCTTGAGCAATGGAATGGGCTCTATTCATCCATTTCATGTCTTCTTCTTTTAAACTTTGCAAGCCAATACTTAAGCGATTGATGCCGATTTCCTTCCAAGCGAGTAGATTTTCTAATTGAATGTCTTCAGGATTTGCCTCCAGGGTAAATTCAACCAATTCATCCAACTTCAGATAAAGCTTCAGGTGCGCGACAATTTCTTTAAGTTCAGTAGGGGATAAAAGACTTGGTGTTCCTCCTCCAAAATAAAGCGTTTTAATGGTTTGATTCCCTAGGAAATCTTTTCTTAAAACCACCTCTTTTTTTAAACCGGAAATGAAATTTGGGATACCTTTCGTTTGAATACTGAAATGGAAATCGCAATAGGTACATTTTTGTTTACAAAATGGAATATGGATATAAATTCCTGCCATAGGGCAAAAATACGTTAAAAAAGTTTTTATTTCCGTTAGAATAATTTATATTGCACTTAAGCGAATTGAAAAAGATGGATTTAAATCAATTTAAAAATCAACTTAACACTGAATTAGAGCAATTTATAGAGCTTCTTAATACGCTTTTGCCTAGGTATTCTTTGTTGTTGAATAAGTTGAATTTAACCAAAAGCGAAGTTACTGAGTTAGGTGAAATAGAACATTTTTTAATTGAAATCAACGCAAAAATTTCCGAAATAAAATCTAGGTTAGATCACGATTTATTTGGACATTCGATAGATATTTACTATAAATTAAAGCGAAAGGCTTTGTTGGGTGATCCAAATGCAAAAATCAAATTGGATAAAATGCGAGAAGTGTTTAACGAATCGTTAAAAAGTGAAACCTTAATGCTTTGGAATTAAACCTTAATAATAAGGCTTAATCATGATATAAACCAAAACACCCGATATCGCTACATAAAACCAAAGTGGCCATGCGATTTTCGTCCATTTCTTATGTTTTTCAAAATCTCCTTCGTATGCAAACAAATAGGTGTATAACACGATAGGAATGATGACCACCGATAAAATGATGTGGGATATCAAAAGAGGATATTAATATGAAAGTAGGAATTACAGTAATACTCATGTTAATATCAGTATTTTCTCAAACAACCGAAATAGATTATCGCAATGACATACAGTTAAATGTTGGAAAATCTATGTACGAGTTTTTAGATACAGACAAGACGAAACTGGGATAGACGGTTTAACTTTTATTGCTTCCTACAACGGACGATTAACTAATGTGTTTGGTTTTGGAGTCTATGGTGGACTGATATATTCAAGTCTAAATTACGAAGGTTTTTATTGGCAACGACCAAATCAAGGAGAAGTAAAACTATCAGAGCGCTATTTCTTCATTGGACCAAAACTCAATGCTTATTTCTATAACTCAAAAGAATTTCAAG
>JALRIV010000118.1 GCA_023255275.1 Crocinitomicaceae bacterium | reverse complement strand
GATGAACCGTATGTGAATTATGCAACAAAAGTAATGTTAGGGGCTAAATTGACTGATTTTAATTTCAACCCAAGAAAAGAAGGGTATGCGATTAAAATTCCGGTATTCTCTTATGAGAAATTCCCAGATGTGAAAAAGGAATTAGGTCCTGAAATGAAATCTACCGGTGAAGCCATTCGATTTATTAAAAATTTAAAAGACCCATTCTTTACGAAAATATATTCGGAAAGAAATATGCATTTATCGAAATAATGGTAGTAGAAGCTAGCATTACCGGTCTTTTTAGAACCATATTGATTATCATAGGCGCAATATTCGTATTGCGCTTTTTAGGTCAATTAATGCAGGCTAAACGCAATTTAGAAGCTGAAAAAGCACTAGCTAAAAAGCAAAATGATCTCGCAAAAGAACGGAATCAAAAATTGCGCAATTTTGGAAAAACAACCTTGATCTCCAAAAAATCAAAATCTACAAAAGCCAACCTTGATGAGTCTGATATTGAGGATGCAGAATTTGAAGAGATTTGATTTGTTTTTAAAACGAAATGATTAATTTCATCCATCAATAAATAACCATCGATTAAAACGATTTCTATGATACAAGCATTTTTTAAAAAAAATTGGATTCATTTTGCAGTTTTTGCAGCAATTTTTATTATTGCAGCGGCATATTTTAAACCTCAATTGGATGGTTATGGTTTGAAGCAGCACGATGTCGAACAATGGAGAGGCGCAAGTCATGAAACCGATCGTTATCGCGAAATTTCAGGAAAAGAGCCGCTTTGGACAGGAACTGTTTTCGGTGGTATGCCTGCTACGCAAATTTCTACCGTATATACGGGGAATCACATCAAAAAAATCTCAAATTTTTATTTTAAACATGTACCCAATCCACTTGGTTTATTACTGTTGCATTTAATCGGTTTTTATATTTTAGCCCTCTTACTAAGAATTAATCCTATTGTAGGTTTGATAGGGGCAGTTGCCTTTAGTTTTGCGAGTTATGAAATCATCATTATTCAAGCTGGACATTTAACGAAATCTATGGCAACAGCATTTTTGCCAGCTGTTTTAGGAGCTTTTATCTACGCCTATCGAACCAATCGAATATGGGGAATTTTACTCTCAGGATTATTCATGGCTTTTGAATTAGCGATGAACCACGTGCAAGTAACGTATTACTTCATTTTCATTTTACTTTTCTTAGGAGTATATTTCTTATATGATGCTGTTGTCAAGAAACAGTTAAAATCCTTTTTCATTACTTCAGCTGGTCTAATTGGTATTTACCTGTTGGCTTTTGCGATCAATTATGGGAATATTGCCCTCACAACGGATTATGCTAAAAGTACCATTCGTGGTGGAAATGACATCAATATCAATCCAGATGGATCTTCTGCAAAAAATCAATCTGCTGGTCTTGATCGCGATTATATTACTCAGTGGTCTTATGGCATCGGTGAAACATTTACCTTGCTGTCTCCAAATGTGAAAGGAGGCGGTTCTTTTGCAATAGGTGGAAGTCAGTTTGAACCTATCCTAGAAAATGCTGAATTAGGTATGGAGGAAAAAAACCAGCTTAAAAATTATCCAGCTTATTGGGGGGAACAACCATTCACTTCGGGACCGGTGTATATCGGTGCGGTTGTATTATTACTTGCCTTTTTGGGATTAATCTTCTTGAAAGGAAAAATGAAATGGTTTTTATTTGCAGTTACCCTGTTAGCAATTGCACTTTCTTGGGGTAAAAATTACATGGGCTTAACCAATTTTTTCATCGACCATATTCCAGGCTACAATAAATTTAGAACGGTAACGATTATCCTTGTATTGGTTGAACTAATTGTTCCTTTTTTAGGTGTATTGTTCTTAGATCAATTGATTAAAAACCGTGAGGAAATCCAAGCGAAGAAAAAACAATTGTTGATTGGAGTAACTGCTTTCTTTGTCTTTGTTTTCTTGATTAAAATAATTGGATTGGGAGATGGTTACACTTCTCAAGGTGATCAAGATCAAATGGCAAATGTTGAATCGGGTATTCTAAACCAAATCAAGGGAATGGATCCAGCTGTATTAATGAGTCAATACCAATTGGATGTCAATAATCCTCAGCAATTAAACGAATTTGTTTCCAAACAAGCAGAACCTTATTATAAAAATTTCGAATCATTGAAGGTGGTGAGAGAGGCAATCTACAACGATAGTATGAATAGAACCCTCTTGTTTATCTTCTTTGCTGGGTTGTTGGTTTTGGTATTTATTTACACACAAATCCCAGTAGTTGTGCTCACTGGAGGTATGTTGTTGCTTACCATGATGGATGTTATTCCTGTGGCTTATCAATACCTAGGAGCTCAAGAAAATGGGAATAAATTAAAATATTGGGAAGAAATCGGGATCGCAACTTATCCGATATCATCAAGTGCTGCTGATGAACAAATTCTGAAAAATGAAATCATGAAAAATCCTTCGCTTCAAGCTGTCGTAGATCGTGGCGAGAGAGAAGGAAAAATGAAAGCAGACGAATTAGGATTTACTGGACAGGCGAAGCGCAATGTAATTGATGCTTATCGTTTTTCTGCTCTTGGATTTGCCACGAATTACCGTGTTTTTGATTTGAATGGTGGTTTTTCAAGTAATCGAGCATCCTATTTGCACAAATCTTTAGGAGGGTATCATGGTGCTAAATTGCGTAATATCAATAACTTATATGATTTCCATCTTTCAAAAATGAATAATAAGGTGTACGACATGTTGAATGTACAGTACTTTATGCAAAAAGATGAACAAGGGGTTGAATTTGCCAATCCAAATGCAACGGCTTTAGGAAACGCATGGTTTGTGTCAAAAATTGCAACGTATGCTACTCCAAATGATGAAATCAGAGCATTGGGCAATCAATTTGATATCGAAAATATTGGCCAAGGTCAATTGATCGTAAATGGATCAAACGCTTCACAAACAACTGTTTATGGAAGTGAAAAAATTCAATATGTTTTCGGACAAAAAGACACATTATCCGTTCCAATGAGTAATGGATTACAACAGGGCATGGAGGCTGTTATGGTTATGGATGCGAATGGGAAGACTAATCTAGTTCCCTTATCGACCTTAGAATTAGATACGGCAAAATCGTTTTTATCTTTGGTGAAAATGAAAGTGGTGCATGAGTTTCAACCCAAAACGGAAGCGGTCATGTTGAAATCTGAAGCAGCTAAATTAAAGAAACAGCAATTTTCCGGAGAAGGTAACATTGCGATGAAATCGTATGCTCCAAATGCGTTGAAATATGTTTCGAATTCTAACGAAGATCAATTTGCGGTGTTCTCAGAGCTATATTATCCAAATGGTTGGAAAGCATTTGTTGACGGTAAAGAGGTTGAAATAAGAAAAGTGAACTATTTATTACGAGGGATTGAAATTCCTAAAGGTAAACATCAAGTGGAGATGATTTTTGATCTTCCAAAATACCATACGGCTAATACGATTGCTTCAATCAGCTCAATTCTACTCTTACTTTCAATCGGAGGAATGTTGGTTTATTCCATCAAAAAAAGTTATAGTCAGGTATAAGGGTAGAAAAGGTTTGCGTTTTTTTCATTTTCGTCCCTTAAAATGGTAAATTGTAGAATGTTAATCATAAACGGATGAAGAATTATGCATAAAAAACCAACCTTAGTCATTGGGGCATCTACCAATCCCGATCGTTATGCTTTTAAGGCTGTCGAAAAATTAATTGAAAAGCAACAGCCTGTTTATGCGGAGGGTTTAAAAGTTGGTCAAATTCAAGAGGTTACGATTTCAAATCAACGATTAAATTACTCTGAAATTGATACCGTTACGCTTTACGTTGGACCACGAAATCAACCCAATTGGTACGATTACATTCTTGGCTTAAAGCCGAAGCGCATCATTTTTAATCCAGGAACAGAAAATGACACCTTGAAAAAGATGGCTGAAGAACAGGGCATTGAAACCATTGAAGCCTGTACATTAGTGCTATTATCGATTGGGAATTATTAAATTTTCATGCATCATGAAAGTTTTAAGAAAAATTAAGAGCTCTTGAAATCAATAAAGCAATAAAATTTCGTTAATTTGTTTTATGACCAAAGGTTTTATCTTTCTTTTATTTTTTCTGATGACATTTACTGTCCAATCTCAAAAATGCGACCAAGTTTTATTTTTTGGTCGGGTAAAAGATACCTTAAGACCCCAACATTTCTACAACCTAATGTTGGTTAATAAATCGACTGGTAGAGGGGTTTTTGGACAACCAGATGGTTCATTTTCTGTTTATGTAAAACCTTACGATACCATTCTCATTTCGGTAAAACAATATCCTATTCAATCTTGGGTTATCAAGCCCGATACGAATTGCCAAATGAGACGCTTAATTTTCATAGAAGGTGCAGTTCAAGAAATTCAACAAGTGTATGTCAGACCGTTAAAATCTTTAAATCAAATTAAGGAAGAACGAGAGGCACTTGCTTTAAGAGAAACACGCATGGTTTCTGGTATTGAAATGATGCAAAGCCCAATTACAGCTTTGTACCAAACATTTTCAAAAAAGGAAAAAGCAAAAAGGTGGATTGCCGAACAAGAATACAAGGACAACCAGCGTATGATTGTGAAGGAGTTGATCCGCACTTATGTGGCATACGATGTCATTCAATTAACGGAGGAAGAATTCGATAGTTTTATATCCTTTTTAAACCTGGATGAAAACTTTTTGAAAACCGCTACTGAAATGGAATTGATCACTTTTATCAAAGATAAATTTGAACACTTTAAAAGTTTTAACCGAATGGATTTAGCGGAAGTTGGGGTGTGGCGCGCGTACCTTCTCACCGATAAACAAATTGCTATCGAAGAACTGTTAAAGCATTGTGTTGCTCATAAAATGATTGATCTTCCGGAACAAGAATATGCCTATTTTTCGGATTACCTTGGTTTTGAAAGTTTGTATTTGAAAAATACTCCAGATGTCGATATTTATACCCAAGTGATTCTGAAATACAAGAGTTACTTTGTAAAGTATCACCTAGATGTAGAAAAAATACGCGCTGATTACCACATTTCAGAGGATGATATGGAAGATTGGCGTTGGGAGTTAAAAGTCCGAAAAAGTGTTAAAAAAGCAAAAAAATCATTATTTCGCCTCATGAATGAAAAGGGGGTGATTTATGTTGATGAAGCTGAATTTGAGCGATTTTCTAATTTTCTGAATTTGAAAGAATCGTTTCTATTAGAAAGTTCAACCAAAGAAATCATTTCATTTTACCATAAAAAGTACCTGAAATACGTCGATTTTACGAGTCCGAAAGATTAATTATTTTTTGTGGTACTTTACTTGCATTCCGTACGTAAAATTTCGCAGGACTTGGTCCTTACACAAACGATAATGGGGATGGTCGGTTTTTCTAAAAAATGCACTTAATTCATGTCTGCTCAAATGAAAACCAACCAGGTTTAAAATGGCAAGGATATCATCGTCTTTTAATTG
>JALRIV010000117.1 GCA_023255275.1 Crocinitomicaceae bacterium | reverse complement strand
AGGACTTAACCTGACACCTCACGGCACGAGCTGACGACAACCATGCAGCACCTTGTAATCTGTCCGAAGAAAACTCTATCTCTAAAGCTGTCAGACTACATTTAAGCCCTGGTAAGGTTCCTCGCGTATCATCGAATTAAACCACATGCTCCACCGCTTGTGCGGGCCCCCGTCAATTCCTTTGAGTTTCATTCTTGCGAACGTACTCCCCAGGTGGGATACTTATCACTTTCGCTGGGCCGCCCAGAACTCAAGGTCCCGGACAGCTAGTATCCATCGTTTACGGCGTGGACTACCAGGGTATCTAATCCTGTTCGCTCCCCACGCTTTCGTCCATCAGCGTCAGTGTGTACTTAGTGACCTGCCTTCGCAATCGGTGTTCTATGTAATATCTATGCATTTCACCGCTACACTACATATTCCAGCCACTTCAATACAACTCAAGACTACCAGTATCAAAGGCAATTTTACAGTTGAGCTGCAAACTTTCACCCCTGACTTAATAGCCCGCCTACGGACCCTTTAAACCCAATAATTCCGGATAACGCTCGGACCCTCCGTATTACCGCGGCTGCTGGCACGGAGTTAGCCGGTCCTTATTCTTACAGTACCGTCATCACCTTACACGTAAGGCTTATTCTTCCTGTATAAAAGCAGTTTACAACCCATAGGGCAGTCTTCCTGCACGCGGCATGGCTGGATCAGGCTCCCGCCCATTGTCCAATATTCCTCACTGCTGCCTCCCGTAGGAGTCTGGTCCGTGTCTCAGTACCAGTGTGGGGGATCACCCTCTCAGGCCCCCTACCCATCGTTGCCATGGTAAGCCGTTACCTTACCATCTAGCTAATGGGACGCATGCCCATCCTGTACCGTAACCTTTAATTCTCAAACGATGCCGTTTAAAAATACTATGGGGTCTTAATCCGAATTTCTCCGGGCTATCCCCCAGTACAGGGTAGGTTGCATACGCGTTACGCACCCGTGCGCCGGTCGCCACCAAGATAGCAAGCTATCTTTATGCTGCCCCTCGACTTGCATGTGTTAAGCCTGCCGCTAGCGTTCATCCTGAGCCAGGATCAAACTCTCCGTTGTAAAAAACTTTGAATTTTGTTGAGGCTCTGTTAATTTTAATTCTTACGCTGTTTCCTTATTTCTCAATCTTTCAAAGAACTCTTTTGTCGATCAAAGGCGCTTATTCCTTTTTCTCTTTTACTAAACTAATCGTTATTAGTTTTTTTTTATCTTACCCTCTTTTGTTTTGGGAGTGCAAAGGTAATCACTTTATTTTAATCTGCAAGAAAAATTTTACTTTTTTTTCGCTTTTTAATTTTCAACTCCTTACTTCGCTTATCGCTTTAAGCGGGGTGCAAAGATAAGTGGTTTTTTTTAATCTGCAAGAAAAATGTTAAATTATTTTTTCCTTTCTGTTAAACCCAAATTTTCAATTTTTTTGTTCGCTTATCGTTCAAAGCGGGTGCAAAGATAGGTACTCTTTTTTAATCCACAAGCGTTTTTAAACAATTTTTTTGAATTAATTTTTAAATCGTTGTAAATCAATCTTTAGGATTTTAACACTTTAGCTGTTCGTTCGTAATTGAGCGACTAAATCCAAGTCTTGATGGTTGATTTTGTCTGATTTTTCGATGGTTTTTTCAATTGGAACATGCACGATATGTTGATTTACAGAACCAATCATGAGATTACTTTTACCTTCCAGAAGTGCTTTTACGGCCTCAACTCCCATTTTAGTAGCCAAGATTCGATCATTCGCTGATGGATTTCCGCCTCGCTGAATATGTCCGAGTACGGTATGTCTTAAATTATATTCGGGCAAAAAAGGTTTTACTTGATTTAGAATTTCAAAAGAACCCCCAGCGTCATCTCCCTCTGCCACTAATATAATAGATGAACGTTTTCCTTTATTATTTGAACGAATGCTTTCCACCAAATCCGGAATACTAGTAATCTCTTCAGGAATTAAAACGGATTCTGCTCCCGAGGCTATGGCAGCATTCATTGCAATAAAGCCAGAGTTTCTTCCCATGACTTCAATGAAAAAAATACGATGGTGACTACTTGCTGTATCTCTTATTTTGTCTACCGCATCAATTACAGTGTTTAGCGCAGTATCGTATCCAATAGTATAATCTGTTCCAATTAAATCATTGTCAATCGTTCCGGGAATACCGATAATAGGGATGTTCATTTCTTTGCCTAAAATGGCTGCCCCTGTAAAAGAACCATCTCCACCAATGACAATAAGTCCGTCGACTTGTTCTTTTTGAAGAAATTGAATGGCTTTTACTCTTCCTTCGGTAGTAATAAAGGCAGCAGATCTTGCTGTACCGATGATGGTTCCTCCTCTTTGAATAATATTGTCAACGTCAGAAAATTGTAAAACGCTACCTCTTTCTTCAATCATTCCCTGAAAACCATCGTAAACGGCAAAGGGTATAATTTGATTGTTCAAGCAGTATTTAACAATCGCACGGATACACGCATTCATTCCTGGAGCATCACCGCCAGAAGTAATAAAGGCAATTTTTTTCATTGAAACTTTTTTATGCTAAATTTATGGAATGTCTAAAATAATGCATCTATATTATATATGCTTCCTTTTAAGAGAAAAAAATATCAAAAACTTGAGGATCTCGAATTGATTGAAAAAATTGATTCTGGAAATGAAAATGTGATTCTCGGTGTTTTCTATGAACGATATGCTCACTTAGTCATGGGGGTTGCTCTTAAATATGTGAAGCGCCAGGAGGAAGCAGAGGATCTCACGATGCATGTATTTGAGCACCTCATCGAACGGATTAAAAAAAATACCATTCAAAATTTTTCATCCTGGCTATATGTTGTAGTAAAGAATGAATGCTATATGTACTTCCGAAGATCTAAAAAAATGTTGCCCGCAGCTTTAACCGAAATGGAAAGCATAGCAGAGGAGGAGGAATTCGATTTTATCTTTCAGGAAAAGCAAATAGGACTTCTTGAAAAATGCTTAGCAATGCTTAAAACGGAACAGCGAAATTGTTTGACCTTGTTCTATATAGAAGGAAAAAATTACCAAGCCATTTCAGATGAATTAGCCATTCCTTTATTAAAGGTGAAGAGCGCCATTCAAAATGGAAAACGAAATTTAAAAATAGTATTAGAAAAACAAGATGAATTTCAATCATAAAATAGTAAGTAGAAAAAGACTCAAAGAAATTCTCGAAAACGGGAAGAAGGAAAGTTTTGTGCCTGGTTCTGAATTCGAGCAAGACGCTATAGAAGGCTGGAAAAAATCAGGTCTAAAAATGAACGTCATGAATAAATTGGACCAACACCATTGGTTGAAAAGAAATTCCATGTATTTCCTTTTAGGGACTGTATTAATTAGCGCGCTTATTATTGTAGCTTTAAATCCTTCGTTGGGCTCTAAAAAGCCACTGGTTTACTCGAATGAAAATCTAATTCAAACTGAAACAGAACATCAACTTATATCCCATGAAAAAGATTCTGTAATTCACAAACCCTCTTTCATATCGAAACAAACCATTTTACCGACACAAATCATTGAGACACAGAAAGAACTTAAGTTGGATCAGTGCAATCCGAAAAATGAAATCATTTACTTGCCGCTCAAAAAAGCAGATTTGATTCAACATGATCGGGAAAATTTTAACCTACTCGCTAAAGAAGTGTATTTGTACGATTTCAAACTCATTGATTATCGACAATATCGAAGCGTTGAAATGGAACAAAAAATCTTTTCACCAACTTCTGGACTTCCAGCCGACCAAGAAAAGTATTCATCTGAAGAAAATGAAAAGGGTCCAAAAAAATATCAAGTGACCTATTATGATTATATTAAGAAAACCATGTTCTTTTTTAAAGAAGGGGAATACGAACGTGCCCTGCAGCGGTATCAAATCATTTTAGAAACTTACCCTGAAGATATGAACGCTTTATTTTATGGAGGGTTGTCCGCTTACAATCTAGGCGACTATCCAAAAGCATTGACCTATTTTCAAAAATTAAATTCGAAGCAAATGGCTAATTTCAACGAAGAAGCAGAATGGTATAGTGCGAAAAGTCTACTTGAAAGTGGTGAGACAGCGAAAGCAAAAGATCTCTTGAAAAAAATTGCTTCGCAAAAAGGATTTTATGCGAAGCAAGCTCAAAAATTGTTGAAAGAATAGGGGTTATTTCTTGACCATTCTTTTCAATAATGGATTTGGACGGTAACGGTCTTCTCCATATTCATCGAATAAGACTTCCAATTGTTCAAGTACCCATGGCAAGCCAAGTTCTTCTGCCCAAGCCAACAACCCTTTTGGATAGTTCACCCCTTTCATCATCGCAATATCGATGGCTTCCTTGGAGGCAACTTGCATAAAAAGCGCGTCAAAGGCTTCATTGATCAACATGACTATAATTCGATTGAATATTTTTTGTCCTAGCACCTCATCTTGGTTAGGGGCAGGCAATTCAACATCTTCTGCATAATTGTAATATCCACGCCCAGACTTTCTTCCATAAAACCCGGCCTCCATGTGTCGTTTTTGGGTGAATGATGGCTTGAATCTTGGATCGTAATAAAACGCAGCAAAAACGGATTCCGTAACGGCATAATTTACATCATTTCCGATATAATCCATTAAGGTAAAAGGTCCCATTTTAAAACCTCCGAAATGGGTCATGGCCCAATCGATGGTTGCGAAGTCTGCAATTCCTTCCTCGTAAATACGCAGTGCTTCTCCATAAAAAGGGCGAGCCACACGGTTCACGATAAAGCCCGGGGTATCCTTGCAAATGCAGGCATATTTCCCCCAAGATCCAATAATTTGTTCCACTTTTTGTACAATTATCGAATCCGTTTGCACGGCAGGAATAATTTCAACCAAGGGCATCAATGGAGCAGGATTGAAAAAATGAATTCCGATAATTCTCGATGGATTTTTTAAGACTGAACCAATAGAAGCGATAGGAATTGAGGAGGTATTACTCGCTAAAACGCAATCGGCAGATACAATTCCTTCCAATTGTTCGAAAACTTTGTGTTTGATTTCTAATTTTTCAACAATTGCCTCAATGACCAAATCAACCGGCTTCAATACCGAAAAATCAGAACTAAAGGTAATGTTAGAAAAAATTTCATCTGCCCTTTCTTTGGTTAGTTTCTCTTTGGCGACTAACTTTTCAAGGGTTACTTTAAGATTCGTTGAGGCTTTACGCAAAACCTCTGGATTCACATCGATTAAAAAAACCTTTTCATTATTTTGAGCAGCAACCTGAGCGATTCCAGCACCCATCGTTCCAGCACCTATAATTCCTATTTGCATTATTTTATTTTATTAATTGCGGATTAGCGAATATAATTCATGCGATAGCATTTACTCTTTACTAATCACTATTCACTATTCACTATCACTATTCACTATAAATCATAATATCCTCCCCCCTGCCCCCTCCAAAGGGGGAGCCTCACTACGTTCACTAATCACTCCCCTTTAAATACAGGCGTTCTTTTTTCCAAAAAGGCATTGACCCCTTCTCTGAAATCGTAGGTCATACCTGCCTCTGTTTGCAAT
>JALRIV010000116.1 GCA_023255275.1 Crocinitomicaceae bacterium | reverse complement strand
GTTATCAAAGTCAATTGCTTTGTCGGATGCTTTTTGATATTCAGATACCCTCTTCTCAAAAAAGTTAGACTTATTTTGTAAAGAAATCATATCCATAAAGTCAAATGGATTTTCAACATTATAAACTTTAGCACAACCTAATTCAGTTAACCAATAGTCAGCTACGAATTCGATGTATTGTTGCATCAATTTAGCATTCATTCCGATGAGCGCAACTGGAAGAGAATCAGTAATAAATTCTTTTTCAATTTCAACTGCATCCATGATGATTTCTCTCACCTTGTCTTTAGATAACTTGTTTACCAAGTGTTTATTGTACAAAAGACAAGCAAAATCACAATGTAAGCCCTCGTCTCTTGAGATCAATTCGTTACTGAAAGAAAGTCCTGGCATTAAACCACGCTTCTTTAACCAGAAGATTGAACAGAAAGAACCAGAAAAGAAAATTCCTTCAACCGCTGCAAAAGCAACTAAGCGTTCTGCAAACGAACCTTCATCAATCCAACGCAAAGCCCAATCTGCTTTTTTGCGCACACAGTCAAGCGTGTCGATCGCATTGAACAAATGGTTTTTCTCTTTGGTGTCTTTGATGTACGTGTCGATAAACAAGGAATACGTTTCCGAGTGAACATTTTCCATCATTACTTGAAATCCATAGAAAAATTTAGCTTCTGTGTATTGCACTTCTGCTAAAAAGTGTTCCGCTAAATTTTCGTTCACAATACCATCAGAAGCAGCAAAAAATGCCAATACATGTTTGACAAAATGACGCTCATCATCATTTAACTTATTCTCCCAATCAATTAAATCTGGAGCCAAATCAATTTCCTCTGCTGTCCAGAAACTTGCCTCTGCTTTTTTGTAAAAAGACCAAATGTCATCGTGTTGTATTGGGAATAATACAAATCGACTGCTATTTTGTGCTAAAATTGGTTCTGTGTTTGCCATTTTTCTTTTAAATTTTTGTTTTGTATTTTAAAATTTGTTCAAATTTCTAATGTGAATGATGTCGTTTATTTTTTGTCGTTTTTACCCTCGAGGGGGAATACAAAATTGGTAAATTATCTGCCAATTTCAATTAAAAGAAATTCACAATAACGGATGGTTATTAACAATTCAATTTTGTTTTCCTTGTCTACGTTGTCTTTACAAGTTTATTAACACTGATATTTAATTTATTCACAGATGAAGATGATAGGTTCGTCGAAAAAAAATGTTGTTTCATCAAATACCTGATTGTAAAGAGTTTAGTAACTTTTGTTAAATTTACGACATATTTTAAGTTTGCACAAACCTTTAATTCACTTAATTTATTCACATTTGAATGTGGAAACAATTACTCAAAATGTTAAATACAAAAATGCCTTCAATTTTATCCGTAAGTCAAAAATGGCTTTCCTCTTTTTCGCGTTTAATTTTACCGAACAATTGTCTTTTGTGTGAAAACGAATTGATCAATTTAGAGGAAAATATATGTGTTTTTTGTGTGTCCAAATTACCTTATACCTTGTTTGAAAAAATGGAAGGTCAAACGACGCTCGATAAACTCTTTTGGGGAAGAATTTCAATAGAAAATTCTTTCAGTTTACTTTTTTTTGAAAAACAAGGTTTAGCGCAACCTATTCTTCATGCGATTAAATACCAACATCAAAAGAATTTGGCAATTCAGATGGGTGTCCTCATAGGAAAACGTTGGATGGAAAAAGCGAGTCATGATCCAATCGATGCGCTTGTGCCGATTCCATTGCATCATAAAAGGCAGTTTTCAAGAGGGTATAATCAGAGTGCTTTTCTTGCAAAAGGGATCAGTGTACCGCTCCAAATTCCGGTTTTAGAAGGGGTTTTAGAACGAGCTAAAAATGTAAAAACGCAGACGAAATTAAATCGTTTTCAACGTTGGAATAATGTTTCTGAGATTTTTGAAGCAAAGTGTTTACCTGAAGGGATCAAACATATCGCCCTTGTTGATGATGTCATTACAACAGGAGCCACATTAGAGGCTGCTTGTAGGGTTTTAAATGAAAAATTTCCCGAACTTCGTATTTCAATTATTTCTTTAGCAATTGCCTTATGAGTGCAAAATCTTTTTTAATCGTAGGTGCAGGGCTTTCTGGTTTAACCTTAGCTCGACAACTTATTTTAGCTGGCCAAAAGGTAACGTTAGTCGACGCTGGTTATAATCATAGTTCGGTGATCGCTGCAGGGTTTATCAATCCTCTCGTCTTTAGAAGAATGACTAAAAGTTGGCGATTGGATGAGTTTACACCTAATTTGATTCAATTTTATCAAGATTGGGAAAACGAAACAGGTGCCTCATTTTTTCATCCGATAACCATTCGGCGGTTGTTTTCAAGCGAGGAGGAGAAAGCATCTTGGTTGAGTAAACAGCATCGACCGGATTTTCAAAACTATATGTTTGAAGTCACTGAGGAAGATTTAAATTACGATTTAGCTTTAAATCCTTTCGGGTCCGCACGGGTGAAAAATTCCTTTTATGTGGATGCAACTTTATTTTTACAAGAGGCGAAACGTTGGGTTGCTCGTTTTGGAACGATTATTTCTGAAACGATGAATTATGATGCCTTGTCGACGGATGGAATTTACCAAGGCGTTTCCTATGATGGCGTGATTTTTTGTGAGGGTTATGAAGTGTTTAAAAACCCTTGGTTTGGCACTATTCCAATTCATTCTACGAAAGGGGAAACCTTAGAAATTGAGTCGGATGCACTTCCAAGAACTGAATCCTTGAACCGCAAGTGTTTTGTCCTCCCTTTAAAAAATGGAAAATTTAAAATTGGTTCGACCTATGTATGGCAAACTGCGAATTTCGAATTGACTCAGGAAGGAAAAGAAACGTTAGTCGAGAACTTGCAGGTGATTTCAAATGCCCCTTTTCAGGTTTCTGGTCATCAAGCAGGAGTACGTCCAACCACTTTGGATCGTCGTCCCGTGATGGGGAAGCATCCGAAATACCCCCATCTGATGATTTTTAATGGACTTGGTGCAAAGGGGTACATGCTAGCGCCTACGTTATCGGGTGAAATGTGTGATTTTATATTAAATGACGAACCTGTTGACCGTGAATGTAGACTAGAGCGCTTTTTGTAGATTGGCTTTAAAGCTTTTTAACATTATTTCATTCGCGAAGAAACAGTTTTCTTTTATCTTTGTTGAATAATAACATTTAACATTAAAATTTAGAATAATATGTATCCTCCACAATTAGTACAACCGATGAAAGAAGATCTTACGTCTGTAGGATTTGAGCAATTAACCACTCCAGAAGAGGTAGACCAAACCATTCAAAATTCAAAAGGAACTTTATTATTAGTAGTCAACTCGGTATGTGGTTGTGCTGCGGGAAATATGCGTCCAGGGGTGAAATTGTCATTAAAAAATGAAAAAGTACCTACGCAATTAGCAACTGTTTTCGCGGGTGTTGATGGCGATGCGACGCAACAGGCAAGAAAATATTTTTTACCTTACCCTCCATCTTCTCCATCGATTGCTTTGTTCAAAGATGGGAAATTGGTGCACTTTTTAGAAAGACATCACATTGAAGGTGGTACGGCTCAAATGATTGCTGAAAATTTAACAGAGGCGTACAACGAAATTTGTTAAAACCATGCATAAAAAGGTTAAAGTCCCAATTGAAAAGTTGGGACTTTTTTAGTTATTCAAATTTCATTTTTTCAATTAAATCCAGAAAATAAGGGGCACTCCATATTTTCAAAACAACCGGTTCACTTATAAAGCGAATGACATCCTCTTTAACTTGTTCAAAGTTTACGCGATGTATTTTATCGATGAGTAATGCTTTAATTTGAGCTTCTGTTATCTCCGTTTCTGCCCAATCCCCCGTATCTTTGGCACGTTGTAAAAAGTGAGATTTGTTTAAAGGAATTCCTTTGCGGATGTACCATTCAAGGTCATACCAATCACGTCCTTTCACTCTGTTTTTCCATTTGCGATAAAGTAATGCATGCATTTTACCTGCGAATAAACTGGATGTATTAAAGCATTTTACGTAGAATGAATACGGACGAAGTAATAACTTCTCTTCCGTTTCAAAATTCAAGGGTGGATTACGATCTACTTCAATTTTTATTTTGACCTGTTTGTTGGAGTTGATGCCCGTCTGTTTGAGCACATCTTCTAGGATCAACTCTTTCCAAATGGTTTCTGATTTTAAAAAGGCAGATTCCACAGAAGTAGTGAACGATTTTTCCTTTTCCCGAATGGTAATACGCATTCCAAACGATTCAAATTCTGAAATTATGGCTTGAAAATACGGTTCCAGTGAAAAATTGGGTTGTTTTTCTAACAATGAAAAATCCAAATCTTCTGAATAGCGATTCAATCCATAAAAGATGCGTAAAGCCGTTCCTCCATAAAATGCTGCACGTTTATAGAAATCGGTTCTCGACAAACCTGCAAGTACCATTTCTTGCATGATTTCTCTCAATGCGGCAATTATTTCTTCCTCAGTTTGAGGATCATATTCTGCGATCCATTCTTTGATCATAAACGTTCAATCGTTTTGAGTAACATGTTCAAACTTTCTTTTTTAGGGGCGTCTTCGAGCCAAGAATGTATGATGGTTGGATTAAGTTTTTGCAATTCACCTTCATCGATCCTTAAATCCTCCATGAGGAAAGTTCGTGTTTGTTGAACGCTTCTTAACAAGATACCTGATGTCAGTATGATTTTATCACATACAGCTTTCTCGCGTGTAGCCATCATCGCAAATTGTTGTGGACGAAGTTCTATGCGAGTTAACCCAAACGCATAATAGGGCAAGGGCAAATGCTGAAAACTAAAACGGCCTATTGGTGTTTGATAGGTTTTGGTCGTTTTTGTAGTGACAGAACATATTTCGTACACTCTTTCTGGAATCATTCCCCAATAGGAAAGCGCTGAATCTAAAGAAACGTAGCTAGGACCCCTGAGGTGATTGGCGATAAGGAAATTTTCGGGTACGGGCAGATCTAATTCTGGCCCTGGAATGTACAACCCTCTTCGAAGTGAAACTAAATCACCGCTTTTAACCAATTCATTTATTTTATCATTGGGTCTTTGGTAATCAGAAAGTACATCCGATACCAATTGATGACTCAAAGGTACAGTGGTGTATGCTTTTATTTTTCTTCTAAATGACATTGTAATAAATTTACAACATAATCGGAATATTTCCAATTATTATTTCAAATTTCTACAAATTTACGTAATTTATTTTATACTAAATCGCATTAAAACCGATTAAATAGGTCTAATTTTACAATGTATTAAATCTTGTCAATTGATGATTGAGTTGTAAAATAGAGGCAATGCACTATTTTGAAGGATTAAATACCAATTTTCTTTTCTCTTTATCTCTTGATCTAGCTCCTTGCAAGTTGCCTGATTATTCTTATTTTTGCATAAAATTTTGACAAATGTATAGATCGCATACGTGTGGAGAATTACGCACAAATCATATTGGAACAAAAGTAACCTTAGCTGGATGGGTGCAACGTTCAAGAGACTTAGGAGGAATGACATTCATCGATCTTCGTGATCGCTATGGAATTACTCAGTTGGCGTTTAATATGGAAGACGATGCGAGCATTTGTGAACAAGCTAGAAAGTTGGGTAGAGAATTTGTCATCCAAGTGGAAGGCGAAGTGATTGAGCGTTCAAGCAAAAATAAAAACATGCCTACGGGTGAAATCGAAATCAAAGTCGCTCATTTGAAAGTGCTTAATGCGGCCAAATTACCGCCATTTACGATTGAAGATGATACCGATGGAGGGGATGAATTGAGAATGCAAT
>JALRIV010000115.1 GCA_023255275.1 Crocinitomicaceae bacterium | reverse complement strand
AACCATTCAACGTGTAGCTACTGAGCAAGCAGTTGAAAATGCAGTTTCTGTTTTCAATATTGATTCCGATGAAGTGAAAGGACGTATCATTGGGCGTGAAGGTCGTAATATTAGAGCGTTAGAGGCTGCTACTGGAGTTGAAATTATCGTTGATGATACACCGGAAGCAATTATTCTCTCTTGTTTTGATCCAGTTCGTCGTGAAATTGCTCGTTTGGCTTTACATCAATTGGTTTCTGATGGTCGTATTCACCCTGCTAGAATTGAAGAGGTGGTTGCGAAAACAAGAAAACAATTGGAAGAAGAAATTGCTGAAACAGGAAGAAGAACTTGTATCGATTTAGGAATTCATGGTTTAAATCCTGAATTAATGCGTATGGTAGGAAGAATGAAATACCGTTCTTCTTATGGACAAAATTTATTACAACACTCCAGAGAGGTGGCCAACCTTTGTGCAATCATGGCCTCAGAATTAGGCTTAAATGTAAAAATCGCCAAAAGAGCTGGATTATTACACGATATCGGTAAAGTTCCAGATGAAGAGCCAGAATTACCACATGCTATTTTAGGAATGAAATTAGCAGAGAAATATGGAGAGAAACCTGATGTTTGTAATGCTATCGGTGCTCACCATGACGAGGTGGAAATGATGACTTTAATCGCTCCAATTGTTCAAGTTTGTGACGCGATTTCTGGTGCTCGTCCGGGTGCAAGAAGAGAAATTGTAGAATCGTATATCAAACGTATTAAAGAATTAGAAGGATTGGCGATGTCATACGACGGTGTATCCAACGCTTATGCGATTCAAGCAGGTAGAGAATTACGGGTGATTGTAGAATCTGAAAAAGTGTCGGATTTGAAAGCAGACGAATTGTCTTTTACCATTTCGCAACGCATTCAAACTGAAATGACCTATCCAGGTCAAGTGAAAGTTACTGTTATTCGAGAAAAAAGATCGGTAAATTACGCGAAATAAACGATGGATAATTTGAATGGAAAACATATTTTAGTAACAGGCGGAGCTGGATTTATCGGTTCTAATTTGGTAGAGGCCTTATTGGGTCTGCACGCCAAAGTAACCGTTTTCGATAATCTCTCCACAGGAAAATATGAAAACATTCAAGAATTTGAAAATCATCCCAATTTTCGTTTCATAAAAGGAGATTTACGGAATTTTGACGAATGCTTATCCGTTTTAGAGGGAGTAGATGCTATTTCCAATCAAGCGGCATTGGGTTCTGTTCCTCGTTCTATTGAATTTCCGCACAACACGCATGATGTAAACGCAACAGGATTTTTAAATATGTTGCATGCGGCTAAAGAAAAGGGGGTAAAGCGATTTGTATTTGCGAGTTCATCCTCCGTTTATGGGGATAGCTTAGAATCTCCAAAAGTGGAGGGGAAGGAAGGCAATTTACTTTCCCCTTATGCAGTTACTAAAAAATTAAATGAGCAATACGCGAAGGTTTATTTCCTGTTACATCAAATGGAAACGATAGGCCTTCGTTATTTTAATGTTTTTGGTCCCAAGCAAGATCCCAACGGGGTTTATGCTGCGGCTATTCCGAAGTTCATTTCAAAACTTAAAAACGGAGATGAAGTAATCATTAATGGCGATGGTAATCAAACCCGTGATTTTACTTTTGTAAAAAATGCCGTTAAAGCTAATTTATTGGCCTTATCTAGTGAAAATCAAGAGGCATTTGGAGAAACGTTTAATGTAGCTTGTGGTGATTCTTTTACCTTAAATTATGTCATCGAGCAAATTAAAACCCATTTGAAATCAGCCGATAAGCTTTCTCCGAATTATAAAGTATCTCACGGTCCAAATAGATCGGGTGATATTCGGGATTCTTTGGCAAACATTTCAAAAATCGAACGCATTTTGAAGTATCAAGATCCGATTTCTTTTGAAGAAGGAATTGCGTTGCTTTGCAAAGTATCGTAACATGAAATATTTCATAGGTATTTCGATTGCCTTTTGGTTAAGCTCATGCTCAAAATCTATTCTTCCGGAAGCACCGGATGCTAATATTGCAGCTTTACCTGCTTTAGAACGACCAGATTCTGAAATCAACATTCCTATTAAAATTAATTTAAGTCCTTATTTCAGAGCTGCTGATAAGGATTTACCCAAAACCTTCAAAGGAAGTGAAGAACATTGCAGTGGACTGAGCTTTTCCTATCGTTTTGAAAGAGAACCCATTCAGTTCGCAGGTAAAGGAAGTAAGTTGATTTACGATATTTCAGGAAAATATGCGTTAAAGTTAAATTATTGTCCGGAATGTACTAGCTTGTTAGATGACAAGGGCACCTGTTTAATTCCACGAGTTTATGCCAGTTGCGGGGTAAATGAACCCATGCGAAAAATTGATATTGGTTATTCCACTGAACTTTTTTTGGATCAAAATTACCGTTTTCAATCCACGACCTCTCTTCGTAAAGCGGAAGCTGTAGATGAATGTAGGGTTACATTTTTATCGTATGATGCCACGGAAAAAGTGCTGGTTGAAATGAAAAAAGAATTTAAACGTTTGGAGAAGGAAATTGATCAACAGATTGAAAATATCAATATTAAAAATTCCATTGAAGAAGTTTGGAAACAATTGGCCAGTCCTATGGCAATAGGGAAATATGGTTTTTTAAACTTGAAACCAAGTGGTATTTCGGTTTCAAAAATAAATTTCTACAAGGAGGAGGCCTATATCAATTTAAAATTAAAGGCAAGTCCAGAGATTAATGCAATTGCCGATGGTTCTACTTCTACCTCCTTGCCAAAATTGGAGGATTACCAGCAGAGTAGCGGTTTTCAAATCTTTCTTGATGTAAAAGCTCCTTATGATAGCATGAGTAATATATTAACGAATGAATTCAAAGGAAAGGAAATCGTACTGCAAAAAAATAAAATTTTCATTGATTCCTTAAAAATTAAGTCCTCGCAGGATGCTTTTTTACATTTTGAAGTTGCATTTTCTGGAGATAAAAAGGGCTTGTTTTATTTAGCTGGAAAACCTTCTTTCGATACCTTGACTCAAGAATTAAGTTTTCCCAATTTGTCATTCGATATCAAAAGTAAAAATTTGTTACTGAAGTCTGCTAAATGGTTATTCAGTGACAAGATTACTCATATGATTCAAGAAAAAGCACGCATCGATCTAAAGCCTCATTTTGAAATTTTGATTGCCATGGTGGAAAAAGAAATGAACCAAGAAATCAAGAAAGGCGTAAAAATGAATGGCTCGCTAGATGCCATGGAGGTAAAAGGGATATATCCCCTACGAGATGAATTGGTCGTTAGGGTAAAATCCATTGGACAATTGGCGATTAAGCTCTAAATTTTATTCGTATCTTTTAAAGATTACTGAAGCGATATGACCTCCAAATCCGAAGGTGTTACTCATAGCGTACTGCATCGTTTTTTCTTTCCCTTTATCTAATGGAAAGTCAAATTGGTCTTTAAAATCCGGTTCAATTTCTGTGGTGTTAATCGTAGGCGGAACAATACCTTCCTTTAAGGCCATAACGCAAGCAATACCTTCGATTGCTCCTGCTGCACCCAGTAAATGTCCAGTCATGGATTTAGTCGCTGAAATGGATAAACTGGAATGTTGACCAAATACGCGTTTTGCTGCGATTAACTCTGAATTATCACCTTGAGGTGTTGAAGTCGCGTGCATGTTCACATAATCGATATCCGTAGGTTGAAGACCGGCTTCGCGCAAGGCTTCTGTCATTCCAAGAACTGCTCCATCTCCTTCTGGATGGGTTCCTGTTAAATGATAGGCATCTGCTGCCATTCCTCCTCCAACAACTTCTCCAAAAATGGTAGCACCTCTTTTCAATGCATGTTCCAATTCTTCTAGAACTAATGCACCTGCACCTTCTCCCATGACAAAACCATCACGTGTGACATCGAAGGGTCTTGATGCTGTTTTTGGGTCATCATTACGAGTGGAAAGTGCCTTTGCAGATGAAAATCCGCCGATGGCAGATTCATTAATCGCTGCTTCAGAACCACCTGTAATGATCATATCTGCTTTATCCCATTTGATATAGTTAAACGCTTCGATAAGTGCAGTATTGGAAGTTGCGCAAGCAGAAACAGGACAGAAATTAACTCCTCTTAATCCGTATTTGATAGAAATAATTCCAGAGGCAATATCGACTAAAATTCTTGGAATGAAGAAGGGTGTAAAACGTGGTGTTCCTTCTCCTTCGCAATATTCTTTCATTTGATCTTGGAAAGTTTGTATTCCTCCATTTCCAGATCCCCAAATAACTCCAATTCGATCTTTATTTAAGTCGTCTAATTGAATTTGTCCATTTTTTAAGGCTTCGTCAACCGCGATGAGGGCATATTGAGAAAATGGGTCGTATTTCCGCAATTCCTTAACATCAAAGAAATTTTTCGCATCGAAATCTTTTAATTCACAAGCGAAATGTACTTTATGCTTGGAGGAATCAAATTTGGTAATTTCAGCAGCGCCACTTACTCCATTCTTTAAATTGGTCCAATAGGTATTTAAATCATTCCCAATAGGGGTAAGCGCTCCCATACCTGTTATAACTACTCTTCTCATATCTTTAATTTCTTAATGGCTATAAAAATCCTAATTCTAATTTTGCTTCTTCGCTCATCATATCTTTATCCCAAGGTGGATCGAAAACGATATTCACTTTCGCGGAATTTACTTCTTCAATGGCTGCTACTTTATCTTCAACCTCTTTGGGCATAGATTCCGCAACCGGACAATTTGGAGAAGTTAAAGTCATATCAATTTCAACATTTTTTGCATCGTCAATTCTCACCTCATATATCAGTCCAAGTTCGAATACATCTACTGGAATTTCAGGGTCATAAATCGTTTTTAAAACGTCCACCACTTTATTTTCTAATTCAATCATGCTTCGTTTTTTATAGCCATTAAGGCGAGCGTTTTCATTTTTTTCACCATACTCGCTAGTCCGTTTGAACGCGTTGGGGATAAATGTTCGTGTAAACCAATTTCGTTGATAAAATGTAAGTCAGTTTTCACTACTGTTTCTGGCGATTCCTCATTCAATACACGGATCAATAAACCAATGATCCCTTTAGTGATGATCGCGTCTGAATCTGCGTAAAAATACATCTTCTGATCTTTGATTTCCACATCCAACCAAACTCTAGATTGGCATCCTTCAATGATTCGGTCTTGCGTTTTTTTATCTTCAGCTAAAGTTGGTGTGCTTTTACCAAGATCGATAATGTATTCGTATTTGTCCATCCAATCGTCATAAATGTCAAATTCTTCAATGATTTCTCTTTGTTTTTCTTCGATATTCATAAGCTTATTTTAACATGGTAATACTTTTATCCAACGCTTCAATAAAAAGATCTACTTCTTCCTTGGTATTGTAAAAAGCAAAAGATGCTCGAACGGTGCCCGGTATTTTGAAGAAATCCATCAAGGGTTGTGTACAATGATGTCCTGTTCGAACGGCAATTCCTTGTTTATCTAATAAGGTACCTAGATCAAACGGATGAATACCATCAATTACGAAGGAAACAACACTGGTTTTATGTTTAGCATTCCCAATGATGGTGCTTCCTTCGAAGGAGTCGATCATACTTTGAGCATATTCCCCGAGTTCTCTTTCGTGTTTTTGAATGGCAACTAAGTCTAAACCATTTAAAAATTCAATGGATTTCCCTAAACAAATCCCACCTGCGATGTGTGGTGTTCCCGCCTCAAACTTGAAAGGCAATTCATTGTAAGTGGTATGTTCAAAGCTCACTTTTGAAATCATATCACCTCCACCTTGATAAGGTGGCATATCATCCAACACCTTTT
>JALRIV010000114.1 GCA_023255275.1 Crocinitomicaceae bacterium | reverse complement strand
CAACCATTAACAGGTGAACTTCCATCTCCTGGGAAACTACCATAATAATCATTGGTGTTACATAAGGTTGAATTTAAAGGTAAAGTTTCAGCACTTTCACATACTGAGCCAATGGGACTGTTGTAAATGCATAGGGATCCAGTCATGTTGTTTGTTCCTACATTGTTTGTTCGAATGAGCACGATATAGTAGATTTGACCTATAGTAGTGGCAACTGTTAAATCTTCTTGTACATCATTTCCTACATCTGAACATCCTAAAATGGTTAATGTACCTCCACAAGTACCTGACATGACCATTAAGCCAACATCTGGCCCTATTTCATTTTCAATTGCAGAAATTGTGGTCGATGTTGAAGTAGCTGTAAATTTAAAAAATGCATCCTTAAAATCAGTTGCACATGGCATTGCTCCACTAGAAAAATTCATATTGAAGGTGGTAGGCATTGAAAATGATTGCGCAACACATGATGATCCAACAGTAAGACTTGGAGCACTTGCACAGTCATCTGACTGTCCAAACACGATAAGACTCAGAACAAGGGCGAATAGCGTAAGCGTAGTTTTCATCTTATTGACAATTAATTTTGGTTAGGTTTTTAGTTACTCCATCCTCATAGGAATCTGTAAAATAACATTTGATAGTATAGCCGTGATTTTCAAACCATTGCTTTACTTTTTCTTCTAAATTGCTCGTTGAGGATTCATAAATAGCAACATAGAGTGAGGTGTTTCGATCCATTCTGGAAACCTGAAAATGGCCTAATTTTGAAATTTCAGTATTGATGTTTTTTACCTCTTGAGGTGAAATCTGTTGTTCAACAATGATTTTCGTGAATAAAAACGATTTGTTTTCTTGGGCGTTTATTTCTACATGAGATAGAAATATTAATAGTAGGACAATTATCTTGTTCATTATTAATAGTTTAGTTTAGTGGGGCAAATATATGCCATTAGTCTAAACTATGCAAATGTTCGTCTACAAATTACGTGTTTTCTACTAGTTGTTAATTTCGTTATCCTTAAAGGCAGATGGTAAAATATCGGGTAATACTTTACTGAGGATAGGTAACAGAATTGCTCCACCAGGAAGCATAAAAATGGCTAGAGATGGAACTGTTTTAATTAAATCTTTAAATTGTGCTTTTACCAATTCCTTTTCTGTTTTTGTCAAATCTTCTTTACGCGATTTATTGATCAACCGAATCAAATCCTTAGATTGTTTTAATTCAATGACCATTTTATCCTTGTTCCTGCCTAATATTTTAAGCCATTTTTTGGAGACACTTCTCAGCATTTGATCCGTATTGGATCTGGCATTAACAAAAGGTAGATCTTGCGCATTTTTCAGCAAAAATTGTTCTACCATCATTTCAATTTTTAATATTTGATCGGTGTCAAATCCAATTTTTTTGGCAATTTTTTGTATGACTTTTCGCTCCTTCTCAATCTGATCGTGACTGATAAATAATGTGAAAAACGCAATATTTAATAAAAAATTACGATATAGTTGGTTTTCAGATCCTATATTTTTTAAATCTTTAATTTTCGCCCCGTATTGAAATAGCTTTTCTGCTTTTTCATAATACTGATCATTCAAATTGGCCGACACCAAAAATAATTTATATAGATTTTTTTCTACTTCATCAATTACCCCGTCCGCTGCAGAGACAAGATTCATAACGATTAGGGCATTTAAGGCAATGTCATCGTATGAATAAATGGTACCTTCTTTATAGTCGGTAATGTAATCGCGGTATAAAAGGATGTCGATGTAAACGAAAACATTATGAGCATATAGCAACCAGAATTTGGTTTCATTGAATTTTCCCCGTAACGATATTCTTTTGGTCAAGATTGTTTCAACTACTTGCTCTTGTTTCGTATTCAAAATACTTGCAAGGAACTTTTGAAGAAAATTGGGTCGGTGGTTGACGTAAAAATGCTGAATCGACTCAATGAATTCATGCCGTTTGAAATGAGGAATTTTAATGAGATAGATCAGTAATAAAGCCTCGAAAAGTAAAATTTTAAGTTTTTCATCAACGGTCCACTTGGATTGATCGATGTGTTTGCAAAATATAAATTCTGCGGGAAAACCATACATCACTCCAGAATTGGAAAATTTGATCTGCAGGTAATGAGCAATCTGTTCCTTTTCAATTTCTGGGATGTTTAATTCAATTTCACCACGATCGACTAAATCGAAGTATTTATTTATCCAACCTTTTGAACCGGGTGTAAACATATTATTTTCCTGCTACCGTAAACGCTAATTTTTGATGAAAAGTTTTACCACTGTCAACCTGAAAGGCTTCAAAAACAAGAATGTAAGAACCTATAGTTGCTTTAACTCCTTCGTCAGTAACTCCATCCCAAGTGATTGTCCCTTTTTTTGCCATTAATTCATTATTGAGTAAAATCGCTTTAAGTCGACCTTGTTCATCAAAAATACGCAAATTTGCCACCATTCCAATAGCTTCAAAGCGGTAATTGATGAAAAGCACATCTTCATAACCATCATTATCGGGTGAAATCACTTTGTTTTCAAGACTGAGTTCCCCTTCAAAACTACCCGCTAGAAACTGAGAGTTTTCAAATCCAGGGGTGCCAAATCCTATATTTTCTGCTGCAGAATGCCAGTTATTTTGGTCATTTGAAGGTAAATTCCACGAAATACGTTCCAAGGAAACCCCATCGGTCGATTCCAAAAGTTTAAAATGCCAATCTTCTTGATAAGAAACGCGATCGATGATTTGCTGGTCTTTGACCAGAAACACGCTCGAAGAATCATTGTTATAACTTGGTAAAACCATTTCTACATAGCAGCCAGTTTGTGCATATGGATATTGATTTTTAACAAACGAAGAATCGTTCCCAAAGACAAGGTAAGTTTTTGGATGGAAAAGTACTGGTGGAACACTTTTAAGGTTACTGACACTATCTTTCCAATTGGCAAAATTCAAACCATCTAAATGGAGAATACGATCAGATGCATTATACAATTCAATCCAATCTGAGCCGTTTGTGACAGGATTAAACAAGATTTCATTGATATAAATATCTCCCTTTCGCAGCTCAAAAGGGAGTATGTAGTCCATCGAATCATCTGATGTATTGGACCAGCAATCTTGAATTTGAAGGAGTTTAATCTGATAATATTTCCCTGAATCTAATGGATTTAATAGTTGTAAATTGACTTCATCTGCGAATGAATGGGGAATGCTTAATGATTGAAGTGATAAATTCGGAAGATGAACAATTTGATTCAGGGTTAAATAATTGGAATCAATAGGTTCTGTAAATAGGATTTGAATTTCACTGTTAGTTAACACGTTGATTGCCTGTATTTTTGGTCCAATTGTATCTGGTGTATTATCGAAAACGCTATTGATCAAACCAGGGGTTCCTCCTGTTGGGTCGTTCGAAGCTATCCAGTTTTTTGCATCACTACAAGGGTGGTTTGGGTGGATTCGCTCTAAAGAATAACCACCGTCTTTTTTAAAAGCGTCTTGATACCAAGTATCACTATAGCTTACCTCGTCTATAATCATATTGGATGAATTAGATAAAATCAAATGATCACCGGTATTATTTAAACTAGGGAAATTAGCTAAGGCATAGGGATGAATGGCAAAAGAATCTATTCCATTTAAAGGACAAACAATCAAATATTGATTGGGTTTGATGATGCTATCCGGGAAAATGGCAGTACTTGTTCCATCACTTAAACGCCAATTATGGATAGAAATGTATTTTTGGGATCGGTTATACAATTCAATGTACTCCACGTTTTTTAAGCCTACTGATGGTGATGGATCTGCAAAAATCTCTTGAATGATGATATCCGATTTCTCTGCCGAAACACCATACAAAACATGAAATGTGGTGTCGAACGAAAGAAGGATATTTGAATTGATGTCGGCAATATTTTGAAGATGTAGGGTGTAATTCGTATCATTTTGAAGGGAATCGATGAGGGTGATGTTTACCTTTTCAGGGAAACTTAGTTGTTGAATACAACTGACAATGCCTATTGTGGGAAGCAATTGATAATGAGTAATATTTTCTGCATCAATTGTAGACAAAGGCTCATCGAAGGTCAGTACGAGCGAAGTGGGAGATGTTACTTCCAATTGCATCAATGCCGGTGGTGTGAGATCTACGATTTTTGGACCGAGATACAGATGGTCTAGGTAAAATTTTGAACCATTTGAGGCCGTATAAACCGTTTGAATACCAGACCAATTCCCTAATAAATTTAGGTTATCTGTTCCTGAAGTTAACATGGAATAATTTTCACCACCCGCAGGATCAATGAATAATTCCCAATAACCTGTTTGGTCTCTTAACACTTTAATTTTAACATCCACTCCGGTTGCGATAGCACCCAAAGGACCTGCGCATATTTCGGTGTTTACGCCAAGATTTCTTCCTACTAAACGGATTGCATCTGTCGACCCTGCTTCTCCAAATTGTAAAAAATATCCATCTGGGTTGGTGGATAAATCTGAACTATTAGCGGTAAGGTAAAATTTTGCATAATTCGAACCGGATGGGGCGAAGGCTAATTTCAAGTAAAAATGCCATTCTGAAATGCCGACAAAATCTAAATTATGAGGCAATGCCAAATAGGAAGTTCCAGCCACTGTTTGGTTGCTTTGCAATTGATCACTTGCATTGGTGATAAAATTGCTTAAGTCCCCTGTCCAAGTGGGGTTGAGGGTTAAATCATGATCTTGAAAATTTTCCCAGATTTGACTCGTTAATTTTCCAGCGGAAAATAAAATAGTGAATAGTAAAATGTGTTTCATTTTTATGGAATAGTATTTCAAATGTAGTAATTTTGTTCAAAAAATAAAAATATGAAAATTGCAATTGTAGGTGCTACGGGTATGGTTGGAAATGTTATGTTGACTGTCTTAAAAGAACAGGCTTTTCAATATGATGAATTGTTATTGGTAGCATCTGAAAAATCAGTTGGTAAAACGATGGACTATCTTGGGAAAACCTACACTATTATTGGGTTGGAGGAAGCGGTTAGTCAAAAACCCACAATTGCAATTTTTTCTGCTGGAGGTGAAACTTCACTAGCATGGGCACCTAAATTTGCAGAGGTTGGAACGGTTGTTATTGACAATTCTTCTGCGTGGCGTATGGATCCAACTAAGAAATTGATCATCCCCGAAATAAATGGACATTTAATAACTTCAGAGGATAAAATCATTGCCAATCCCAATTGCAGCACCATACAAATGTTATTAGCCTTAGCACCTTTGCATCAAAAATATCAAGTGAAACGCGTGATTGTTTCTACTTACCAATCCATAACCGGAACGGGAGTGAAGGCGGTAGAGCAGTTGGAAAATGAGCGAAATGGAATTTCTGGTGAAATGGCTTACGCCTATCCAATTGACAAGAACTGTATTCCACAATGCGATAGCTTCTTAGATAATGGATACACCAAAGAGGAAATGAAGTTGACGAATGAAACGAAAAAAATTCTAGACCCAACGATACAGGTAACAGCGACTGCAGTTCGCGTACCGGTAGTTGGTGGTCATTCAGAAGCAATCAATGTTGAGTTTGAGCATGAATTTGAATTGCAAGAAGTTCGCCAATTATTGGCCAATCAATCAGGAATTACTTTACAAGATGATCCAACGCAATTCAGTTATCCAATGCCACGTTATGCGGAAGGGAAAAACGACGTGTTTGTCGGACGATTGAGAAGAGATGAGTCTCAAGCAAAAACCTTAAACATGTGGGTGGTTGCAGATAACTTAAGAAAAGGTGCGGCGACCAATGCCATTCAAATTGCACAATTAATGGTCGATCGTCAATTGTTGTAATTTTTCAACAGTAATTCGGCAATTTGCAGATCAAATG
>JALRIV010000113.1 GCA_023255275.1 Crocinitomicaceae bacterium | reverse complement strand
AGCCACATTCAAATTGGTGGAATGACCTATACCCGTTAATACCGGCAAAGGAAATTTTGCAATGGCCGAACATAAATCGTAATGATTGTAGCAGGTCATTCCAACTTCTTCACCACCCCCTCGAATGATCAATACGACATCGAAATGATCTTTTAATTTGTCAATTTTTGCCAATTGTCGGGGAATGGAAGTTACCGCTGCATCGCCTTGTAAGGATGCCTGAAACAACATGGTAAAAAACTGGTATTGATGCGCTCGTTCCTCCAAAACTTGATAAAAATCGGATAAGCCCTTACTGGTTTCCGCAGAAATAATGGCAAGTCGTTTTGGTAAAAGTGGGAAGGGTAATTTTTGATTGGCATCGAGTAAGTTTTCCTGTTGCAATCGTTTTAAGGTTTCTTGTTTTTCCCGGTGTAATTCTCCAAGCGTAAATGAGGGATCAATGTCTAAAATTTGTAACCCAACTCCATATTTTGGATCAAATTGAATTCTCACCAATAGCAACAAAATATTGCCTTCTCCGATGGACTCTTTTACTTCTCGAATAAAATTTCGATTGATGCGGTCAAAATCATTTTTCCAAATGGTCGCTCTCATTTGCGCTACCAATTGATCATTTTCTCGGTACACGAGTTCAGGAAAACAATGTCCACTGGCAAAACGATTCAATTTATGCATTTCTGCTTTCACCCAATAAGCTTGATGGAATCGCTGTTGAAAGGTTTTCTGGATGGATACCACCACCTGTTTAAGGGTAAATATTTGTCTTGTTTCTTCCACGGATTTTTAAAATTACTCAATTAATTGAAAATTCGAAAATTCATTTTTGAGTCGCATAAACTTTGACATCCGAGTTCAAATCATCAAATTTCTTCCTCTTATAGGCTACGTGTTCGAAAAATCTGTTGTAATTTTGGGCTAAAAATAAACCAATGGCAAGCATTCATTCATACGATTTTAATGGAAAAAAAGCGTTAATACGAGTTGATTTTAACGTTCCGCTGGACAAAGAAACTTTTCAAGTAACCGATGACACGCGCATTAGAGCAGCAGCTCCAACAATTTTACACGTTTTAAAAAACGGAGGAAGCGTGGTGATCATGTCGCATTTAGGTCGACCAAAAGATGGTGCAGATGATCGTTATTCTTTAAAACACATCGTTGACCATACGGCTAAAGTTTTAGGCGTTCCTGTGCAATTTGTGAACGACTGTATTGGTGAAAATGCTTTAGAGAAAAGTAAAAATTTAAAATCCGGTGAAGTATTGCTTTTGGAAAACGTTCGTTTTTACAAACAAGAAACCGCAGGAACAGAAAGTTTTGCTGAGGCATTATCGCTTCACGGAGATTGTTACATCAACGATGCCTTTGGAACAGCACATCGCGCACATGCGAGCACTACTGTGGTGGCCAAATTTTTTCCAAACGATAAAATGTTTGGATTTTTAATTGAAAATGAAATAAAAAGTGTCGATAAAGTATTGAATTCGACCGAAAAACCGTTAACGGCGATTGTTGGAGGAGCAAAAGTTTCTTCGAAAATTACCATCATTGAGCAATTGCTTCAAAAAGTAGATCACTTAATTGTCGGCGGAGGTATGGCATATACCTTCATAAAAGCAAAAGGTGGACAAGTGGGTAATTCACTCGTAGAAGATGATTACTTGGATATGGCTAGAAAAATCATGGATGAAGCAAAGGCGAAAGGGGTCAACTTATATTTACCGGTTGATACCATTATTGCCGATCAATTTGACAACAATGCCAATCGCAAAGAAGTCGCAATTGAGGCCATTCCTGCGGGTTGGATGGGCTTAGACACTGGAAGTCAAACCTCAAAAGATTGTGCTGAAATCATTGAAAAATCAAAATTAATCTTGTGGAACGGCCCGATGGGAGTTTTTGAAATGGATAACTTTCAACAAGGAACGATCGATGTAGCAAATGCGATTGTAAAAGCAACTGCAAATGGCGCATTTTCCTTAATTGGAGGAGGGGATTCTGTAGCAGCGATTAACAAATACAATTTAGCCGATCAAGTTTCTTATGTTTCTACCGGAGGAGGTGCGATGCTGGAATATTTAGAAGGTATTGAATTGCCAGGTATCAAAGCCATTAACGAATAAAACATATGGAAAAATTAGCGAACTTCATCGACGGGAAATATGTCGCACCTATAAAAGGTCAGTACATTGACAATTTTGAACCTGCTACGGGAAAAGTATATTCACTGATCCCAAATTCGGATGAAGAGGATGTTCAAATGGCCGTAAATGCAGCTGAAAAAGCATTTCCAATCTGGTCAAAAATGTCGACTGAAGAACGCTCAGCCATCTTGGTTCGATTATCAGAAGGGATTGCTGCTAGAATGGATGAATTTGTCCAAGCAGAATCCAAAGACAATGGGAAACCCGTGAGTTTGGCTGCTCATGTCGATATCCCGAGAGCGGTTTCTAATTTTCACTTTTTTGCCACTGCCATTACCCATTTTTCTTCAGAATCACATTATATGGATGGCATTGGTGTTAACTTTACCTTAAGAAAACCGCTGGGTATTGTGGGATGTATTTCCCCATGGAATTTACCTTTGTACTTATTTTCTTGGAAAATTGCACCTGCTTTGGCAGCCGGGAACTGCGTCATTGCTAAACCATCTGAAATCACGCCATATACTGCCTACTTGTTGGGTAAAGTCGCTAAAGAAGCGGGAATGCCTGATGGTGTATTAAATATTTTACATGGCCTAGGAGGAAGTGTTGGGGATGCTATTGTAAAACATCCTAAAATTAAAGCCATTTCCTTCACTGGAGGGACCAAAACCGGAGAATACATCGCCAGAACGGCCGCTCCAATGTTTAAAAAATTATCCCTTGAATTAGGAGGTAAAAACCCAAATATCATTTTTGCAGATTGCAATTTTGAGGAAATGTTAAGTACAACTTTGCGCTCTTCGTTTGCCAATCAAGGACAAATTTGCTTGTGCGGTTCACGCATCTTCATCGAGCGACCAATATATGAAAAATTTAAGGAGGCATTTGTCAACAAAGTGGCTGCTACTGTCGTTTCTTACCCATCCGATCCACAAGCAAAATTGGGAGCTGTGGTTTCAGAACCCCACATGGAAAAAATTCTTTCTTACATTGAATTGGCAAAAAAGGAAGGAGGAACCATACTCACAGGGGGAGTAAAAGAACAGCTTGAAGGAGACTATGAAAAGGGTTATTTTTTAAGGCCAACCGTTATTGAAGGACTAGCCTTTGATTGCAGAACCAATCAAGAAGAAATATTTGGTCCTGTGGTGACATTAACCCCATTTGATACCGAAGAAGAGGTACTCGCCATGGCCAATTCAACACAGTATGGCTTAAGTGCTACCATTTGGACGGAAAATTTAACCCGTGCACATCGCATGGCGGATGAAATTCAAGCCGGAATTGTTTGGGTAAATTGTTGGTTAGTAAGAGATTTAAGAACACCTTTTGGGGGTGTAAAAGCTTCAGGCGTTGGCAGAGAGGGAGGATTAGAAGCTCTGAGATTCTTTACTGAACCGAAGAATGTTTTGATCAAATACTATTAATCAAGGTATATCCTAAGCTGCTCAAAATTATCGTAGCTCCAAAACCCACTAACCAGCCTAAGTATGATTCTAGGGAGGTATGTTTCCGTAATTGCAAACGTGCACCGATAACCAATCCTGAGGCTAAAATAGCCCATATCAAGTAGATTTTAGGAAAAAATGAATATTGGTAAGCATGCACAAATAAAAAGCCTACAGCCATGCCCATTGTGCCGCTATGTAAACTGATTTTTATCCAAAAATTAAAACCAAAGAAAACTAACGCATTGACTAATCCTATGATCGGTAGTAGATAGATATAGATGGGTAGCAAGTGCATTTCATCTTTCACATAAAATAAACCAAAAGCAGCCGAAGAATAAAGGGCAACAATGAATAATGGTCCAAATCGATCCTTTCGATCATCCATCTCAATGGTTTGAATCAATTGATAACGGCGCATAAAAATCATCGTCAAACCAGGAGCAAAAGTAAAGAAGATTAAAAACATCTTCAATAAGGCCCATCTTGCATCAGGATTAAAATAGAAATCCAAATTGGAAGGATCAAATAAGATCAAAAGCAACACATAAATCGGTACGAATAAGGGCAAAAACAGCCAAGAAAGCGTTTGTGAAAAATAGCGCATTACAATTCCTTTCTTAAACGAGCAACTGGAATATTGAGTTGTTCTCGGTATTTAGCAACGGTTCTTCGTGCGATATTATATCCTTTTTCTTGCAAGATTTCCGTTAATTTCTCGTCCGTTAATGGCTTCTTTTTTGTTTCTCCTTGAATGGCTTCTTCGAGAATTTTTTTCACCTCTCGTGTAGAAACTTCCTCTCCAGTATCGGTAGAAAGGGACTCAGAAAAGAAATATTTTAAGGAAAAAATCCCGAATCCAGTTTGAACATACTTACTATTAGCCACCCTAGATACGGTGGATATATCAAGAGATACGATTTCTGCTATATCCTTTAAAATCATGGGACGTAAGTTAGACTCATCCCCGGTCAAAAAATACTCCTTTTGATACATCATTATGGCGTGCATAGTCGAATAAAGGGTATTTTGACGTTGTTTAATGGCGTCGATAAACCACTTAGCGCCATCTAGTTTTTGACGAACAAACGTTACAGCATCTTTATCCGATTTACTCCCTTTAGCACCTTCAGCGTATGAACGGAGCATTTGCTCGTATTCCCGGGATACTTTTAAATCGGGAGCATTCCTTCCATTGATACTCAATTCCAATACACCTTCATTTTCGTAAATCGTGAAATCAGGAATGATTTGCATCATATTTTTTCCTGCCGACTCTTTCGATGAGCCGCCTGGTTTTGGATTCAATTTCAAAATTTCATCAATCGCCTCTTTTAAATCTTGGTCCTCAATCTCCAGTTTTTTTGCAATCTTATCGTAATGCTTTTTGGTAAATTCTTCGAAACTGTCCTCAATGATTTTTTTCGCGGTAAACTTGGTAATATCTCCGTCTTGTTTGCGATTAATTTGGATGAGTAAACATTCCTGTAAATCTCTTGCTCCAACGCCAGCCGGATCCAATTCTTGAATGATTTTAAGGACTTCTATCACATCCTTTTCTTCTACAAAGATGTTCATGGAGAAAGCTAAATCATCCACTAATGATACAATCTCGCGATTCAAGTAACCCGCTTCGTCCAAATTTCCAATGATGGTGTCTGCAATGATGAACTGGGTTTCGTCTAAAAACAACAAGTGAATTTGCTCCGTCAAACGCTCTTGAAACGATTGTTCACCCGATAAGGGAACAACGCGCTCTTCATCATCTTTACTGGTATTGTTGGATTGGGTTCGGTAATCGGGCGTATCGTCGTCTAAATAATCCGATAAATCAAAATCACGATCTTCGCCCTCTATTTCTTGATTGTACTCATCTTCTTGACCATAATCATCCTCCAACTGATCTGTACCTTCTTCCAAAGCCGGATTTTCTTCAATTTCCTGCTTAATGCGCTGGTCTAATTCCATGGTAGGCACTTGCAACAATTTCATCAGTTGAATTTGTTGAGGAGATAGACGTTGCTCCAATTTTTGGGTTAAAATCTGTTTTAAGGCCATACAGAATCAAAGATAGAGATAAAGTTTAAAAGTCCAAAAGGAATCCTGCAAGGTAACTGATTTTTTTATTTTTTTATCTATATAAATTTCCTTAATTTTAACTGATAAACCTTATTTACAGATGAGAAAGTATTTTTTTGTTTTCCTATTACCGTTGGTGTTTTCTTGCGGAAAAGAAATTGACCCTGCCGAATTACAAGATGAACCCGCGGTGTTAACCCTTTATGATCAACAGGTTAATTTTTCT
>JALRIV010000112.1 GCA_023255275.1 Crocinitomicaceae bacterium | reverse complement strand
ATTTAATTTCAAAGGAAATGTTGGCGCTTGATGATATCATTTCTACGGATCGAATTGAAGAATTGGATGAACTTTTACAATTCAGCGAAGGAGTTAATGCCACCGAATTGATGGAACAATATCCAGAACAATTATCGTATGCTGAAATCCGCTTATACCGGGCTTCCAAAAGAATTTAACTACAATTTTTTGTACACCAAAGGCTTTCCTAAGTAATGATCTTGAGGAATTTTTACCCATTCTTCAGGCGTCGGATCCAATAAAATATTTTGAAAAGCATCCGATACTGTGGTTTGTTGGATTTTAATTTTATTGAAAATCTTGGTATCCATCGCATAATCAAAATAGCGAATTTGCATATTTTTTCCAGTAAAGGAAATCAAGCATGGCGTATAACTGTTCTGATCGAAAAAGTTCAAAATATACGTGCTTTCATTCACCTTCATTAAACGGTTAGAAGAACCTGAACCTACCAATTCTTGACGTGTACGAATCCCAAACACATAGGTATCTCCATCCAATTGACAAGGCAAAGAATCGTTCGGTACGACACCAAAAATATATCCGTTTCGGACAACATATTGAGAAGATTCGCGCACCGTTTCGCGAGAAAGCGTGTTAAAAATGGTCGACACCGCTACCACCCCATCGGAGGAAAATTCAAAATCAATGGGAAAATCCTCGTGATCATAGGTGCCAAACCAATTTTCAGATACCGTTTTGACTGCAGTTGCTCCTGCAGGCATCGGTTTAAGAAAAGTGTACGATTTTTGACTAAAAAAGGAAAAAGTCAAAAAAAGGATGAAAATAAAAGCAATTTTTTTCATAACTTAAATATACATTTGAGAATAAAAATACAAAACAATATGATGTTAACCACTAAAAAATGGATGATTCAGACCACACCTGACCGTACAATCTTGGATCAATTAAGTTCATCCTTAAAAGTTCACCCAACCATTGCTAGTCTTTTGATGCAACGAGGGATTACCAGTTACGAAGCAGCAGAAGCATTTTTTAACCCAAAATTAAGCGATTGTCACGATCCCTTTTTGATGAAAAACATGCTACAAGCGAGCACACTTTTGCATAACACCCTTCTTCAACAAAAAAAAATACTGCTATATGGAGATTACGATGTGGACGGCACTACAGCTGTCGCGCTGATGTATTCATTTTTAGCAAAAGAAGGTGCCCATGTGGACTTCTACATCCCCGATCGCTATTCGGAAGGCTATGGCTTAAGTTTTCAAGGTATCGATTATGCCATTGCTCAACAAATTGATTTGCTAATTACCTTGGATTGCGGGATTAAATCCGTTGATAAAATTGCGAAAGCAAAAGCACATGGCATAGAAGTCATTGTTTGCGATCACCACGAACCAGGAGCACAATTGCCAGATGCTTGGATTTTAGATCCGAAACAAAACGATTGTGCCTATCCCTTCAAGGAATTAACCGGCTGTGGTGTAGGCTATAAATTGCTCAGTGCATTTTTACAACTTACCCAAAGAAGCCAAGAAGAATTGCATCCCTACTTGGATTTAATGGCCTTAAGTATCGGTGCAGACATTGTACAAGTGACTGGAGAAAATCGCATATTTACCTACCATGGACTCCAATTGTTCAATACCCAAACCCGTCCCGTGTTTAAGATGTTATTGGATTTAGCGAAGAAATCACTGCCGATTACGTTAACTGATGTGGTGTTTACCATTGCACCTAGAATCAATGCAGCAGGACGATTGCGATCTGGAAAATATGCCGTTGAAATGATGATTTCGCCGCATCCTGAAGAACAACAAAAATTAGCCGATGCCATTCACGCAGACAATACCGACCGAAGAGATATCGACCAAGCCATGACGAAAGAGGCTCTAACCATGTTGGAAAATGACCCCAATTTCTTCCATAAAAAAGCTACGGTAGTTTATCGCGAAAATTGGCACAAAGGGGTGGTTGGAATTGTCGCTTCAAGATTGATTGAAAGGCACTTCAAACCGACTATCGTTTTGACCTACTCCAATGGAAAAGTGACAGGATCTGCGCGTACCGTGAATGATTTCAATTTGTATCAAGCATTAGCGCAATGCGATGATTTATTAGAACAATGGGGTGGACATCAACATGCTGCTGGATTGACCTTGTCCCTTGAAAATTTGAAACCCTTCATGGAACGCTTTGAAGCAGTGGTTGCAGCATCGATTTCGGATGAGGATCAATACCCCATTCAAAAGGTAGATTTAAAAATACGCTTAAGTGACCTGTATGGAGCACAAGAAAATCGCCTTCAAATTCCAAGGTTTAAACGCATCATCGATCGTTTTGAACCCTTTGGACCCGGAAATATGAAACCCACCTTTCTGGTTGAAAAAGTATTTTCCAAAGAGCTACGTATTCTTAAAGACGCACATTTAAAACTTAGTTTTTTACAAGCAGATCAAGATGTCATTTTGGAAGGGATTGGTTTTAATCTAGCAGAAAAAGCAGATTTAGTAGCTCATGGTTTGCCTTATGATATCGTGTTTACCTTAGAAAATAATGCCTACAATAACCGAATTACCTTGCAGGCCAATGTGAAGGATATCCGTGAACATGAAAACCTCACATAATTTCCGTAAATTTACACCATGAAATTTAGAGATTTAGGCTTAAATGCATCCATTTTAGAAGCCATCGAACATATGGGTTTTGTAGACGCGACCCCAATTCAACAATTAGCCATCCCCAAAATCATTGATTCAAAAGATTTGATTGCTTGTGCCCAAACAGGTACGGGAAAAACTGCAGCCTTCATTCTTCCTATTCTTCACAAAATGGTAGGCAAAGAGGATAACGCTATCGATACTTTAATTGTGGTTCCTACCCGCGAATTGGCGATTCAAATTGATCAAGAAATTCAAGGTTTATCGTACTTTGTCTCCGTAGGATCGATGGCAATCTATGGAGGTGGAAGCGGCAAAGATTGGGACATTCAAAAGGCTGCCTTGAAAGAGGGGGTTGATATTGTCGTTGCCACACCGGGTAAGCTTCTATCGCATATTGCTCAAGGGTATGTCGATTTTTCAAAAGTAAAGCATTTGGTATTAGACGAAGCAGATAAAATGCTTGATATGGGCTTCACCGACGATTTAATGCAAATCATCAGCAAAGTACCAAAACAAAGACAGACCTTGCTATTTAGCGCTACCATGGCACCAAAAATCAAGTCCTTGGCTCAAAAAATATTACATCAGCCTGAGGAAATTACCTTATCCATTTCAAAACCGGCTGAGGGTGTTAAACAAAGTGTTTACCTAACATTCGACACTCAGAAGATTCCACTCATCAAAGAAATTTTAAGTCAAAGACCCGATTATACGAGTATCATCATCTTTACTTCCTCAAAAAGCAAGGTAAATGAAATCGTGCATGGATTGCGAAAAAATGGCTTTAAATCACAGGGCGTTTCCTCCAATTTAGATCAAGAGCAACGAGAAGAAATTCTCCGAGGATTCCGATCGAAACGCATTCGCATCATTGTAGCTACAGATGTGATGAGTCGTGGAATTGATATTAAAGAAATCAATCTAGTGATCAATTACGACACGCCTTTTGATGCCGAAGATTATGTACATCGCGTAGGTAGAACCGCAAGGGCCAATACCAAAGGTGAAGCAATCACGTTGGTGAATGAAAAAGACATGCGCAAATTAGCACAAATTCAAAGACTCATTGAGGCCGAAATTCCTCAGATTCCATTACCCGAAGAATTAGGCGCTGGTCCTGAATACAAGGTTTCTTCCCCTCAAAAAAAGCGACCTTTCAAGAAGAAATATTTTTCTAAAAAATAAAAAAGGGCCCTTCACAAGAAGGACCCAAAACCTAAGTTTAGTTAAATGAAGGTTGGATTAAATTTGAGCAAATGCTTGTTCGAGATCATGAATGATATCTTCATGATGTTCCACTCCTATCGATAATCGAATGAGTTTTTCGGTGATGGCCATGCGCTCCTTTACCTCTGTGGGAACATCAGCATGGGTCATCGTTTGAGGATGTTCAGCCAAACTTTCAGTTCCCCCCAATGAAACGGCTAATTTCATTAACTTTAAACTATCCAAAAACTGAAATGCTTCTTTTTCACCTCCTTTGATGTCGAAAGAAATCATTGCTCCAGCTGAACTGTATTGTTTTTTATAAATATCGTATTCCGGTGTGCCTTCGGGAATATGTCCTAAATAGTACACCTTTTTCACCATCGGATGATTTTTCAAATAATCAGCCACGTATTTCGCACCAATCGCTTGCTGATCCATTCTAACCTTCAACGTTTCAAGACTACGCATCAGCAACCAACCCGTCCACGGACCTGCCATATTACCTAAAAAGGTACGCAATCCTTTAATGCGTGCCATCAATGCTTTAGACCCTAAGCAAGCCCCTGCAATGACATCTGAATGTCCACCGATGTATTTGGTAGCAGAATAGAGCACTAAATCAGCACCATGTTTCAAAGGATGTTGCCACAATGGTCCCATATAGGTGTTATCCACCGAAACAATCACTTCGCCATTTTTAGGCTCGTAATGATTTTTTAAGGCCACACACAATTCGATATCAATTAGCGCATTGGTTGGATTTGCCGGCGTTTCAATATGAATCATTTTTAATTTATCCGCTTTGCCCGTAGCAATAATTCGCGCATTAATTTCATCAAAAGTTTCACCTGCATAAAACCCAATGGCTTCAATTTGCAATTTTTTCAAAAAATGGTTGATAAAATGGTCTGTGCCGCCATAAACAGGTCGCGAGTATAGCAATAGGTCTCCCGGAGCTAAAAATTCCATCAGCGCCGTGGAAATTGCCGACATGCCGCTTTCAAACACAGCACAATCTTCTGCCTTGTCCCAAAGACATAAACGATTTTCTAAAATTTCTAAATCAGGATTGTTTAAACGACTATAAATTAAGCCTAATTCTTCATTCGCTTCCTTCTCCCTCAATCCATAGGCCAATTCAAAAAATTTCTTACCTTCCATCGCTGAGTTAAAGACAAAGGTAGAAGTTTGAAAAATAGGACATTTAATTGCCCCTTCTGAAAGCGATGGCTTATAACCGTAGCTCATCATTAAACTTTCCGGGTGCATTTTACTGTAATCCATAATCTAATATTTTGAATAAAAATAGATTATATTTCTACTAATATTTCAAACATAGTATTTATTTCTATCAGTTATTAATTTGATAGAATTTTATCCGTATTTTTAACAGAAAACAATTTAAGTATGGAAAAATATTCTTTAGATCCAATCGATCAAACCATTCTACAACTTTTACAACAGGATGCTAAGATGGGAACGAAAGAAATTGCGGCGCGCGTAGGATTGACACAAACACCTACCTTTGAACGCATCAAGCGCTTAGAGCGATGGGGAGTTATCAAAAAATATTCGATCCAAATAGATCGAAAAAAATTGGGTGTTGAACTGGGCGTGTTTTGTTTGGTTTCTCTTAAAAATCACTCTATAGAAACATTAAAAACGTTTGAAGATGCCATCAGGGAATTCGATGAAGTATCCAACTGTTATTACATTGCCGGGACTTTTGATTATTCGCTGTATATCGAAGTAAAAGATATGGAGGAATATCAACGCTTTTTGACCTTGAAATTAGCCTCCATTTCAAACATCGCGCAAGTGCAATCTGCTTTTGTGATGAATACGATCAAAGAAGCTTAATTACATATTTTCAGCTACCACTTCTTTAACTTCTGGTAAATGTGATTTCAAAAGGTTTTCAATACCACCTTTTAAAGTCGCAGTGGAAGAAGGACAACCCGCACATGAACCTTTCATTAAAACCGTAACAACACCATCTTCATACCCTCTAAATTCAATCGCACCGCCGTCATTTTCAACAGCCGGACGCACATACTCGTCTAAC
>JALRIV010000111.1 GCA_023255275.1 Crocinitomicaceae bacterium | reverse complement strand
ATGGATCATAACCCTCTATTTGCATCAAATGGGAAAATTTATGGGGTAACCACTGCAAGTACTGCTGGAACGCTAACAGGTGAGAATCGAGCTGTAATTTACTCTATAGATACTACCAATTTTACCTTCCATGTGGAACACGTTTTCGATAGTTTAATTAGAACCACAAATGGTCGCTTAACGGAATACAACGGCAAACTTTATGGTTCGACCAATTTTTTAGGCGCGAATAACGAAGGTTTCTTGTTCTCCTATGATTTGGCTAATGGTACTTTTACAAATGAACACAGTTTTAGTCGCGCAACAGACGGAGGTGGTTTTAACGCAGGTTGGACAGTTTACAACGGTAAACTTTATTCAACTTCCCGCACTGCTGGGCAAAATGGGTATGGTACTTTAGTTTCCTACGACATTGCTACAAGTACATTTACGACCTTATTGCATTTGACAATGGCTAATGGTAGATCTTTCATAGGAACACCAGAAGTTTGGGATGATCGTTGGTTGGGAACAGATCAGTTAAGTGCTAAAGAAATCAACTTTAACATATATCCAAATCCAAACCAAGGACAGTTTTTCATTGATGGATTACCCAACGAAGCAAAAGTTGAAATTTTTGGAATTGACGGTAAAAGTATTCCTTTTGAATTGTCTGACAATCAAATTAAAATCATTAAAGCAAACAAAGGGACTTATTTGGTACGTGTAATTACTGAAAATGCGAGCAATACAAAGAAAATTATTTTAGAGTAACCATCATTGAATTACAATTGCAAATAAAATGGCCACTCCATTAAATTTTTAATTAATAGTTTTTTAAAGATGAAAAGGTGTTATGCGTTTTATTTAGTTTTAATGGTATTGTTTTTGTCCCCTGCATGTAAAAAGAAGCAAGACAAGGTTAAAAACCAAATTGAATCTAATGTGAAAAGTGGTAGTTGGAAAATTACCAAATTCATAGACTCAGGAAATGATGAAACATCAAATTTCAATGGTTACCTTTTTGTTTTTGGCGACAATGGACAAGTAAGTGCAAGTAATGGTTCCAATTCGTATTCAGGAAGTTGGAGTATTACCGATAGTAACAGTAATGATGACAGTACAGACGATTTAGATTTTAATCTAAACTTCAATACTTCCAATGGATTTGAAGATCTTAATGACGATTGGGATTTTATTTCTCAAAGCGCTACTAAAATCGAGTTAATCGATGTCAGTGGTGGCGGTGGTGGAACAGATTACCTCACCTTTGAGAAAAATTAGAACAATAAATATATGCTCAAAAAAAGACTTACAGAAATGTAAGTCTTTTTTGTTTTCTATGAATTAGGTTTACGGTCGGAAAACGATCCATTTTTTTTCGCTATTCAACTGGAAAGAAGCAACATATTCCTTTTTCCATTCGTGAGGAGCAATGAGGGATAAAAAGTGAGATCCAAAATCGTCTACATACATGTGGTAAATTTCACCCATGACCGGCTCGAATGAAAACCTTGCGTTATAAACCAGATCATTCCAATGGTAATCTTCCATCAATTTTTCGTAGGCCGCTTTAATTTCCTTGAATTGACTTTCAAACGTTTTATTGACGTGATGAATACCCCTCTTTTTCCAAGCTACCAAATCATCCGTTTGGATCGCAGGGGCGCCAACATTGGTGGCATACGGTAAATTTTTTGAATAGTATCCTCTCTCTTCTGAATAGACCACTTGGTCCGGTATCTTTTCACTCATCTTAAATCACGATTGATGTACTCTTTAAACAACTGATGGAGCGAAAAGTTCATGACGCACTAAATTGAAGACCTAGAATACTTGATTGTAAGAAAGTTAGTGCCCAATTCCTTTTTAAAGCAAAAAATATTTAGTTATTTTAGTACCGGATTAAGCCTAGGTTTAATCCATTCCATAAACTAAAACTTAAAACTAATGCTAACATCCTTTCTTAAACCGAAGGTTGAAACGAAACTTAAACACGAGGCTTTTTTCCATCAATTGCGAAAAGACGAGTTTGGTCGACTTGACAAAAACAATGAAGTGTATCTCGATTATACAGGAGGCAACTTAACGGCAAAATCCCTACTTGAAAAACACTTCAAGTTACTCGCCGAAAATACCTTTGGGAATCCTCATTCCACTAATCCAAGTTCTCAATTTGCTACAAAATTGGTAGAAGAGACTCGAAAGAAAATTCTTGATTATTTTAATGCCACGGATTATTATTGTGTGTTTACGCAAAATGCCTCTGCTGCTCTTCAAATTATAGGTGAATCATACCCCTTTGAGGACGATGGTCATTATTTACATTGTATTGATAATCATAATTCTGTAAATGGAATTCGAGAATATTGCTCACAAAGAGGAGGAACACATCAAATTTTTTCGGTGGATTTAAAAAGTTTACAAATCGATGAAAAAGATCTATTGACGAAACTCGATTCGTGCACTCATCAAAACAAATTACTCGCCTTTCCAGCACAATCTAATGTTTCTGGCGTCAAACACCCGTTACGATACATTGAGATGGCAAAAGAACGCGGTTGGGACGTTTTATTGGATGCTGCAGCTTTTGTGCCGACAAACACCTTGGATTTAAGTAAATTCCATCCAGATTTCGTATCCATATCTTTTTATAAAATGTTTGGATATCCAACTGGAATTGGTTGTTTATTGATAAAAAAATCTGCCTTTGAAAAACTACGAAAAAGATGGTTTGCAGGAGGTACGGTTTATATCGCATCTTCTAAAACACCTTTTTTCAGTTTGGTAGATAATCATGAACGCTTTGAAAATGGAACCATTAATTATTTAGGTATTCCAGCAGTGAGCTATGGATTAGATTTTTTAAGTGCTATTGGCATGGATAGGTTAAATGAACGGGTTCATTCGCTTATGCAATATCTAAAATTGGAATTCGAAAAGTTATCGCACACTAATGGAACACAACAAGTCCAGATTTTTGGGCCTGAAAACCGCGATGCATGTGGGGGTACCATGATTGTTAATTTTTTCAATCCAGATGGATCCAAAATTCCATTTTTTAAGATCGAGGCAATGACCAATGCCAAACAAATTTCTATTCGTTCAGGTTGTTTTTGCAACCCAGGAATTGATGAAATCAACTACGATTTAAGCCCAGAATCTTTAGAAACTTTATACCATTCAAAACAATATTTTAGTTTCAAAGAAATGCGTGAAGCGTTGGAAAAGATGAGAGGGGCTATTCGAATTTCAGTGGGTCTAGTAAGCAATCAGAAGGATCTTGATGCCTTGATTGATTTAATCAAAACCTTGAAAGACCGAACGCTCGATTAAATGAACAAGAAATTTCCAAAGGAATACTAAAGTTTAAACCCAAAAAAAGCGCCTTTTGGCGCTTTTTTTGGGTATCAATTCTTATAAATTAAATGCAGCTTTTACTTGATCCACGAAATCTAATTTCTCCCAAGTAAATAACTCCACTTCAACTTTCTTTTCATTGGATTTTCCAGCGTTGAATACTTTGGTCACCACTTCATTCTTTCTACCCATGTGGCCATAAGCAGCAGTTTCAGAATAAATTGGATTTCTCAATTTCAAACGTTGTTCAATTGCATAAGGACGCATATCAAAAATTCCTTCCACGATTCTAGCAATTTCACCATCCGTTTTAGCCACTTTCGATGTGCCATTCGTATTGATGTACAAACCACAAGGTTTAGCAACTCCAATTGCGTAAGATACTTGAACAAGCACCTCATCACACAAGCCTGCAGCGACTAAGTTTTTAGCAATATGACGTGTTGCATAGGCTGCAGAACGGTCCACTTTACTTGGATCTTTACCAGAGAATGCTCCACCTCCGTGAGCTCCTTTTCCTCCGTATGTATCTACAATGATTTTTCTTCCTGTTAATCCCGTATCACCATGTGGTCCACCAATCACAAACTTTCCTGTTGGATTGATGTGGTACGTAATTTGATCGGTAAATAAAACTTGTAATTCAGCTTTCAATTTTGCTTTAACACGCGGAATGACGATTTCGATGATATCTTTCTTAATCTTCGCCAACATGTTTGCTTCGGTATCAAAATCATCGTGTTGAGTGGACACTACGATACTATCGATGCGTTGAGGCACATTGTCGTCAGAATACTCAATCGTTACTTGAGATTTTGCATCTGGACGTAAATAACCAATTAAATGAGGTTCGTTATTGCGAATACTCGATAATTCTTGTAAGATTTTATGCGCTAAATCTAATGCTAAAGGCATGTAGTTCTCAGTTTCTTTGGTCGCATAACCAAACATCATTCCTTGGTCTCCTGCTCCTTGTGCATTCGCTTTTGCTTCAAAATCATTGTTGGCTACTACACGGTCAACACCTTGGTTGATATCATCTGACTGATCATGAATCGCTGATAATACCCCACAAGAATTGGCTTCAAACATGTATTCTGCTTTCGTATAACCGATTTTTTTAATGACATCGCGAGCAATGCTTTGTACATCCAAATACGTGTTCGTCTTTACTTCACCAGCCAATACAACTTGACCTGTTGTCACTAGAGTTTCACAAGCTACTTTTGATTCTGGATCATAAGCCATGAAATTATCAATTAAAGCATCTGAAATTTGATCGGCAACCTTGTCTGGATGCCCTTCAGATACGGATTCTGATGTAAATAAATACGACATGTTATCTTCTTTAAATTATAGAGGCACGAAATTAATAAAAAAACATCGAAAACGAAATTTTAACTCTATTTTTAACACCGAATTTACATGCCGCCTATTTTGCAACAATTCGGAAGCGCATCATAGGCTTCTTTGTTGGCTTTTACCTCATCGGCATCGTAACCTAGCGAAGATACAATCGCTTTGATTTCTGCCTCTGAAATTTTGCGCTGATCAAATTTTACAATCAATTTTTTACTTTCTACATCCAATTCAGCAAATTTAATTCCCTTGGTGTAGTTCAATTTCCCTTCTACCTTTTCCTTGCATTCACCGCACTCAGCAGTAGTTTGAATCGTATCTGTTACTATTTTTTTGTCTTGTGCATATAGGTTAATTTGTAAACCTAAGAATGCGATCATGATCCATTTTTTCATCTTTCTTTTCTTTTATTTTTTTAATATACTAAATCTAAATCCAGCATAGACATTAATTCCCATGATTGGACCCCAAACTTGCGTTGCATCAAATTTGCTGCCAAACGGGTTTTCGGCATCTATAATTGGATTTTTTTGTTTGAAATTGGTCAAGTTTTCACCCCCAATATAAAATTCCCATCGTTTATGAATATACGTAATTTGTCCCAATAACATCGGGTAAAAAGGACTTTTCTCATGGCGAATGATGGTCACCCCGTCTGCTGCCAAGCGATCTTGCAATCGTGCTTCTCCATAAATAGACAGGGTAGCGTCAAATAACCATTTTTTATTTCTTGTTTTGTAACCTACATTCATAAATATTCGATGCTTGGGGATTAACACTTGTTGTTGCATCGTTTCATTGAAACGAGATTTAACATCCAAATATTTGTAGGCAGTTCGAAGGTCTAAACCGCGCAGTGCTTCCCAACTCCACTCCAATTGAAAACTATGTGAAAATGAAGTATTGGTCAAATTGGTAAAACGAATGGACTGCAAATCTGCATCGCGATCTACTACAAGTTGGTTGGTGAAATAAGTGTAATAGTAATCCGCTGAAAGGGTCATTTTTCGCTTTTTAATAGCAAATTGACGCACTAACGATCCTCCCATATTCCATGAAATTTCAGGCTTAATGGTCACCTGTGCTTGCCATGTTCTACCCGTGGTGAGTAAGGCGTAATTATCAATGATGTAATTCGGAACGCGCCATCCTTTACCTGCTGTAAATCGAAAATCGGTATACTCATTCAGGATGATTTTACTGTGCATTCTAGGAACATATTGCCAACCATAAATGGAATGGTAATCTATGCGCTGACCCAATAC
>JALRIV010000110.1 GCA_023255275.1 Crocinitomicaceae bacterium | reverse complement strand
GTTGGTTTAATCGCAACGCGGAAAATCAATTCATTTCCGTTGGTTATCCCCCCCGTAATTCCTCCGGCATTGTTGGTTGCAGTAGTTCCCTTTTCATCAATAAATACATCATTGTGTTGGGATCCAAACATTTTTGCAGAGGCAAAACCTGATCCGAATTCAATACCTTTCACTGCTGGAATTGAAAAAATAGCATGCGCAATTCTGGATTCTACTGCGTCGAAAAAGGGTTCACCTAAACCAATAGGAAGACCTTGAACACGACATGAAACAATCCCACCAATACTGTCCTTGGCATCAATCGCTTTTTGAAGTCCTTTTTCAAGATCCGCTTCTCCACCAATTTCATCAAGAGATGCCTCTATAGAAACCTTACTTGTTAAAATTTTTTTTGCGATTACGCCCGCAGCCACAATGGGTAAAGTTAGTCTGCCTGAAAAATGACCTCCACCGCGATAATCTTGAAAACCATTAAATTTTTCTTCGGCCACAAAATCCGCATGTCCAGGTCTATGAAAAGCTTTTAAATCATGATAATCTGATGAGCGTGTGTTGTTGTTTTCAAATAAAATGGTCAAGGGAGCACCGGTAGCATAGCCATTAAAAACGCCTGAAATCAACTTAGGAAGATCCTCTTCCTTTCTGGGAGTTGTTCCTTTAGCACCCGCTTTGCGTCGACTTAAATCGTGGTTGAAATCCGCGATAGATACTGGAAGTCCGGGGGGAATCCCATCAATGGTAATGCCTACACATTCCCCATGAGATTCTCCAAAAATAGCGACACGAAATAATTGACCAAAACTTTGCATACTTAACTTGTTAAATAATCGATGAATTGAAAAAAGGATGGAAATGATTTATTAACCGATTCCGCTTGTTCAATTACTATCCTTTCCTCCAAAAATAAACCAAAAATGGCACATGCCATGGCAATTCGATGATCATTGTGGGAAGAAACATGTTTTACTTTAAGCTTTTTCTTGGGATAAATCCACATCTCATCGCCTTTGATTTGAATATCAGCACCCAATTTAGTAAGTTCAGAGCAAATTGTTTCTGCTCGATTACTTTCTTTGGAGGCTAAGCGATGTACCCCTTTTAAGATAGAAGTTCCGTTACCAAAACTCGCTAATACAGCCAGCGGAGGAAATAAATCGGGGCAATCTGTAGCGTCAAATTCAAAACTACTTTTTTCGTGGGATGTTACATACAGTTGATCGCCCTTCCACTCTACTATGGCTCCAAAAGATTTCAAAGCATCTAAAATTCTAATGTCTGCTTGTTTAGAAGATGGATTCAAATGGTTAAAAATAAAGGCCCCTTTAAGAGCAGCCATTACTAGAAAAAAAGAGGCACTACTCCAATCGCCTTCTATATGAATTGTTGTTTCCTCCAGAGCGTATGGTCCTTTCATCTGAATTTCATGTCCAACTAATGTTAAGTCCACACCAAAATGGCGTAACACATCCAAAGACAGTTCGATGTAAGGGGTGCTTTTAGGATTTTGGATTTGAATCGAAACTTCCTGTAAAAACGGACTAGCCACATACGCGTAGATCAATCCCGTAATGAATTGAGAGCTTTGACTTCCATCAATGGTCAAACTTTTTGGCAAAAATCCTCCATTTAATTGAAAAGGTAAAAAGCCAGCTGACGATTTGAAATCCACCGCTAAAGCATCAAAGGTTTGATCAAAAACATGCATGGGTCTTAATCGCAAAGCATTAGCTCCCGTTAAATAAAAATATTGCTTGTAATTGGCCAAAATCGGCGTAAACATTCTTGCTGCCAATCCAGATTCATGAAAATCGATTTGATGATTGGAGAATGAAAGTTCACGATTTGGTTGGATCAATAGATATTCTCCAAGATCTTGGATGATTTTATTGGATTGCTTCAAAAGTTTAAGAGCCACTTGTTCGTCTTCGGAATTTCCCAATCCATAAATGACCACAGGTTTTTCCGAAATTAATGCACAAGCTAACACCCTTTGGGAAAAGCTTTTGGAGGAAGGAATGATAAATTCCCCCTTGTTTTTACGCAATCGACCAACCTGTTGTATCATAAGGTAAAAATAAAGTAAAATAACGAAATAACTTTGGAGTTCTTTGAAAAGGTCAAGCAAGTTCATTAACTTTGTCGCACTTAAATAAACTTTATACGTCGATGGAATTAAAAGTCTCTCAAATGGCTGAACATTTAATTGGTTCAGAAATCATCAAACTAGCGGGTGAGGTAAAAGCTAAAATAGCAAATGGGGAAAAAATTTATGATTTAACCATTGGAGATTTCAATCCGAAAATTTTTCCAATTCCAACTGCGCTTAAAGAAGAAATTATTGCAGCCTACGAGCATGAGGAAACAAATTATCCTCCAGCGAATGGTATGGAGCCTTTGAGAAAATCGATTGCTTCTTTTTTAGAAAAAGAACAAGGCATAGTCTATTCGCCAGATGAACTATTAGTTGCAGGTGGTGCAAGACCTTTAATTTATGCGTTGTATCAAGCCATTCTTGACCCTCAAGACAAAGTAGTGTTCCCTGTACCCTCTTGGAATAATAACCATTATACACATTTGGCTCACAGTCAAAAAGTATTCGTGGAGACAAAAGCAGAAAACAACTTTATGCCTAGTGCAACAGAATTAAAAGATCTGATTGGTGAAGCGACTTTAGTGGCGCTTTGTTCTCCGCTGAACCCAACAGGAACAGTGTTTTCAAAAGCACAGCTTGCTTCCATCTGCGAATTGGTTTTAGATGAAAATACCAGAAGAAATGAAAAAGGAGAAAAACCGGTTTATTTGATGTATGATCAAATCTACAATCTATTGACTTTTGGTGAAACCAAACATTTCGATCCGGTAAGTTTATATCCAGAAATGAGACCATATACGATTTTTATCGATGGAATTTCAAAAAGTTTAGCTGCAACTGGAGTGCGTGTTGGTTGGGCTTTTGGTCCTGGTAAGGTCATTGATAAAATGAAATCCATTCTCGGTCATGTTGGAGCATGGGCGCCAAAAGCAGAACAAGTAGCTTCAGCGAAATACTTGCAGCAAGTGGAACAAGTAGATGCATATTTGACCCATTTTAAAAGTGAAGTTGCATTTCGATTAACTTCCATTTTTGAAGGATTCCAAGCTTTAAAACAAAAAGGGTACAAGGTTCATGTAATTGCCCCTCAAGCAGCGATTTATTTATCCGTACAGTTTGATTTGGTAGGAAAAACAACCGAATCAGGGGATGTGTTAAGCGATGTAAAAGCAGTTACTTCCTACTTATTAAATGAAGCCAAATTAGCGATCGTTCCTTTTTATGCCTTCGGAACATCAAATGATAGCACTTGGTACCGTATTTCAATTGGAACATTAAAACGAGAAGACATTCCTGCTATGTTTATTCAATTAGAAGATGCATTAGCGAAACTGAAATAAGAAATAAAAACTAAAAACTAAAAAATACGAAAAGTCACAAATTTATTTGTGACTTTTTTTATGCGCTGCATTATACAATAAATCAGCTACCAACATGAATGCCGAAAAACTTCAACTCATCGCCTCACTTCAAGCCATTCACCCAATCCTTATGAATTTCATTGAGGGAATGCTTGAAAAAAATGAGCAAAAAATGAAATCTTGTTTACATCCAAATGGACATTATCAAATTGTGGATCAAAAAAGGAAAAAGCGCGAACTAAAAAGTACCGATTTCTTACAATGGTTCATGCCGATAGTCAATGATAAAACAATCCGAAACATTGAATTTGACCAGTGTAATTGCTGCATGATGGGAAATCATGTGCTGCTGATCAACGAAGGGAAATTTCCCTTTCAGGAGAAGATTGCCTCCTTCCCTTCAAAAAATGGTTTGACTTTTCTAATTGAAAACGACCTCATCGTAACGATTAAACTTTGTACAGACTTTCAAAATACGCAGAATGATGTAGTGCATATTGCAAGATTAAAACAGGAAGTTGAGGATAAAAAACACATTCAAAAATGTTTAAAAGAAATGCCCGATTACAGTTTTACAAAAGAAGTTAATCACGTTTGGCCAAAAATCAAATCGAAATAAGGTGGTGATAATCATCCAAGGATTTCAATTTTTTAACTTTGCGATAGATTGGTGAAAGCATTGGTATTCCCGACTCAAAGTACTCCCAAAAGTGTTTCGTTTTTAAAAGAATATTGCCCTCATTAGAAGACTCTTTTAAATGAGAGGCTAACAATAATTGTAAAAACTCATAAAAAACAGGTTCCCAATCCTCAGGAAATTCATCTGAATCCTCTTGAATCATTTCAAATAAAAAGGGATTGGCAATGGCTCCACGACCCATCATCCAATGCTGGATGCTTGAGAATTTTTTCGATACTTCACGAAAATCATCGACGGTATTGATGTCGCCATTGTAAACCAATTGATGTTTTGTTAATGGAATACATTCCGTGAAACGATCGTGATCACAGCCACCTTGATACAATTGCTTTCCATACCGTGCATGCACAATAATTTCTGTGAAATCAAATTTATTCAACAAGGGTAATAAGCGCAAAATATCTGAAGTATCTTCATATCCCATACGCATTTTAAGCCCTATTTTCAATGGTGTTTTAGCCATTACTTCTTCTAATATGGAGACAATCCGATCAGGTTGGTTTAAAATACCCGACCCTAAATCGCGTTTGGCTACCATAGGGTAAGGACAGCCCATATTCCAATTCACCTCATGATATCCTAAATATTGCAGGTATTCCGCCATGATCAAAAAATCGTGACTCCCACAAACTAAAACTTGTGGAACAACTGCTTCAAAAGGATTATGAATGGGTAATACATCTTTTTTAGGTCCTTCTTTAATCTGACCCTCATTGGTCATTTTCAAATAAGGCGCATAAAAGCGATCCACATCTCCAAAAACTTGCTGAAATGCATTTCGAAAATGAAAATCTGTAAAACTTTGTAAGGGAGCTAAATATAATTGATGTCGCACATGGCAAAGTTAATCACTTAAAGCGAAATTGATCGGTAAACGGGCACGAGTTCTACATTTTTTACCCTTCATTTTACCAGGCTTCCATCTTGGCATGTTGGCGATTAATCTTTTAGCTTCGTTATCTAAAGTTGGATGAATCCCTCTTTCGATTCGAATATTTGAGATTGATCCGTCAATTTCAATCACAAAAGATGCATAAACTTTTCCTTGTATGTTATGGTCTATAGCATATTGGGGATATTGCACATTTTTTGAGATGTATTTTTGTAATGCGGCCGGGCCCCCTTTGAAGGTTGCTTCCACCTCTGGAAAATCGCTAATATCTTGGCTTTGAGCTACTAAAACATTAAAGAGGAATAAGCATAAGTATAGTAATCGCTTCATATTTTTTTCAGTTTAGGCAAAGATAAAAAAATGGTGAAATATTGAAACCACTTACAAATAATAAGCGATCACCTCACTTTTATCTTTCCTTTTTAAATCAGGAACTTGAACATTTTCTTTGGGCAATCCTACAGGAATCAGTAAAAATGGGCGTTCATTTTCAGGTCGATCCAATGCCTTTGCTATAAAATTCATCGGACTCGGCGTATGAGTTAGTGCCACTAATCCAGCATGATGAATAGCCATCAACAACATTCCTGAAGCAATACCAACGGATTCTGACACGTAGTAATTGTTGTGTTTTACGCCATGTTCATCTACCTCATAGATTCTTTTCATCACGACTATAATCCATGGAGCGACGTCAATAAATTCCTTTTCCCAATTAGTCCCAAGTGGTTCTAAATCCTTTAACCATTCTTCAGACATTCTTCCTCCATATGATTTTTTCTCTTCCTCTTCCGCCAATGCACGAAGTTTAGATTTCAATGTTTTATTTGAAATCAGACAGAAAGTCCAAGGTTGTTTGTGTGCCCCTGATGGTGCAGTTGAAGCGGTCATGATGATATTTTCCATGACTTCAATCGGAA
>JALRIV010000010.1 GCA_023255275.1 Crocinitomicaceae bacterium | reverse complement strand
TCTACCTTTTTCTTTTTTTCTTCCCCTTTAATACTCTTATCTTTTTTCACAGACTCTAACTTGTCATCCGTTTCTTTATTTATTTGCAAGACTTGAGCATATTGAGGCTTCGTTAATTTCAATTTTTTCTGCATCATTTCCGTTTGTTTCATAAACTTATGGTCGTGATGTTCATGCTCTTTTTTAGGATGGTTTTTATCGTGATGCTTGCCTTTTCCATGATCATCTCTGTCATCATCTTCATCTTTTCGGATTTCTTGATTGCGAATCATCTCTTCCAATTTCTTTTTTTGCTCCGGAGTCAAGACAGTTCTCACTCTTTCGATACGCTCATCTCGAACTTTCTGTAACATGACCTCTTTTAGTTCTGCTGAAATAGAATCATTTTGTTTGATTGTTTTTGCTTTTAAAATAAATTCTTCATTCCATTTTTCAACATTGGTTTGCTGTGCGTTGGTTAACTGCAATTTATTCGTCAAATTTTCAGTCATTTTTTTTGAACGACTTTGAAGGGCTGAAGTATCTTGTTGAGCATGCACTCTATTAAAAGATAAACACGATAAAAATACTATCGCGATTAGGGTAATTTTTTGAGTTGATTTCATTTCGTTTGATTTTAGGGTTTATTTACTTGTTACAAATGAAGTGCCAAATTAAATTAATTCAATGGCTGTGGCGCCATATCCATATTTGGAATAATCACCATCGTAAAAGCGAGTATCATCTTGCTTCGTTAAATAGGATCTTATCTCTTCCTTTAACACTCCTTCACCGACTCCATGGATCACGATGATTTTTTTAACTTTTTTCATTTTAGCCTTCCGTAAAAAAGATTGAAAGGCCTTCATTTGAATGTTCAAGATTTGCGCATTGGATAAAAATCGTTCACTTTCTATTAAATTTTCAATGTGTAAGTCAATTTCCCAATCCGAAACATGCTTTTTAACTTTTTTATGTTTAGACTGATGAGTTGAGCCATTTTTTACCTTTGTCTGTTGTTCAAGGAGTTCCTCATCAACAACATAATCTCTCCCATAGATTTTGATCAAATCTTTAGCCTGACAATAGTGTTCAAATCCGAATTCATCTTGAATCAAATAGCCCTTTTTAGGGTCAAATGAAATTACTTTACCCTCTCCTTTTTCATGAAGATACCCTACAATTTCATTGGGCTGAAACAACATCAACGATTTGTTTTAAATTCAAGGTTAAAAATAGGATTAAAGGACTTAAAATAGCCGTAATCCAAAGAAATATAAAAAATACTTTAAAAATCATCGAAGCATCCTTAATCAATGGTTCTACTAAAATTTGATTTACTTGTCCAGCCACAATTTGTTCAAATTCAGCATCATCGGTTCCTTCTTGAATAGTTCTAATGGCTTTCGAGTTTTGGATGACTAATGTGCGAATTTTAGCATAATCCTCATTCGATAATTCTTCATAGGTACAAAAATAATTGACATTTTCCGCTTTAAGTTCGGCATGAACGCGAATGTTTTTTTGCATGTTACGCACTCTTATCCCCAGAAAAAAACCAAATCCCATCACTAAAAGACTATCGAGCCACCAACCTGACATGATGATTAAAAGCGAAGATACGAAAGCGAAAATCATTAAAAATTTCTCGTTTCGCTGGTATAATAAAAGTCGGAAAATTTGTCCACCGTCTAAGGGGTCAATTGGAAACAAATTCAAAATATTCAAAAACAAGAATAAGGCAGACAATTCAATAAGATTTCCGATTTCGAAATAATATGCAAGATAAAGTAAGACAACACCTATAAATACACCAGGAAGAGGACCGGATCCCACTACCAGTAAACTTTCCCGTTGCGAATAAGATTTCTTTTTTCCTTGAACAAAAGCCCCCATCAGAGGGACAAATAACATGCGTACGTTTTGATAACCAAATCGTTTCATCATTAAAAAATGCCCCAACTCGTGAATCAATAAAACGACTACAAGAAAAATAATAAAATTAATTTCTTGGGGAAATACGATGGAAAAAGTGAGTATAAATAGTAAAACTGATCCCAATGTGATCAAAAAACCATTTTTCTTTTTAGGAGCTTCTTCTAGAATGGGTTTATCTGGATAAAAATCGAACATCTGAATGGGGATTGACTATTTTTTTAGTAAAGTTGCGAAATCCTTTGCGAAGTAGGTCAATATCGCATCGGCTCCTGCCCTTCTCATACTCAATAACATTTCACTTATAGCAAGATCGTAATTTAACCAACCCTTCTCTGCTGCCGCATACACCATTGCACATTCTCCAGATACATTATAGGCCGTAATTGGAATGTTAAAATTTTCTTTCAATAGATGAATCACATCTAAATAACACAAAGCCGGTTTCACCATGAGAAAATCAGCACCCTCTTCCATATCCAATTGCGCCTCAATTAATGCCTCTCTTTTATTGGCGGGATTCATTTGGTAAGTTTTTTTGTCACCCGATTTTGGTGCAGAATTTAATGCATCTCTAAAAGGGCCATAGAAAGCACTCGCATATTTTGCAGAATAAGACATGATGCTAACATCGGTAAAATGATGTTGATCCAGTGCTTCTCGAATTGATTTTACGCGACCATCCATCATATCACTAGGCCCGATGATGTCGATCCCCGCTTGAGCTTGAGCTACAGCCATTTTGTTCAAAATGGGCAAAGTTTCATCATTTAGGATTTGTCCGTTTTCGACCAAGCCATCATGCCCATCACTGGAATATGGATCCATCGCCACATCACTCATTAATACCAATTCTGGAAAGGTTTCTTTGATTTTACGAATGGCATGCAGGTAGAAATTTTCTTCTGCATAACTATATGTAGCTATCTTATCTTTTAACCCCTCATCAACCGCAGGAAATAGATCATAGGTAAAAATGCCTAGTTTCATACATTGTTCAAGTTCTGGTAATAATTGATCTAAAGACCAACGGTAATTTTTAGGTAACGAATGAATTTCTTCTTTAATACCTTTACCATCCTTTAAGAATATGGGATAGATTAAATGTTCAGTACCGATTTTCGTTTCTTCTACCATCGAACGAATGGCTTGCGATTTTCGGTTTCTTCTTGGTCGTTGTAACATCCTTATGCGTTAAAAAAAAAGCCACAATTCAATGAATAAATGGCTTTCTTACATGAATACTATTTAATTTACATTAACATTCCACCACAAACGTGCAGTGTTTGTCCAGTAACATAAGTCGACATATCCGAAGCTAAGAAAACAGTTGCATTGGCAACGTCTTTCGGAGAACCTCCTCTTTTTAAAGGAATTGAATTTCTCCATTCTTGAACCACTTTTGGATCGAGTACTTCAGTCATTTCAGTCTCGATAAAACCAGGAGCAATAGCGTTGCATCGAATATTTCGAGAACCTAATTCTTGAGCAATCGATTTGGTGAAACCAATTAATCCAGCTTTAGAAGCTGCGTAGTTAGATTGACCTGCATTTCCGCTTACACCTACCACAGAAGACATGTTAATGATCGAACCACTTCTAGCTTTCAACATGGGCTTTTGAACCGCTTTTGTTAAATTAAAGGCTGATTTTAAGTTGGTATTGATAACTTCATCCCACTGCTCTTCAGACATTCTCATCAACAACGTATCACGTGTGATCCCTGCATTATTCACTAAGACGTCAATTGTACCAAATGCTTCCACCACGTCATCTACTAATTTTTGAGCTTCATCAAATTTACCTGCATCCGACTTAAATCCTTTTGCGATTCCACCATCTGCTGATAATTCTACCTCCAAGGCTTTTGCCTTTTCTTCTGAAGACAAATAAGTAAAGGCTACTTTCGCCCCTTGCCTAACACATTCCTCAGCAATAGATTTACCGATACCTCTTGAAGCACCTGTAATTAAGACTACTTTATCTTGCAATAATTTCATTCTCATTAATTTTAAAACAAATATACTTATCTATTTCAAACAAGCAATTACATAGGTTGGATTTTAGATAAAATAAGGTATAAATGTTATTTTTTTAACAAAAAGAAATATATGTGTATTTTAATTAACATGTTAAATATTTAACATATTTTTATTTTGAATACGTATTTTTTACTATACATTTGTACAGGTTTAGTTGTAAAAGGTAGGTTAGGTTAGATTTGAAAGGAGTAATTTTTTACTCCTTTTAAATTTTTATAACGAACCAAATCAATTGAAAAAATCCCAGGTAATCCCAAAACGAAAATGTGTAGAAGGAATCGGAATTCCATCTAGAACATATGTCTCTGACTTTTGCATCAAATAACCTAAATTTTCGAATCGAAAATAAAATTTAAATGTTTCAATTTGAAATCCTAAAAAAGCATGAAGATTAAGTAATCCAGGATTAGTGATGGAAGTATTTCTATGATAAAACGTATTCAGTTGAGCTTGGTAATCCAATAAACTGTAGGAACTACTCCAATGAAAATCACATCCAACATACGCTTTCATTTTTTTTGCTTTAAACAAACTTCCTTTAATAAATAAACGAGCGAATAATTGATGATTTGGAATGTAGAATGTTTCGGGGTCTGTAAACGTATAACGATAGAAAGGATGGAAATTAATGATTCCCCATTTCAATTTTAATGCAGTCTCCATTGAGGCAATTCGAACCAAATTTAAGGTATCATTCAACCAATTTTGACTCTTATACCAATAATTATCCTTTAATTGATTCCAATTGGCAGAAACGACTACTTCTTGACCAAAGAAATGATAGGAAGCTTTAAGTTCAGCTTTTTGTCTATTTTGCAACTGTAAATCAGTATTTAGGTATTGGATGTTATTCCCATAATATTGTCGCTGAAAATAATCAGGCAAGATTTTCTGAGCACTCCATGATCCAGAGAATTTCCAATCTTTTAACTTATACTCTGCCACAAGATTCAAGCTTGTCCCCTGCCCTGCACCCTGAAGATTTGCATCTAAGTCTCCCCCAATTAAGAAATGCTTTCCTTTATAAAATGCAGACAAATAAACATTTGATTCAAGCGAATCGCTTCTAAATTTCAAGTTCTCTACTTTCCATGTGTGAAGATAGCTACCAATCTCTAGCGCCCACTTTTTATAGGTAAAATAAAAACCTAATCCATTTTTAACACCACCAAATTGATATTGATCGCGCGTTTGTACCGAGTCATAATTCACCAAGGGGTATAACAATGCTAAGGTATCGGTCTCTGAAAACCGTCTGTTTTGAACTTTTACCTGATGCCATGATGTTAATCCAAATTGATTTAACGAATCGTTTTTAAAATTGAAGTATTGTTGGTATTGAATTTTAGTATGTTGGTATTTCGTTTTCGCCGATTCACTGCGTACAGGTTGAAAAGATAAATCGAAAACTTCTAACAAAGTATCTGTGACGATTCCTTTATTCACATTCCATTCATCCCCATGAAAAGATGCATCTACCATAAAAGAATAGCGTTTTCCGGATCTTTTCAAATGCAATTCAACAGCGGTATGTCTGAATACATTATTTCTAAGGTAACCACTTCCTGAATTTCTTCGAAAATACATGTTGAGAAGCAATCGTTTGGTAAAAGCATGTTGATAGTCCGCAAAAACATTTTGAATACTTTTATTTCCAAATGCATATCCAAAAGCAACGTGAGGCAAACCAGAATAAACTAGATTCTTTTTCTGAATTGGATTAGAATATAGCATTCCATAATTGGCATAGAAAAGGGAAGCATCCAATAAATTTCCTTGCCAATTATACCCACCACCGGGCATAGTGCTTGAAGGAAGTGCGTTTAATACGTCAACCGAATCAAGGGGTGCGTTTTTTGTTTTTGAATAATGCAAGGTGTCTGGTTTGAAAGACTGAATTGCATTTTGACTTTTTACAGTCAAGATCGTACATACAAGAAAAAAGAAAAACAAATAAAACTTTTTCATGCTGTTAAATTAAAAAAAAAGGGGCTAAAAGCCCCTAATAAAACGATACAAAAAGAAATTATAAACTATTCACTTTTAACTGTAAACCTGATTTTAAGTTTGCAGCTTTGTTTTTGTGGATAATATTTCTTTTTGCTAATTTGTCCAACATGGAAATTACAGATGTTAAAAGCGTAGTTGCTTCATTTTTATCGGTAATACCTCTCAACTTACGTACAGCGTTACGCGTTGTTTTATGTTGGTATTTATTTCTCAATCTTTTAGATTCGTTAGAACGAATTCTTTTTTGTGCTGACTTATGATTCGCCATTTTATGTTATATTTAATTTTTAAAACTGCAGCCCATAGGAGAATCGAACTCCTGTTTCCAGGATGAAAACCTGGCGTCCTAACCACTAGACGAATGGGCCAAAAAACTTTGGCAGCCCATAGGAGAATCGAACTCCTGTTTCCAGGATGAAAACCTGGCGTCCTAACCACTAGACGAATGGGCCGTATGTCAATTTCCCTCTTATTTTGGGAGTGCAAATATACTTACTTTTTAATTAATTGCAAAAAGATTGACTATTTTTTTCTAAAATATTTCATCCTCTTCCTCTTTCCGCTTGAATCCCAGTCGCTTACCTGTTTTCAACTGTAAATCCTCACTTATCTGTAGTATTTGACCAACCATTAATTCTTCCATCATTTCAAAAGGAGGAATCAATAAATCAAAGTCAATGGCTTGTGCAAAAGCGGTCTGAACAATGAGTTGAATCTCTTTCTTTTTGAGTGTAGCAGTCTGTAAATCCCTGAATTGAAACTGAAAAGCTCCTTTGCCCTCGGTGAAAAAATGCCGATCTTGGTTAGTGCAAATTCTTGCAATTAAATATCCTAAATCTTCAACTCTATTTTGAATCATCGATTCCGCTAAGAAATTATACACGTAAATCGAATTAAAATAACCTTTACTTGGATCATTCTTCAAATAAGGAACATTCCAAAAACCGTCAGTTTCAGGCAAATAAAAAACATTATTATGTAAATGAAAAACCAGTACATCTGAACCAATGTAAACATAGATTTCAAAGTCACCTTTTACTTCAGTATACAATCGAATTCTAGGATCTTTTACTTTTTTAGCTAAGCTATCAATCTCTTCAGAAATAATCGATTTGAACTCTTTGAAAAGCGCTAATCCGTCCGCCGCAATATCTTGCTTTAAGGCAGCTTTCTGCGTTAGTAATTCAAACAATATTTTTCGGTTCTCATGGATGGCCATAAACTAATATGCTTTAGCAAATATGACCCTTCCTTTCGATGGTTTTCCGGAATACATACAAACTCCTTTTTCTGCCTCTTGATCAAAAGGAATACAACGTATGGTAGCTTGCGTTTCTTCTTTAATTTTCTCTTCAGTCTCACTAGTTCCATCCCAATGTGCTAAAAAGAAACCACCGGCATCAATTTTCGATTTAAATTCTTCGTAAGAATCCACTTTAAAGGTGTTTTCTTTCCGGTGATTCAAGGCTCTTTGGTATAGATTCTCTTGAATATCGCCTAATAACTGAACAATGTATTGATCGATATTTTCCCAATTCACCGTTTCTTTCGTTTTTAAATCGCGACGAGCCAATTCCACTTGACCATTTTCCAAATCTCTTGGTCCCATAGCTAAACGAATAGGCACTCCTTTCGCCTCGTATTCTGCAAATTTCCATCCCGGTCTTTTCTGATCATCGTCATCGAATTTAAAAGAAATACCAAGTGATTTCAACTTTTTGCCTAATTCCATCATTTTCTCAGCAATACGGCTCAAATCATCTTCGGTTTTGAAAATTGGTACACCAACTACTTGTATAGGCGCTAAAGCTGGTGGTAAAACTAAACCTTCATCATCTGAATGAGTCATGATTAAAGCCCCCATCAAACGCGTTGAAACACCCCAAGAGGTAGCCCAAACATGCTCCAATTTACCTTCTTTATCGGCAAACTTCACTTCGAAAGCTTTCGCGAAATTTTGTCCTAAAAAATGAGATGTACCCGCTTGCAAGGCCTTTCCATCTTGCATCATAGCTTCAATACACAGGGTGTCATCAGCTCCCGCAAAACGTTCGCTCTCACTTTTTCTACCTTGGATTACCGGCATAGACATGTATTTTTCAGCAAATTCTGCATATACTTTTAACATCAATTCTGCTTCTTCAATAGCTTCTTGTTTCGTTGCATGAGCCGTATGCCCTTCTTGCCATAAGAATTCGGTAGTCCTTAAAAATAAACGCGTTCTCATCTCCCAACGAACGACATTTGCCCATTGATTGATCAAAATCGGTAAATCGCGGTAAGATTGTATCCAGTTTTTATACGAATTCCAAATGATTGTTTCAGAAGTAGGACGTACGATAAGTTCCTCTTCTAATTTTGCAGTAGGATCAACAATGATCCCTCCCCCATTTTCATCGTTTTTCAATCGATAATGAGTAACAACCGCGCACTCCTTCGCAAAACCATCCACATGACTCGCTTCCTTACTCAAATATGATTTTGGGATAAAAAGTGGGAAATAGGCGTTCGAATGACCAGTTTCTTTGAATTTAGCATCGAGAATTTCTTTCATTTTTTCCCAAATAGCAAACCCGTAAGGCTTGATAACCATACATCCCCTAACATCTGAATGCTCAGCTAAATCAGCCCGATAAACCAATTCATTATACCATTTTGAATAATCCTCTTGACGTGTTGTATACTTCTGCGACATATTGCTTTTATTTGACGCGAAGTTACATATTTAATCACAATCAGAAAAGAAAAACATTAAACTTTAGACTGTACAACTTTCGCAAAAGAAATCTTGTTTATTTTACTTTGAACCCATGATTCAATATCAAAATACTCGAGAATGACACGTTCATTATGTACTTTAAGCGAAGCCTCTACCTGCTCATTCAATTGCTCAATATAAACCAACTGCTCTCCCCAAGTATTCACTTTTGCCATCTTACGAATCTTTTTGATACACGCTAGCTCAATTTCTGAAGTACGATCAACCTTGTTCAAGTACCTGCTCGTGGACTTGATTAAGTATTCGATAAAATCGTAATTTTCTAACTCAAAATGAATGATCAGGTTAAACAATCGAGCGTAGGAATAAATGTCTTGTCTTAAATTTTGCTCATTATCATTTAAAATTTCGTTCAAATAATTCAAAGCCAGTTTGTACTGTCCAACACCAAAATATGCATAGGCCTTATTAAAATTAAATAGGATGATTTGTTCTTTATTAATTTTATCATCAAATTTTTCATATAATTTATCTAGCTGGTCAATCAGAGCAACACTTTTTGCGAACTCCCCATGAAGATGAAGCATTTTAAACTCCAACATCAAGGCATTCGTTTGTATTTTCAAAGAAATATCAGTAGAATTAAATCCTTTTTCATTTTCTAAATCCCTCAATTCCTTAATTAACCCCGTAGCTTTTGTCCATTCTTTGTTTTCAATGTAAGATCGCGTCAGATGAGACAAAGTCAAAACGTAACGCTGTGCGGAATCGATTTTAATTTTTTGATTGCGATCTAAAATTTCTCGTGTACGATTGAAAAATGTAAAACTATCCTCATAATCTCTATTTACTGCAGCGCAAAGTCCTTTGATGTAATAACACATACTGGCTGCTTTCGATGAGATGGCAGTATTTTTCCCTTTGATGAGATGGTAATCGGCAATTTCATTCACCACTTTACGTTCTTCGTCGTTTTTAGCAAAGCCGTTACTTCTAAACACTAAATTGATTTTTGAATAAATCATTTGGTATTCAGCCAAATTCCTCAACTTTTCAATAACCATTTCCTCTTCAGCGATCAAGGCATCCAAATCGGTTTGAAAATCACCAGATTCATAAGCTTCTTCCAACAGTCTTTTTTCCCAAGCAATCAATTCATACCAATAGTAAAAACGCTCATTTTCCTTTGCCATTTCTTTGGCACGAAGTAAAAATTTATTGCATTCTTTATATAAGGCCTTATTGTATAGAATTTCTACATTCTTAATTTCTTGCTTCAAAATCGAACTAATGGATTGTTCAGCATAAAAAGAACGCAAACTTTTTAGAATCAATTTATACAAATGATTCTTTTCAGAAGGAAGGTGTTTGATGAATGTCTCATCCTTGAAGAACAATTTTAATTCCTCTTCATCGTATTTATCATTTGACTCAATGAAATCAAATATTTTAAGGTAGTTTTTATCGCCAGACTGCAAGGAGGAAGATAGTTTAAAAAAACGTTTCTCCGATTTTGTAAGGGATTTTATCAGTTTAAAAAGTTCGACAGATGGCTTCATGCTTTCTAAATTGCAAGATTAGTTAAAAGTTCAAGGTATTCTTTAATTGCTAAAATAAAAAATAAGTTTTAAATAATGTAAAATTTTAGGGTTTATTTTTTTTCAATAAAAGCTTAATTTAAAATTCAATTCAGGATAAATATCCAAAACTTAGCAATACAAGAAAAGCCATCAAAGATGGCTTTCAACAAACAACAACAAACCAATAATGCTAATCCTAACGAAGCTTCAATTTAGTACCTTTAGCCAGGAGGCTATTCGGATTTTGAAGATCATTTTTTCGCATTATTTTTTTCACTTTAATCGCCTCCTGCTGAGCAACTTGGTTTAAAGTCATCTCTTTATCAAGGACAATAAAATCCGACAATCCTTTATTTCGTTTGGGTTGCACATAAACCACATCCCCTTCCTTTAAACAATCTTGATGTGCATCTAAATCATTGTATTTATACAACTCCCATAAAGCCATCCCAAAACGCTCTGCAATTTGATAATACGTATCGCCTTTTTGAGCCACAACGTATTTTACTTGATTCTGATGCACTAAAGCAGTGTTTAAACGGCTCGTCAATTGAACCTTTGATTTTTTATTGTTAGATTCCGCAACTAACTCTTCGTTTTTTGGTGCATCTTGTAGGGAGTTGATTTTATCCAAATCTTCCAAATGTAATCGTTCAATTAAATCAATAAGTAAATTGGGATATTTCGGATTTGTTGCGTATCCAGCGTCTTTTAACCCTTTAGCCCACGACTTGTAATCTGTTTTTGGCAATTCAAACAAATTCGCATAACGTTTTTTACTGGTCAAAAACACACTATGATCTTGATACGAAGCCTCAGGAGATTCGTAAACACGAAAACAATCGTCTTTTTGATCATCATCGATGTAAATTTTTTCTCCCGTCCAATCGTGACATTTAATACCAAAATGATTATTCCCTTTTTGTGCTAAAATGGAATTACCACTACCCGACTCTAAAATAGCTTGAGCCATCGTAATGCTTGCTGGAATTTTATAAATTAAAAAATGCTGCACTGCAACGTTTTTATATTTTCCAACATACTCTTCGTTGGAAATCTTTTTATCGTTCGAAAACGAAGTAAGTGCGATTAAATTTGCGGTAAATAAAACAATTGCTTTTTTCATTTTGTTAAATCTTGTTGTTTCGTAACTCCTTCTTGAATTAATTACGTAAACAAGACGTAAAAGTTACGTTAACCTTAAGATGTTGGTATCACCCACAAATTTTCAATAAATTTTTGACTAACATGCAAGGTCTTTTCTTCATGTTTAATTTGATAACTCTCATCAAATTCTTCTTTTGCTGATAATTCAATGATAGCCCCAATTTGGATTTTTAACTTATCTAAATAATTTAAAAAAGAAGGAGAATCTTCTTTCACACCTACTATTTTAACAAGAGTATTCAGCTCTACATCCCCCAATGAAATCCGTTGATCATCCTTGAATAAACCTTCTCGCGTTGGAATTGGGTCGCCATGAGGATCTACTGTTGGAAAATCTAAAAATTCGTCTAACTTATCCATTAAATGTGCAGATTGAATGTGTTCTAATTGTTCCGCGATCTCATGAACATCTGCCCAATTAAATTTTAATTTATTGACTAAAAAAGTCTCCCACAATCTATGCTTTCGGATAATTTGTACAGCCTTTTGCTCTCCCTCTGTGGTTAAAAAAAGTTTTCCGTAAGGTTCAAATTGAACTAAATTCTTTTCCTTTAACTTTTTGAGCATATCATTCACAGATGAGGCTTTTACTTCCAGTTTATCTGCCAATTGACGAGAGGAAATACCCTTCGCATTACCTTCTTGCATTCCAAAATGGAGCAAATGTTTTAAATAATTTTCTTCTGTTTGCGACAACATTCAGTAAAGATAATTTTTTTTTAAATAAAATAAAGTTAGATTTGTCTAACTTTTAATATTATGCAAACTGAAATCAAATACCTTTATCTGTTATGCTTTTTCTTGTTTCCATGGCAAATCATCGCTCAGGAGCAAGTGAAAATTACGTTTACGGATGAACAAGGAGCTGCATTAAAAGGATGTATGGTCAAAATAAATTCAGATTCCATCCTGCGTAAAACCGATGATAACGGGAGTATTGAACTTACCCTAGATAAACTTCCTTGTCGAACTAAAATCATATTATGGACCGGTGAAATTATCATAAGTGAAGTAACTTTAAAGGAAGTGAAAAAAGGTGAAGTATTCAAAACAATAAATTCCAAAACGAAATTACTCGATGAAATTCAAATCCATGGGAAAGCGAATGAAAAATCAAAAAAGAATGAGGTCATTTCAATAGACGTATATCATGGTTCTTTCTTAGACCGAAAAAAAGAAAACAACCTGTTCGAATCGCTTGCACAAATTAATGGGGTACGCGCTCAAAACAATTGTAACATTTGCAATACCGGTGACATCCATATCAATGGTTTGGAAGGACCGTACACCATGATTTTAATGGATGGCATCCCTCTAATTGGAAACTTATCATCTGTATACGGCCTATCAGGTATACCAACCAGTTTAATTGAAAAATTAGAAATCATTAAAGGTCCTGCTTCTACTCAATATGGAAGTGAGGCCATAGGAGGAGTTATTAATGTCATTACAAAAACTCCGCTTCAAAAACAGAAAATCAGTATTGACGCTTACCTGACCAGCCAGCGCGAATGGAATCTAGATTTGGGTTTCGCAAAAACTTTTAAAAAAAAATGGCAATTATTAACTGGATTTAATGGGTATTATTTCAATGAAATCATTGATCAAAATCGTGATTTATTTACTGACCTCACACTTCAAAAACGGGTTGCCTTATTTAACCGATTGAGTAAAACCTTTGTAAACTCTAGCTCCCTTTCACTCGCAACACGATTTTATTATGAAGACCGATGGGGTGGTGATGTGCGTTGGGACCCACAATTTAGAGGAGGTGATTCTATCTATGGAGAAAGCATTTATACCACACGAGGAGAATATTTTTTAGCTTATCAATTTCCTGAAAAATACCACTTAACCTTTACACATTCCTTATCTTACCACGAACAAAATTCATTTTATGGAAACACTCCTTTTCACGCTCAACAACTCGTTCAGTTCAATCAGTTCAATCACACCCTGAAGCGAAAACGATGGGAAATGCTTCAGGGATTAAGTTATCGTTTTCAATATTACGACGATAATACTTTTGGCACCTATTATTTCGATTCGCTTTCAGCGTATAATCAACCTGAATTTCAACACCCTATCGGTTACTTCAATCAAACTACCATTTCACTGAATGAAAAACACCAGCTTTTACTGGGTTACCGAATCGATTTTCATCTCATCCATGGTTTTATTCACACCCCTCGTTTAGGTTTGAAACTTAATTTCAAAAAACACCAATCCTTGAGACTTAATTACGGCTCCGGTTATCGGGTCGTTCAAATATTCACGGAAGATCACGCTGCCTTAACAGGAGGAAGAACCACGGTTATTGCACCTGACATCAAACCAGAACGATTGCATGCCTTATATGTAAATTACGAAAAAATCATCGTAAAAAAAGAGCATCAAATCAGTTTAGAAATGAGTCCATTTTTTAATTATTTCACCAATAAAATTATCCCTAACTACGATGCCGATTACACTAAAATTCTTTATCAAAATAGTGAGGGGTACGTATTAAATTACGGCCTGAACATAAGTTTAGATTATAAATTCAAAAACCTTTCCCTCAATTTGGGAAGCACCTTGCTTCATCAAGAAATTATTACAAAACAAGAAAAAACCATTCCCTATTTAACCGAAAATTTAAGTGCAGCTTGGACAATTTCTTATTCTTTTCCACAATGGTCACTTACGATTGATTACACAGGAAACTTATACTCTCCTATGAAACTACCTTTGGCTTCCGAATTAGATCCTAGGCCAGGTTATTCGCCATGGTATAGCCTACATCACTTGCAAATTTCTAAAAAGTTAAAAGAACATTGGAAATTATTTATCGGAGTAAAAAACCTGTTGAATTGGCTCCCAACAAAAAGCATTCCCTTTTTAATTGCGCGTACGGAGGACCCTTTTGATAAAAAGGTAGTTTTTAACAACGATGGAAGTATTCAATCGAATTCGAATAATCCTTATGCGCTTAGCTTCGACCCATCCTATGCTTATGCTGCAAATCAAGGATTAAGAATACAAATCGGATTTCATTTTGAGTTTTAACGGTTTGATTTTTTGTATTTTTACCTAAAAAATCCGATGAAACAAATTTTATTTTTCCTGTTACTTATTTTAAGCTTTACCTCTTGTATGAAAGGTATTAAAGTGGATTTGGTCATACATAATGCTCGAATTCACACCATGGATGAAAAAGGAAATGTATTTGATGCCATGGCTATTAGAGATGGAAAAATCATTGAAGTCGGCCCCGAAAGACAAATTTTAAACAAATATTTGGCTGACCAAGAAATTGACGCAAAGGGAAAAGATGTATTTCCCGGATTTACAGATGCCCACACCCATCTTTTTAGTTACCTTGAACAAAAGTTATCCGTGAATTTATTTGGTGCAAAAAGTTGGGAATCCATATTGTATCAACTTCAAAAAGTACACGCTAAAAATCCAAATAAAGCGCTTGTCGGACGCGGTTGGGATGAAGCCAATTGGGGTTCAAAAAGTTTCCCAGACAACAGTTCGATCAATCAACTCTTTCCAAATATCCCTGTCATTCTAATTCGAACAGATGGACATACGGCATTAGTCAATGATTTTTTATTAGCCAAACTAAATCCAGATAGCAACATTAATGGTGGGGAAATCGAACATAAAAATGGAAAGGCGACTGGAATATTGATCGATCATGCAGTTGATTTAGCCTTGAAATTCATTCCCAAACATTCGGAATCAAAAATGAAAGAGACCATGATGGAGATTCAAAATGAATTACTTTCCTACGGTATAACCAATGTGCATGAAGCTGGAATCACACAACATCAAGTGCAATTACTCAAGAAATGGATCGATGAAGATGTGTTTCATATCAATATTTATGGCATGTTACAAGCCAGTCCTGAGAATATCACTTTCGCTAAAAAAAATGGCGCATACCGTCATAAAAATCTTTCCATTCGTAGTTTTAAAATCATGTTGGATGGAGCCCTTGGTTCGCGGGGAGCTTGGCTAAAGGAGAGTTATTCAGACCGCCATGACCATCATGGATTAGTAACCTTTGATTTGAACGAATTCAAAAATATGGCCTTTTTATGTGAATCAATTGGTTACCAAATGAACACTCACGCGATAGGTGACGCTGCAAATCATGAAGTATTGCAACTTTGTAAATCGGTTTTTGATTTGAATAAAGATCATCGATGGAGAGTTGAACACGCTCAAGTTATTGATCCTTCCGATATTGCGTTATTTGGTCAATATGGGGTATTTCCATCTGTTCAACCAACGCACGCAGTCAGCGACCAACGATGGGCAAAAGAACGAATAGGAACAAAAAGAATGGCGGGTGCATATGCCTACCGAACCATCCTAGAAAGCGCAGGAATGATTGCTTTAGGAACCGATTTTCCGGTCGAAGCGATGGATCCATTTGCTACTCTTTTTGCTGCAACTCAAAGAAAGAATACGGAAAATTTACCAAAAGATGGATTTTATGCGAACGAAGCACTTGACTTCGAAGATGCATTAAAAGGAATGACCATTTGGCCTGCTTACGCAGCATTTGAAGAAAGCAGACTTGGTTCATTAGAGAAATCAAAAGAAGCAACCTTTGTAATCTTTGATAAACCGGTTAAAAATTACCCTAACTACACCCCGAATTTTGCTTTGAAATCCTTCATTAAAGGAAAACTTTTGTACGATGTAGAATAAAAAAGAGAGGAATACCCTCTCTCCTATCTTGACGTTAAGTTTAAGTTTAAAATGACGGACAAGAAATCGTTCTAAATGATTGTGGTTTTTTCTTACAGTTCAAATTGATTCCCAACGAAACCTCGTGAGATCCACCTGAAACTCCATTATTTAATTTAGAGACGGTTACATCATAACTATAACCTACTTTGAATTTGCCCGTATTCAATCCGATGGTAACAATGAAAGCATCGCGGTTACGGTACCAAGCTCCTGCTTGGAATACTCCATATTTTACATACGTTCCAATGCTTAACTCTTGAAAACCATTTTGGTATTGGTAAATGATGTTCGGCATAATGGAAGTATTGTTGGAGTATTGTGATTTCCCTCCAATTGGAATTTCAGCACCTACGTGACCCGTAAAACGCATCGGTAATTTTGACTCACCAACAATCATCGATTCATTGGGCATGTTTAAATGGTGCGCCGCAAAACCAAAAAAGAATCGTTTACTGAATCCTACAAAACCTGCAGAAGCATCAAAAAAGCCTCTATTCCCCCCTCTAGGCACATCCCCTGTTTGATAGATAAAACCTCTTCTTGGGTCAATCATGTCTCCAAATGTTAATTTATCCCAATCCAAATGTTTTTGATACCAAGCGGCTCTTGCGCCAAATAACATCGTAAACTTTCGGTTTACTTTAAGGTGGTAGGAATAAATTAATCCTAACATCGAAGTGTAAATTGTACCTTGACCTTGTTGGTCGTGGGTAGCTAAAACGCCAAAACCACCATTAATACTTTTAAAGTATTGGTCGTAGGAAGCAGAATAGGTTACGTAATTTCCAGACAAGCTTGGCCATTGGTTACGATAATTAATCGCAAACCTCGGACAACCATGTGATCCAGCAAAAGCTGGATTTAAATACAATGGATTTGCATAAAACTGGGTGAATTGTGGGTCTTGCGCCTGAGATGTACCTATGAGGCACAACGTTAATGTAGCAAGTATATGTTTTAGTCCTTTCATTTAATTTCGGTAATATTTTCCTTACATGTTTTACCTTAACGCGATAATCCGCATTTTGTTACAAATATCATTAAAGAATTGCAATAATCAAACAAACTTTTCGTTTTTTTATGCAAATGTATTTTTTTTATATGATTTTTGTAGTGTTACAACCTAAAATATTTTAATTCATGCGCATCCTTTTTACGCTTTTCATTTTAACCGGTTTTACTTTTTGGGCACAAGAGACAATTCATGTTCAATTTAAATGGTTATCGCCAAGAAAAGCAAATTTTCAAGGGTTAGATTTTGAAGTTCCCTCTTTTGAGCAAATGACCATGAATGGAATGGCACCGAATTATGTTTGGCAGAAAAAACTCAAAAATGGAAATTTTAAAGTGGAATGTGAGTCGATTGATTATTCGCCACTTTCTACTAATGAAATGCAATTTTTAAAGCAGACTCATCAGTTGCCTACTGAAAATGGTGTCGTTTTTCAATCTTCGGTGAATCGTTCTAAAAACGAGTATTTTGCGAATGTCAGCGTTTTTCCGTTCCTGTATTTAAATGGTTCTTATTTTCGATTAGAGTCTTTTAAAATTACCTTATCGCCGTCAGTATCGCCTTTAAATTCGGCTCATGAAAAAGATTTTGTAGCTAATTCTGTATTAGGGAATGGGACTTGGTTTAAAATTCGATTAAAGAAAGATGGGGTTTACAAAATCGATTACGCTTTTTTAGCGAGTTGTGGAATCAATATGCAAAATCTGAATTCCAACAGTATACATATATTCGGTAATGGGGAAGGGAAATTGCCTGAACTAAACAGCGTTTTTCGTTCGGATGACTTGCAAAATAACGCCTTGTATATGGTAGATGGTAATGATGCTGTTTTTAACACCTCGGATTATTTATTATTCCATGCTTGGGGACCAGACCGTAAATATTTTAAACCTTCAACATCTAAATGGATTTCTGATAAACACATTTATGACGATTACAGCTATTACTTTATTCATATCAGTAGTTCTATTCCACCTAATCGAATTTTAGATGATAATTCGGTGGTAGCACCTTCGACACAAACGATTAATAAGTCTGACTTTCATGCGGTTTACGAACAAGACTTATCAAATCTGGTAAAGGCAGGACAAAGATGGTATGGGGATTTGTTTGATGCGGAATTATCGAAAAATTATAGTTTTTACATTCCCAATGTAATTACAAGTAGTCCTGCAAAAATTGATGTTTCATTTGCGACCAATGCAACAAACGGTTCGGGTAGTTTCTACAAAGTTACTTGCAATGGGAATCCTCTACTTAATGCTTCCTTGCCATCTACCTCATACGATTGGGTGCGGTCTGAGTATTTGCTAAATTGGACTAATCCTACATCTAATCTAAATTTAAACTTACAACTAAACAGAACCTCTGCTGCGATTAAAGCTTATTTAGATCGAATCGAAATCAATGCGCAAAGAGATTTGGTGATGTATGGGAATCAAATGTATTTCTCTGATTATTCCTCGGTTGCGCCAGGAGCTGTTGGTACATTTGAAATGGCAAATATGAATGCAAACTATACGGTTTGGGATGTTACGCATCGTCAAATGCCTAAAAAAATGAATGGTGTGTTATCTGGCACGACGTTCAGTTTTGTTTCCAATTTAGATTCCTTAAAAACGTATGTTACCTTCCATAATAATGCAGGTTTCTTGGAGCCAGAATTGATGGGTAGAATCAATAACCAAGATTTGCACGCTCAAGCCCAAGCAGATTTATTAATTGTTACACCGAGTGTATTTTTAGCACAAGCAAATCGTTTAGCTGATTTACATCGAAGTGAGGGGCAAGCCGTTAATGTTGCTGTTTTGACTGATATCTATAATGAGTTTTCTTCAGGGGCGGTTGATCCTACAGCCATTCGAATGTATGCAAAAATGTTTTACGAGCGATCCATTCAAAATGGGAGTCTTAAACCGTCTTCGTTATTACTTTTTGGAGATGGAACTTTTGACCCAAAAAATAGGGTGGCTAATAACAATAATTTTATCCCTACCTATCAATTTTTAAGTTCGGAGAATCATATATCAGCTTTAGTTTCGGATGATTACTTCGGGATGTTGGATGATAATGAGTCAATGGCTCCAAATGACATGGTAGATATTGGAGTAGGTCGTTTATTGATATCCGATCAAACGATGGCTAAACAGCAAGTTGACAAAATCGAACACTACATGAAAAATGGTTCGAATTTATATGTACAGCCAAGTAACTCATTGATGAGTAATGCTTCGAAACAATCTACTTTTGGAGATTGGCGTCTAAAAGCCGTTCAAGTTGCTGACGATGAAGAGGGAGGTTATTTTATTGTACAAGATGCCGAGCCACAGTGTGCAATCATTGATCAAGCAAATTATTCGATGAATATTGATAAGCTCTATTTAGATGCATATACACAAGTTTCTCAGGCGGGAGGCCAACGTTATCCTGATGTTTTCAATGCCATAACCGACCGAGTTGAAAGTGGCTCCTTAATCATCAATTACATTGGTCATGGTGGAGAAGTGGGTGTGGCATCAGAAAGGGTGGTTACCATTCCTCAAATTGAATCTTGGAACAACATTCATTGCATGAATTTATTTGTCTCGGCGACCTGTGAATTTACCAAATATGATGATCCAGATCGAGTATCTGCTGGTGAATTGGTATCCCTTAATCCTCAAGGAGGAGCTATTGCTTTAATGACGACCACTCGACCAGTCTTTTTTGGTGTAAACACGGTAATCGGTCAACAGTTTTTTACGCATGTTTTCGATCGTGATGCACAATTCAGACCCTCAACTTTTGGAGAAATTATCCGATTAACTAAAAATGCTGCAGGTGGAATTGACAATAAAAGAGCCTTTACTTTAATTGGCGACCCAGCATTAAAAATTGCACTTCCCAATTATAAAGTGGTTACCGATAGTATCAATGGACTTTCGCCAAATACAGTGCTAGATACCCTTAATGCTTTGTCGAAGGTAAGTGTTAAAGGTCATGTAGAAGATTATTTCGGAAATGTACTGACTGGTTTTAACGGTTATCTAGAGCCCTCCATTTTTGATAAGCCTAAAACGTTTCAAACACTTGGACAAGATCCTGATTCCCCAATTTTAGATTTTAACTTGCAAAAAAATAATTTATTCAAAGGGAATGTCTCGGTAACCAATGGTCAATTCAGTTTTGATTTTATTGTGCCGAAAGACATCAATTATTCCATCGGAAAAGGAAAGATTTCCTATTATGCCTATTCGGCTAACGCAGATGCTGCTGGGGCAGACAGTAATGTGTTTATTGGTGGTTTCAATCCAAATGGTATTGTCGACGATCAAGGTCCTGAAATTAGTTTATTCATGAATGACCGATCTTTCGTTAATAAAGGATTAACCGATGAAAAGCCTGTTTTTTTGGCAGATTTATTTGATGAAAATGGAATTAATACGGTAGGAAATGGAATAGGTCATGATTTGACGGCGGTTTTAGATCAAAACTCTGCAAATCCGATTATTTTAAATGAATACTATCGAACTGATTTGGACACCTATCAAAGTGGTAAATTGAGTTATCAAATGCCAGAACTTTCCGAAGGGGTGCATACCATAACCCTAACTGCTTGGGATGTGAATAACAATTCTTCTTCAGCTTCAATAGAATTTCTTGTAGCAAAGAATCAAGCTTTAAAATTAGATCATGTGCTTAATTATCCAAATCCATTTACCACAAGTACGGATTTTTATTTTGAGCATAATCAAATGAGCAGTGTGTTAGATGTGCAAATTGATGTGCTTACGGTATCCGGAAAATTGGTCAAGACGATTCAAAATACCATTCAAACCAGTGGTTTTCGTTCAGAAGGTATTCATTGGGATGGAAGGGATGAATTTGGTGATCGACTTGCAAAAGGGGTATATATTTATAAACTTTCGGTCAGAAGTGAAGATGGTAAAGTTGTAGATAAATTAGAAAAATTAGTCATACTTTAAAACGTAATCAAAAAGAACATAGTATCTTAGCCATGAAATTAAAAAACACAACAAAAATGAACATAAAGAAATCTATCTTATTGTTTTCTTTCTTCACCTTAGGAACCTACTCATTAATCGCTCAACCTTCATCTGGCGCTACGGATAATGATTTACAATTAAATACCATAACTACGGCCATGCCATTTTTGGCAATTACTCCTGATTCTCGTGTGGGGGGCATGGGGGATGCTGGAACTGCATTGAGTGCAAATAGTACTTCTACCTATTGGAATACTTCGATGTTGATTTTTGCTGAAAAAAAATCTGAAATAGGCATTTCATATACTCCTTGGTTACGTCAATTGACAAAAGATATTCACTTATCTTATTTGTCCGGATATTCTAAGATTGGTAAACGCCACGCCGTTGGTGGTGCATTGCGTTATTTTAGTTTAGGTCAAATTACCTTTACTGATAATACCGGTAATGTCATTCGAGATGATAAGCCTAGTGAATTTGAAATTACCGGTTCCTATGCATTTAGACTTTCCAATAAATTAGCGATTGGATTAAACGGAAAATTTGCTTATTCAAATTTGACAGGAGGATTAACCGTAGCAGGTGTAGATACTAAAGCGGGAATTGCTGGAGCAGCAGATTTATCATTTACTTATTATGATGACGAAATTAAAGTTGGAGGAATAAAATCGGTATATGCTTTCGCAACCACGATTAATAACATTGGTAATAAAATTGCTTATTCAAGTGTAACCACGAATCAACGTGATTTTTTACCGATGAATTTAAAAATTGGAAATTCATTAAAATTGAATTTTGACGATTATAACTCCTTAACTTTTTCTTTAGATATTCAAAAATTATTAGTACCTACTCCAGCCATTTATGATTTTGGATCGGGAGATTTATTATCTGGAAAATCCAATAATGTGGGTGTTATTCAAGGTATGGTTCAATCTTTTTACGATGCACCTGGTGTGATTGAGAAAGACGCCAATGGTAATTATTTATTGGATGCCAACGGCAAGGCTAAAATTGTAAAAGGATCACGATTGAAGGAAGAATTATCTGAAATCAACCTTGGTTATGGTATGGAGTACTGGTACAACAACTTGTTTGCGCTTCGTGGAGGTTATTTTTATGAGAACAAAAATAAAGGGAATCGTCAGTTTATTAATTTTGGATTTGGGTTGAAATACAATATGTTTGGATTTGATTTCTCTTATCTTTTTGCTTTCAATAGGCAATCCCCACTTGCAAATACCCTGAGATTTACCTTGAGATTAACTTTTGGAGATAAACAATCCGATAAGGTAGATGCTGCAAATGGACTATAAAAATTTTCCATACCGAATTGGTTTTGGTGTCGATGTGCACCAATTGGTTTCCGATCGAAAATTAATTATCGGAGGTGTTGAGTTGGAAGCTGATTTTGGTGCTTTGGGACACTCTGATGCAGATGTGTTGCTTCATGCTGTCTGTGATGCCATGTTAGGCGCATTGAACCTAAGAGATATCGGGTTTCATTTTTCGGATAAAGATCCAAAGTATAAAAATATCGATTCTACCATTCTTTTGCGCGATTCCTTTGCATTGGTAAAAAATAAAGGTTATCTCTTAGGAAATTTAGATTGTACGGTCATTTTAGAAAAACCAAAAGTAAATCCGCATATTCCGGCCATGCAGAAAATCATTGCCGAAATATTAGAATCAAACGAAGATCAGATTTCTATTAAAGCAACAACCCACGAGCAGGTTGATTCTTTCGGACAAAGTAAGGCGATAAAAGCTTATGCTACTTGTATTTTATACCGTTCTTAAAAACACTTTTCTTATATTTGCAACCTGAAAGCATTAAAATAAAAACGTATGAAAGTTAATCCAGCATATTCGACCAAAGCGTCATTATTGGAATTATATAACAAACCTCTTCTTGAGTTAGTATTTGAAGCAGCAACTGTACATCGTCAATTTCACAATCCGCGTGAAGTGCAGATGTCTACTTTGTTGAGTATTAAAACAGGTGGATGTCCTGAAGATTGTGGCTACTGTCCGCAAGCGGCAAGGTATCATACGGATGTGGATACGCATAAATTAATGTCGGTAGAATCGGTAATTGAACAAGCCAAAGCAGCTAAAGAAAATGGGTCTTCTCGACTTTGTATGGGGGCAGCATGGAGAGAGGTTCGCGATAACCGTGATTTTGATTCAGTAGTGGAAATGGTGCAGGCCGTGAACGATATGGACATGGAGGTATGTTGTACTTTAGGTATGTTGAATGAAGATCAAGCGAAAAGATTAAAAAACGCAGGATTATTTGCTTACAACCACAACTTAGATACTTCTAAAGATTTTTACAAAGATGTCATTTCAACGCGAGAATATGAAGACCGTTTAAATACGATTGAAAACGCAAGAAAAGCTGGACTAACCGTTTGTTCAGGAGGAATTATAGGAATGGGAGAAGCCATTGAGGATCGAATAGGTTTATTAATGTCTTATATGGAAATGGAAACACCACCAGATTCTATTCCCATTAATGCACTTGTAGCGGTTGAAGGTACGCCTATGGCGGATCAAAAACCGATTGAACAATGGGAGTTAATTCGCATGGTTGCTACCACACGCATTGCTTTCCCTAAATCAGTGGTGCGTCTTTCTGCGGGAAGAACTAAAATGTCGATGGAAGGACAAGCCTTATGTTTCCTTGCAGGAGCAAGTTCTATTTTTGCTGGAGAAAAATTGTTGACGACGCCTAATCCTGAATTCAATGAGGACATGGAAATGTTTAAAATTCTTGGACTAGTACCTAAGGAATCTTTTGCAGATGGAGAGAAACCAGTTACTCATGAAGACCCAATTCTTAAGAAAAGAAAGGAAGATGAACAGCTAAGAAAAGAGCGTTTGGAGGCTGCGAAAAAGGAAGGGTTTGAACCAAGGAAAGTGACGGTAACGAATGCTTAATCGATTACAAGATCGTTTAAATAAAAGATTAGAGGAGGGGACATTGCGTTCCCTTTCTGTTTTTCATGGAATTGATTTTTATTCCAATGATTATTTAGGATTATCGACATATACCTTGCAAGATTTTCCATCTGAAAGATTCGCTTCTACTGGTTCCCGACTCATTGGAGGAAATTCAGAAAATTTTATGGATCTCGAACAGAAATGTGCCACTATTTTTCGTTCTGAAGCTGCATTAGTCTTTAATTCCGGATATGTGGCTAATTTAGGCCTTTGCAGTGCCCTTTTTCAAAAAGAAGATATCGTTTTATATGATGAAGAAATTCATGCCAGTATTAAGGATGGTTTGCGACTTTCTGTAGGGAAACACTACCGATTTAAGCACAATGATCTTCAAGACCTAGAGCGGTTACTGAATAAATTTAAAACGCAAAAGATTTTTGTGTATGTTGAAAGTTTGTACTCGATGTCTGGTACATTTTCTCCTCTGGCAAAGTTGGTGGAATTAAAGTCAGTGTATCCTTTTGAATTAATCGTAGATGAAGCGCATTCTGGAGGAGTTTTTGGAGATGATGGTGCGGGTTATGCTGTGAGTTTGGACTTGCAGCATCATTTGTTTGCGCGAATCATGACTTTTGGAAAAGCTTTTGGTGCTCAAGGCGCCGTTGTATTGGGGTCGAAAATACTGATTGACTATTTAGTCAATTTTGCAAGACCTTTTATTTATACGACAGCATTATCTCCCTATGATGTCCTTCGAATTAAAGAAATTTTAGATTTGAATTTAAATAATCAACGCAAGCAACTTGCAGAAAATCTAAATTACTTTAGATCCCATTTTAAAGACGAAAGCCGATTAATTTCAGATGCTCAAAGTCCTATTCAAATGCTACGGTTTTCATCAGATCAATTACTTTCAATTGAATCCTCTGCTTCTGTTCGTGGTTTTGGTATTAAAGTGATATGGTCGCCTACCGTTAAAAAAGGCGAGGAAGGAATTCGTATTTCCATTCATTCAACTCATACCTCAGAACAAATTAATGGTTTATTGAACATTATATGTAGTTAACGCATCGCTAGAATTTCAGATCTGAGCTTTGGAATTGTGCTGAGGTCTTCAAAATGATTCGTGGTAATATTGATTTTATCAATAATCGATTTTAACTTATCAAATGAACGTTGATTCTTTTCGATGTAATCTATAGCACCCAATTTCATGGCCTTGATGGCAATGTGATAAAATTCTTGGGCTGATAAATAGATGAACTGTGTCCTTGGTTTAGCACGTTTGATAATTTCAATCATCTCTAAACCTGTTGTATTTTCCAAAGTGTGATCCATGATGATTAAATCTGGTTCTTCTGGTAAATTTTTTAATAAATCGAGTTCCACATGAAAGACATGGACATCTTCCATATTTTGATTGTTTAAATAATTCTTCAAAATATTTGCGAAAAATTTATCATCATCCATGATAAATATTTTAGGACTATGCTTTTTCATCGGTTTAAGGTTTCTTTTAAATTAATGAAAAAGAGTCAGTTAATTGATTGAAATGAATATTTTTCAAAGATTATTATGTAATTAGGTCTTTTCAATGAATATTTAATAATAAATCTCAAAAAGGGAATGGTAACTTCCTTTTTCTTCAAAATAACTGATTAGAGCATTGAAAAAATGGTCACTGCCTAAGGTAGCAGAATCGCCGATGATGAATAATTTTTCTTGAGCTCTCGTCATGGCTACATTAATTCTTCTATAATCTTTCAAAAAGCCGATATTACCTTCAGTATTTGCTCGTACTAAAGATAAAATGACATTTGTCGCTTCTTGTCCTTGAAAACTATCAATACTTGCTATTCTCTTGAGCGCTGGAAAATGTTCCTTTGCTTTTTCCACTTGAGCTTGGTATGGGGATATCATTACGGTTTCTTGAGGATTTAAGCCATTGAATTGAATGATTTTTTCGACACCTTCCAATTCACAAGGGTTATAGAACGAACTGTTTTGTTCGTTATCTGATTTTTCCTCGTTATCCATACCTGCTGTATCATAAAAATGCAGGGTATTATGAAAATCAGTGCGTTTTTTTTCGGATTTGATTTGATGATCGTAAAAATATCCATTCGAAAATCCAACAATGGTTTCAGGCATGCGGTATTGCGTGTCTAACAAGTAATACTGATGGTTTCCTTTCATGACTCGTTCTAGGATCGATACTTGCAGTCCAAGTTTTGCTGCATCGATGGAAAGTACTGTAGGAGGCAACTGAAAATGATCCCCAGCTAAGGTGATGTGCTCACTGTGTTTGAATAGACTCCAGGCTAGCGGCTCTAAACATTGACCTGCCTCATCGATAATAAGGTGATCGCAAGTAATAGTTCGTAAATCGGTATCGTAAATGCCAACGGGTGTTCCTATGAAAATTTGGGTTTCATCAATGATTTTAGCTTCTTCGTACTGTTGAATCGATTTGATTTCTTTTCGAATCGATTTGATTTCTTGAAAAATAGCTTGTCGTTGCAAACGCTCTTCTTTTCCAAAATTTCTTCGGTACTGATGGCCAATTTTCCGGAGTTCTTCAGCTTTAATTTTCAGTTGTTTGATCTCCTTCAATACCTTTGTTTCCTTCAGTTTACCCTCAATCGTATAGGGTAAAAGTGATGCACTTGTTTTAATATGATTCCCCACCCGTAGGAATGGGATTTGAGCTTGCATTAATAAATGACCAAAATGATCTACAGCGGTATTGCTTGGGGCAGAAAAAATAATCTTTTTACCTTGATTTCGAAGTGCCTTTACGGCTTCGAAGAGCGTCGTTGTTTTACCTGTTCCGGGAGGGCCATGCAAGACCAATAAGTCCGTATTTTCAATAATGGCTTGCACTGCATTTTGTTGTGAAGCATTAAGGCCTGGAAATTCATCAGCTAATCTTGATTTCACTTCCCTTACCAATACCTCTTCATTCCCATCAATTTTATTTAAAATGGTTTGTAAGGTCGGCATCGATGGAATATCTTTAATGCTTTTACGCATCAAATCCAGTGTTTTGAGATCAGGGGTTAATTTAATACCAACTCCTTTTTCATCCATCCAATCGGGAAAATCACTTGTAAATAAACGTACCTCGCCATATTGTCCGTTGAATTGTAGAAGTATTCCTTTGATGGGTTCCTCTCCTTGAAGAAAACATTCAACAGCGGCACCATCCCGCATCGATTTTGACTCGAAAGGATAAGGGAATTTAAAGCTGAATTCAGGGTAATCGGCAAATCCAAAGGAACGTTTTTGAATATGTAAAGGATGTAAGGCGTAGCCTTCTTTTTTCAATTGAGATAAGGAACTGTTTTTTTCAATTTGAAAACGAATTTGCTCTTCTTTTTCTTCAAAATCAATGGCCTTTAACAGGTCGTTTAGATGGGAATGATTTTCCATAGATAAAAAAAAGGACCAACTTTTAAGTTGGTCCTTACTATAAAATTTAAGAATTAAATCGTTTTTCTTTTATCGTCAACTTCAACAGTGGCTAAATCTTCTGATTTATATGCACCTGCATCTAACTTCGATTTTAACGCTTTGAAAGTATTGATCGTATATTCTACATCTTCTAACGTATGAGCTGCTGTAGGAATAATTCTTAACATGATTACATCTTTTGGAACTACAGGATAGATTACAATAGAACAGAAAATGTTGTAATTTTCTCTTAAATCGAACGTTAAGTTTGTTGCTTCAGCCAAAGAACCTTTCATGAAAACTGGAGTAACTGGAGAATTCGTAGCACCGATATCAAATCCAGCGTTTTTAAACCCTGATTGTAATGCATTGGTTACTTCCCACAATTTGTTTTTCAATTCTGGACGAGTTCTCAATAATTCAAGACGTTTTCTAGCCCCAATTGTAATGGTCATCGGTAACGCTTTAGCGAACATTTGAGAACGCATGTTGTAACGTAAAAATTCCACGATGCTTTCTTCAGCACAAATGAAACCACCAAT
>JALRIV010000109.1 GCA_023255275.1 Crocinitomicaceae bacterium | reverse complement strand
GTTGGTCCGAAAACTTTATGGGAGGAAAAACAATAGAAATCACAATTTAAGGCTTGCACATCGATCGGCATGTGTTGAATGGATTGTGCTCCATCGATTAACACTTTTGCTCCCACTGCATGCGATTTCTCAATAATTTCTTCGATCGGATTGATGGTACCTAAAGTATTTGAGATATGAGTAATGGCGACAAGTTTTGTTTTTGTATTCAACAATTTTTCAAACTCCTCCATGATCAATTCCCCTCGCTCATTAATAGGAGCTACCCGCAAAACCGTCTTTTTTCTCAAACAAAGCATTTGCCACGGAACAATGTTGGAATGGTGTTCCATCGCTGAGATGATGATTTCGTCTCCTTCTTTCATCAACTCACCAAAAGAAAAGGCAACCAAGTTGATACTATCAGTCGTTCCTTTAGTGAAAATAATTTCTTCAGATTTTTTGGCGTTTAAGTACTTTTGAATGGTTGTTCTTGCCCACTCATATTCGTTCGTTGCCTTTTGACTCATGTAATGCACTCCTCGGTGGATGTTCGCATTATCTTTGGAATAATATTGATTGATCGCATCCAATACTACTTGAGGCTTTTGAGAGGTTGCCCCATTGTCAAAGTAAATTAGATTTTTACCATATATTTTTTGCCTTAATGCAGGAAATTGTTCTCTAATTTCTCTGACATTAAACCATTTTTTTTGTTCATTTTCCATAATAGAGTACAAAGATAGAAACCTTATTTTGAATTGTTCTAAACAATTCAATTATTTTCAGATATAACAAACAAATTTAAGATATGTTTATCTAATAATAAGAGGAATATGCTCTATACTTCCATCTTGAAAGATGATTTTTAAGTAATACATTCCTGGATTTTGATAAACATTGAGTTTAATTTGTCCTTTTTCAATGGTCTGATCCTCGAAAACAACTTTTCCATCTAAGGCAGTTAAGGAAATCTTTTCTGTAAGATTATCTACCATAAGGGTAAACTCTCCTTGATTTGGATTTGGAAATAATACGGTATTTGAATTTTGGTTTAATGGATCGACACCTGCGGTTATTCCACTCGTTTTGAGGTAAACGATGTAATCTTCAGTTTCCGAAAAAATCGAAAATTTATTAGGATCTTGGATTCCTGCTTGGAAAAATGACCTTACCCTTAAAATTCGGGGTCCACCAATTGCATTAATACCAACATTCAAATTGAAGTTTACAGTCCATTCTAGACCTCCATTCGCTTTAAGGTATTTGGTTTCTCCAGCATCATCAAAATCGCCATCATTATTTTCATCTAAGTAAACCGCGAAGTAGGAAAAGCCACCTGATCCTCCTTGATTTGTTCCAATTTTTAATTCCATGGGATAATCTACGCCAACTTGTAATTCTGGGGTAGGGGTATAATAATTCAACGAATAACTTTGGTTGTCATTGGTGGAATTATCGACAAGGGTATTGGTGATTTTTACCCCTCCAATGGATTGTAAGTCGGTAAGATTTTGTCTGTTAAAAAACGGGATATCGGGCAGAGCATAAACAGAAGAATACGAAATAGGTGTTGAATAATCATTTTTATTGTTGATGTGTTTCAGTCTAATTTGATAATCAAGACCTGGTTTGGTTTGGTAAAGTGGGAACTCAGAAACGCCTGCTAAAACACCGCCAGCAATTTCCCAAGTAGTACCAGAATCTGTAGAATATTCGATGGATGTTCCTAATGCGCCGTTTTGATTGGTCCAAGTCAAATATGGTATTCCGTGTAGCATCGTAGTACTTACATTGTTAGGGCCTGAATTAACCATTCCAACACCAACATAATCGGGATAAGCGGCATGATTTGCTTGAAATCCTGCTAACATTTTAGTGAACTGACCTGCTGTGAAAATTCGACCGCAATCACCAGTATGGTAGGACATGATATTGTCGTAAGGAGGTTGGTACAAGACGCCATGTAAATCGGTAGTATTGGATTGGATATGACACAAGGTGTCTTTATGCGTAGCACCAAGGTATTGTCCAGCCTGAAGCCCATAAGGGTCGGCATCAGTATCACAAATACCATCACCAGCTATTGCACAATTGCTATTTGGACCGGTACGATCTACGTTTTCAACCCCATTCCCAGTGTCAAAGGTGTGTGCTAGGGTCATGAAATGTCCAAATTCATGAGAAACCAAACTCAAAATCGTACTGTTTAACTCTACTTGTCCAGGGCTACCCCAACCTGCTGCCCAATCTTGTTGCCCATTTTGCAACCAACCATCAACGATGAATACGTTGGCGACTCCGGGCTCCTTGTTAGCAAAATAGGGAATAGGTTGTGTTCTTTCCACATTTAGGTATGCGTCGTTATCGATGTAATTGATTCCTCCAGCTAAATAAAATTGAACGCCAATGGGATCCCACATGCGATTCAGTTGTAAAATGGATTCAATCATTTTGTTAGGGTCGGTATTGTTTGAAAAACTGCCGTCCGTATGTCTAATGTAATGAATTTTCAAGGGGATATAAGCTATCGTACCAGCCTTCGCAATAAATTGCGTTTGCGTAGGGTATTGACTCATCTCATTTGCCCAAGTGCTTGAATTATGTCCACAAAGTTGCTGCGCGTTAGCGTTCAATGCAATACCTGCAAACAAAATGAAAGTGAATAGATGTTTTTTCATACGTTGAATATGTGGATTTATTACAAATTATGAAAAGTTCAGGAGATTACCAAAAATTAAGCTTCCATTTTATGGAGTAGCATTAAAAATTCGCGGTTTCCATCACCCCCCAAAATTGGTGATTCGATAACATCTTCGGGCTTTAACTGATTAAATTGAGCCACCGTTTTAATTTCATCCAAAATCTGGGGATACAATTTTTTGTTTTTCACAATCCCTCCTTTGGCAATATTTTCTTTGCCAACCTCAAATTGAGGTTTAATTAAAGCAATAACTGTTGCACTTGGTTGTAAGAAGGTGTGAATAAAAGGGAAAATTTTAGTGATTGAAATGAAAGAAACATCGATGACACATACATCAATTGGGTCTGGAATCAATTGGGTCGTTAATATACGGACATGTGTTTTTTCTAAATTGATCACTTTAGGATTAGAACGAATTTTTTCATGCAACTGATTGGATCCCACGTCAACACAATAAACTTTGGCAGCCTGATGTTGAAGCAGAACTTCTGTAAAACCTCCTGTTGAGGCACCAACATCCATCGCAGTAGCCCCTTCTACGTTAATTCCCCAAGTATTTATGGCCTCTAAAAGTTTGTATGCACCTCTCGAAACGTAGGGAATTTCTTCTTGAATCATTTCAATGTGTGCGTCGATTGGAAATTTCTTGCCTGTTTTTTGAATCAGTTTCCCGTTGACTTTCACACCAAATTCTTTAATGATTTGTTCGGCTCTAGCTCGGGTGGTAACTAGTTTACGGTCCATCAATAATTTATCCAATCGTTCTTCCATAGGTGCAAAGATACAACAGATTTAGTATTATTTGAATCCTTTTGAGGAATCGTTAAAATTCATTAATTGTTCGGGAAAATGGAGTAGGATACAACATTTGGTCGTATCTTTGTCGAAAAATTACAAGCGTGAAAACGGTATACATTACAAGAAGAGAGACTTTCAATGCTGCACATAAATTATGGAGAGAGGATTGGTCTGAAGAAAAGAACTGGGAGGTATTTGGAAAGTGTAGTAACAAAAATTGGCACGGACATAACTTCAGTATCTACGTCACTGTAAAAGGATTACCCAATGAAGATACGGGTTTTGTAATCAATTTGAAAGATCTTAGTGATATCATTAAGGAATTGGTGATTGAACCCTTAGATCATAAAAATTTGAATATGGACGTTCCCTTTTTGAAAGGAATGTTGGCCTCTACTGAAAATATGGTGATTCAAATTTGGGACATCATCAAAGAGCCGATTGCACAAGCAGGTGGGGAATTAGTGAAAATAAAATTGATAGAGACAGAAAATAATTTTGTTGAATATTATGGTGGTAATGAACCTTTTTAGGTATCTTACGTTTATTCCATTAAAACTTTTTACGTGAAAGAATTCAAATTAAATGACCAAATCACCGAAAAACTGTCCACACTTTACAAAGAAGTCTTAGGAGATTTAGGTGAAAATACTGAAAGAGAAGGATTACTTAAAACCCCTGAAAGGGTGGCTAAGTCCATGCAATTTTTAACACAAGGATACCATATTAATCCGGATGAACTGATTCAAGAAGCAATTTTTCATGAAGATTATTCCGAGATGGTAATTGTGAAAGATATCGAGGTTTATTCCATGTGCGAGCATCACATGCTGCCCTTTTTTGGGAAAGCGCATATTGCCTACATTCCAGATGGAAAGATTGTAGGATTAAGTAAAATTCCAAGGGTAGTGGATGCGTATTCAAGACGTTTGCAAGTACAAGAACGCTTGACCATCGAAATTAGAGATTGCATCCAACGCACGTTAAATCCGAAAGGAGTTGCTGTTGTCATCGAATGTGCCCACATGTGTATGCAAATGCGTGGTGTGCAAAAACAAAATTCAGTAACCACATCGAGTGCTTTTACAGGACTTTTTATGAAAAATGATGCAACCAGAAAAGAATTTATTAATTTAGTACAAGCAAAATTACATTAACTAAAATATAAGATTATGGATTTCAATAGTTTATTAGATCAAAGTGGGAGTTATTCAAAAGAAATTACGAAAGAATTCTTCCGTTCTGTTTATGGGTATATGTTTGCCGCATTAGCCATCTCTGGTTCTATTGCTTATATGGCTGGAACTCCAGAATTTTTTATCCAATATTTTGTTAATCAGGAAACCGGAGGAATTGCTCCATTATTTTATGTGGTAGCTTTTGCTCCACTTGGCTTAGGTTTGCTGATTCAAATGGCCTACAGAAGATTGTCGTTGGCAGTTTTAATGATATTGTTCATTGCATATTCTGCATTAATGGGCTTAAGTTTAGGTTCAATATTTTTAGTGTATTCAGGACAAGCCATTGCCATGACTTTCTTTGTAACTGCAGGTGCTTTTGCTGGAATGGCGATTTTAGGGTACACAACAAAAACAGACCTAACTAAAATGGGAAGTTTGTTATACATGCTATTTATCGGAATGTTTATCGCTGCCATTGTCAATATCTTTATGAAAAGTGAAATGATGGATTTTGTCATTTCAATCATCGGAGTATTTGTATTTACAGGATTAACCGCTTATTACATGCAACAGTTGAAGCACATTTCTCAGGATGAATCTTTGAGTGGTTTGGATCGTCAAAAATTGTCAATCGTTGGAGGTTTACAACTTTACATTTTGTTTGTGAACTTGTTTTTATCATTGCTTAGATTATTTGGATCTAGAGATTAATTTGGCTTCTACCGATTAAAAATTTTATATATTTACAAAAAAAACGAGTTATGCCAGATAATTTTTTCGAAGAAAGTACAGCAGCGGTAGGAACTATTTTCACGATTGTTGCATTAGCGATTTTAGCATCCGTATTAATTTGGGGATAAAAAAATCTAAAGATTTTAAAAAAGGCTTCCTAGTGGAAGCCTTTTTTATGGCATGCTCTTTTCATATCATCAAACACAGAAAGCGATTTTTATCATCCTACGAACTTTCATAGATTCCTCATTTTGAAACCCCATTTTTTTTAGTATCTTTAGTATCTAATTATTCACGATGCCCTTTAATTCTATTTTTTCTTGGCTAATTAAGAAACGGATTCATCAAATTGATTTGTTCAAAAAATATCCAATAGAGGTGCAGCAAGAGTTATTCCATAAATTACTCAAAGACGGCGCTTATACGGCTTGGGGAGAACAATATCAGTTTAAAGAAATAAAAGATTATCAGCAATTTAGAAATCAAGTTCCTTTGCAAGATTACGACACCTTAAAACCCTACATTGAGGAAGTGATGAAGGGTAAACATTCTGTTTTGTGGCCCAATGAAACAAAATGGTTTG
>JALRIV010000108.1 GCA_023255275.1 Crocinitomicaceae bacterium | reverse complement strand
GGCATTATATTAATTATACGGGAATTCCCGATCCAACTGCTAATGCAGACCCTTGTAATGTAGAGAATTTACCAAATCCTGGGGGTCAAGGTCATACCCAAATTCTAACGAAATTAATCAATGAAAATCCTGTAGTTGAGCAATATTATATTACCCGGTATATTGATCTTGTCAACACGAAGTTTTCTTGTGCCTACATGAATCAATTATTAGATTCTATGATCAATGAAATTACACCAGAAATGAGTGGACAAGTAACGAAATGGGGAGGAACTTTAGCAGGGTGGCAAGGAAATGTGCAAGATATGCGTGACTTTATCAATTTAAGATGTGCTGCTTTAGAGCAAGGTTTAATTGATTGTTACAGTTTGACAGGACCTTTTAATGTGACCTTTAATGTGAGTCCTGCGAATAGTGGAAACATTAAAGTGAATTCTGTGTGGGCACCATCATATCCTTGGACAACCCAATATTATGGAGGCATTCAAACCAATACCATTGCGAAAGCTATTCCTGGTTTTGTCTTCGACCATTGGGAATACACGACTGGTTCCATGATCGCGCCAATAACAGAGGATACCAATGGTATGAATATCAATGCTCCGGTGACCATTACGGCTATTTTTATTCCGGACAATCCAGATTTAGATGGCGATGGATGTTTGAATACGGATGAGGTTTTAGCGGGAACTGACCCTACGAATCCAGATACCGATGGCGATGGTCAAAATGATTGCGTTGAAATTGGACCTGATCCTTCTAATCCAATTGATACGGATGGCGATGGCATCATTGATGCACTTGAATCGTCGATTACCGACTCCGATGGCGATGGCGTAAATGATGAAAATGATCCTGCCAACTCAGATCCTTGTATTCCAAATCCAAATGCAGGTCCATGCGACCAAGATGGGGATGGATTGACCAATACGGAAGAAGGAGCAAACGGAACGAATCCAACAAATCCAGATACAGACGGCGATGGAATTAATGATGGCAATGAAATTACAGGAGGTTCAAATCCATTGAATCCATGTGATCCGGATGCTAATTTCCCGGGTTGTAATGTTGATACCGATGGCGATGGTTTGTTGGATGCTGAGGAGGGAATTTTGGGAACAGATCCTAATAATCCAGATACGGATGGCGATGGCATCAATGATGGTACGGAAGTAACAAACGGAACAAATCCTTTAGACCCTTGCGACCCGAATGATGTTGGTTTAGATTGTGTGAATGGCTTCTTTGTGCCAACTGGATTTACCCCAGACGGTGCTGGAAATTCAGCGAATGAAAACTTCCGATTGATTGTTGGGAAAGATGTCGCTACGTTTGTTTTCTCCATCTATGACCGTTGGGGGAATCGTATCGTACAAACCTCCGACAAAGCATTTACTTGGGATGGCACGTATAAAGGAAAATTGGTAAATAGTGGCGTTTATGCTTATGTGGCTGAAGTAAAATTCAAAGATGGAACGTCAAAAACTATTTCAGGAAATATCACCGTTTTACATTAAACAGATGAAAAAGATTTGGATCATATTTGTTTGCTTTGGATCAATAGGTTCTTCCTTTGGTCAAGACGTTCATTTTTCGCAGACTGCCCAAACCCCATTGTTAATCAATCCGGCTGCTGCGGGAGTATTTGATGGTTGGGAGCGCATCATCATCAACCACCGCAATCAATGGTTAGGAGCAAGCACTCAATTTATGACCACCAATATTGCAGCGGATGTCAACTTTGGTAAAAGCAAGAGAAATGATAAAGCGCATTTGGGATTAGGAGTTCAATTTTACAACGATATTGGAGGAGATGCAAAATTTGGCACGCAGTACGGATCGTTAACCCTTTCCGGCATTCTTCCCATGGCTGATGGTCATATTTTATCCGCCGGTATTCAAGGTGGATTTGGAAATCGCAAAGGTGATATTTCTAGACTGTCCTTCATGTCACAATGGAATGGCACCCAATTTGACCAAACCATTTTATCCGGAGAAGCAAATGCACTTAATACTTTTACCTATGCCGATGTATCTGGGGGATTGTATTATGTGTTTGATGGAGGTCAAAAGTCTTTTAAAAGAGATGCTGATTTTAAATTGCAACTAGGTGTTTCTGGTTACCATTTGAATCAACCAAAAATGAAATACATTACGGTGGATGGAGATCGAATGTATCGAAAATTTGCCTTTCACGCCGGATTTTTGAAAGAATTTGTGGGCTCGAAATGGTCGATTAATGCATCCGCGTTACAGTTTATTCAAGGACCGCACTTGGAAACCATCTTAGGTGGAATGTTGCAACATCGTTTTCAGGATGGAACAAAAATTACTGGAAATTCGCAAGACGCATTTTTTGGATTTGGAGCTTATTTCAGAGTCAAAGATGCCGTTGTTCCGAGTGTTATGGTAGAGTATAAGGGCTTTAAGTTTGGACTTTCCTATGATATCACCATCAGTAAATTGGCAAGAGCTTATAAAGGCGGTTCCTTGGAATTTTCCTTATCCTTCACCAATTATGACCATTCTTTATTCAAAGGAAGAAGGGGCAGATCGGCTCGAATGCGCTACAAGGGATAAATTATTGGTCTTATCGTTTGATTTACCGCTGAATTCATTAATTTTGTATTATGAATAAAAAGTGGTTATTTCTAATCGGATTTGTCCTTGTTTCCAGTGTTTTGGAAGCACAAGGATGTTCTCAATGTAAAATGTTGACAGAACAAGGTAGTGAATTAGATGAGGCTTCTTTTGGAACGAACATTAACTATGGTATTCTTTATTTAATGGCGATTCCATATTTACTCTTGCTTTTTTTATTTCGCAAAAAAATCATTCGATTATTTAAAGCATTAACTCACAAATAATGAAATATTTATACGGAAGTTTTTTACTGATTCAATTACTTGCTTGCACCGGTAAAAATGAAACTGGAAATTACACTCCAAAAGACATCGATAGTTTATTGGCGCAATTTCCAGATAGTTTACCGATTATTATTCGTCATGGAGAAGAAAAGTTAAAACAATTTGATTTTGATAAAGCCCTTCAAGATGGTGCTAAAGCTTTTCGTTTAGATTCTAACAATCAAGACGCTCGTTTATTATATGCGAATGTATTAAATAACCGTCCAAATAGAAGTTCGAAGGAAGTCTTTATTGCGCAAAGACATTACCAAACCTTGGTGAAAAAAAATCCTAAAAACACAAAAGCATTAATTGGTTTAGCGTCTACTTATAGTCAACAAATGGATTTCGATAAATCCTTCGAATACATCAATCAAGCCTTGAGAATCGATCAAAAAAACAGAGATGCCTACACCTTAAAAGGAACTAATTATTTGATCCTAGGGAAAATCGACCGAGCGAAATCCTCTTACGAAACGGCGGTACAACAAGACCCTAAATTTTTTGAAGCGTATTTGATGCTGGGTACACTTTACCAACAAGAAGAAAATGTGGTGTGTATCGAATATTTTACAACCGCAGCCAAATTGCAACCCAAAAATCCAGATGTGCTTTTTGCTTTAGCGTATGCAAAACAATTGTTTGGCGATTATCAAAGTGCCTTACCGATTTATCGAAAAATGTTTCGTGTAGATACCACAGCAGTCATGGCCCTAAATCAAATTGGGGTAATCAAACAATACAATTACAATGATATTGATAGCGCAATGTACTATTACAATTCAGCGATTACTAGCGAACCTCGTTTGGTAGAGGCTTGGCATAATTTAGGTACTTGTTGGGAAAGCAAAGGGGATATAACCAGAGCCTTACAATCTTACGCAAAGGCTTTAAAATATAACCCGGACTACTTGCCTTCTAAAGAAAGGGCTGAAAAATTACGATGAAAAATCAGCGATTAATTCAAGCAATTGGTGATGCGGCAATTCCATTGATGGGGTATTTTTGGTGGAATTGGTCCTTGTATTTTATTGCCTTGTTTTTCATATTAGACCTTGTATTTCAAACAATTGTGGAATACTTAAAAATGAATAAGTCTAAAGGGGACGTTTCAAAAACGAATGCCTTACAATGGCTTTTTCTTACCCTTGCACTCATCGCAGTTTTACATCTTTTGGTGTTGACGCAAAACGAGAGCATTCAATTTTTAATAGAGATTTGGAATTTTTTAAAGTATACTGATCTCGGAGGTATTCCGCAAGGATTGATATTATTTCCGCTCTTAGCCTTAGTGAATTATCAGCGCTACAAAATCGAATTTTTACAACCTAAATTATATGAAAGAATCCATGCACAGGACATCTTTCTAAACTATCGCATCAAACTCATGTACCTGCTGTCTTTTTTCTGTCTATTGACAGGTGCGGCATTTTTCATCCCGCTTCCAGATGCAGTAATCCTATTTATAGGAGCAGGCGTGCCTCTAATTTTCGCGCTATTAAAAAACCAATTGCTCAGCAAGTAAGTTTAAAAACACAAAGCGAATAGGGAGCATTTATTTGTCTTCCAATCTTGTTAATTTGATTAAAAAGGCTAACTTTGAAATGAGAAAATTTTAGGCTTGAAACCCTTTTATTTAGTTAATTAATTCGACAAAAATCCAAACTATGGACACACCAAAAATTATTTACACCATGACAGACGAGGCACCAGCCTTGGCAACGTATTCTTTTTTACCGATTGTAAAATCCTTTTTAGCATCAGCTGGAATAGACATCGAAACAAGAGATATTTCTGTTGCAGCCCGAATTTTAGCTAGCTTCCCGAGCTACTTAAATGCGGATCAACGTGTAAATGATGCCCTAGCAGAGTTAGGAGAATTGGTGAATAAACCTGAAGCAAACATCATTAAGTTGCCGAACATCAGTGCATCAGTGCCTCAATTGACTGCTGCAATTGATGAATTACAAGCTGCAGGATTTGCAATTCCAGATTATCCTGTTGATCCAGTGACCGATGAAGAAAAAAAGATACGCGCAGCTTACGATAAAGTGAAAGGTAGTGCTGTAAATCCGGTATTACGCGAAGGAAACTCTGATCGAAGAGCTCCAAGAGCCGTTAAAGAATACGCGAAAAAAAATCCACATTCGATGGGGGCTTGGTCAAAAGATTCGAAGACCAAAGTAGCTACTATGGAAGCGGGAGATTTTAGAGCCAACGAACAATCGGTGTTATTCCAAGAACCGACTTCCGTATCCATTGAATTTACATCTAAGGATGGCGCAAAAGAGGTGTTAAAAGCCGATTTAAAAATTCAAGCTGGCGAAATCATGGACGCAACGTTTATGAGTAAAAGTGCTTTGATGGAATTCCTTCACGCTCAAATTCGTTATGCGAAAGAAAATGGTATTTTGTTTTCAGTGCATATGAAAGCAACCATGATGAAAATTTCAGACCCAATTATTTTTGGTTATATCGTAAAAGCCTTTTTTGCAGAGGTTTTTGAAAAATACGCTGCTAAATTAGATGAATTAGGAGTGAATGTCAACAATGGTCTGGCGGACATGTTAGATAAAGTAAAAGGTCATGCAGATATCGAAGCAGCAATAGAACATGCTTTTAACCATGGTCCAGCTTTAGCCATGGTAAATTCGGACAAAGGAATTACCAATTTACATATTCCTTCCGACGTCATCATTGATGCATCGATGCCAGCGATGATTCGTACATCAGGACAAATGTGGAACAAAGCCGGGCAATTGCAAGATACTTTAGCGGTGATTCCTGATTCAAGTTATGCTAGCATTTATCAAGAAACCATCAATTTCTGTAGAGAAAATGGTGCGTTTGATCCTCGTGAAATGGGTTCTGTTTCGAATGTCGGCTTAATGGCGCAAAAGGCAGAAGAATATGGTTCACACGATAAAACTTTCCAAATGAAAGCTGCTGGAACCGTTCGCGTTGTTGATGCAAATGGAACCGTTTTGATGAGCAGTGAAGTAGAATCAGGAGATATTTGGAGAGCTTGCCAAGTGAAAGATGCACCGATTCAAGATTGGGTTAAATTAGCGGTATCTAGAGCAAAAGCTACAGGTAATCCGGCTATTTTCTGGTTGGATGAATCAAGAGCCCACGATCGTCAAGTAATTGAAAAGGTGAAAACGTACTTAAAAGGATACGATACCACAGGATTAGACATTCAAATCATGTCTCCTGCGCAAGCAACT
>JALRIV010000107.1 GCA_023255275.1 Crocinitomicaceae bacterium | reverse complement strand
CGGGTGAAACCTCATTGTTCGCACTGGTAGTTACGATATCTTTTTTTCCATCGAGATCCAAGTCAATTTGTACCGATTCATGCCAAAAAAAGGAAGTACTCCCATGAGTGGTATTGGGAGAAAAATCGAATTTTTGAGTAAAACTAGGTCCTTTGAGCCATGAATGACTTCCTCCTTGGGTATTGATAAATCCTTGTTGTACTAAAATATCTTGCACGCCATCGCCGTCTACATCCATCACTTGGGGGTGATTGATAAACGGTAAGTTGGATGTTAATGGTAGCACCATGGTTTCTGTCCATGGACCACTAATTCCATTTTGGGCGTTGTATTGAAAATGACGAATAGCACCTTTGGTCGTAGCTTGATTGGCCGCTGAACCTTGTTCCATTAAAGTGCTCATAACAATGTCTAGTTTTCCATCGGCATTGATGTCTTTCACTTCTAAAAAACCTGGAGACTGAACAGGATCCTTCACCACGTAAGTATTCCAAGTTAAAGTAGGCAATTGAGCCAAGGTATAGGAGCCAAAGCTTCCTAAAAAGCATAGTAAAAGTTTCGTTTTCATCTTACAAAGATAGTAAGAGATCTGAATTAAAAAAGGATTTTCACCTCCATTCCGTGTGAAGTATCCATCTTCAATTGGGCATCTAATTGGTCGGCGAGGGATTGAATGAGGTCCATTCCTAAATGCGTTTCATCTAAATCGGAGGGTATGGAGAAAGGTGAACCATTATCCGTATAAATTAACACGTAAGCATTCTTTTTTCGGTTGAAATCGATTTTAATAATCAAAGTCCCTTCTACTTTCGCATGCTTTAAGGAATTTACAATTAATTCATTCAAAATCAATCCTAAAGGAATGACCTTTTCAATAGACAAGGGTTGATTTTCAATGTTTAAATCGAGCTTAACCTGATTATCGATACTGTTGCTATCTACAATTTCATTGCTCAATTTGGAAACATAATCTTGAAAGGAAATGCGTTTATCCACTGAAAAATTTAGAAGTAAATTATGCACCAGTGCCATGGAATAAATTTTATTTTGCATGTCTTTAAGCGCCTCTTTTGCTTCTTTACCTTCAACCATGTTTTTTTTCATATTCAATAAACTGGTCATGATGTTCATGTTGTTTTTTACGCGATGATTTAACTCGCTCAACAATTCTGCTTTTTCTTGAAGAATTCCCAAAATGATGCGTTCTTGTTTGTTCGATTCAATCACAATAACACCAATAAAAATAAAAGAGGTGAGAATACTGGAAATGATCACTAAATATTGAATAGCTTCAAGCGCATCGATGGCTTCGGACAAAGGCGCAAATAAAGGCGGGGCAAAAACACTTGTAAAGAAAAAGAAAATGCAAAAACCCAGTAAAATGACCATGTGTTTATACAAACTCTGATGGCCCAACAGCTGAATAATCGACACGGTTAGTGGAAAATAAAACAATAAAAGGTAGGATTTCGGGCTAATGAGTTGGTTCTGAAAATAAAAAAACACAAAGGAAATTAAATACAAATAATAGATTGCCCAGAGGTAATTTTTGTATTTATTCAAAAGAAAAATTCCAAATGTAGCCACCAACAAGGTAAAAGTATGCCAAAAAAGAGGGTAAATACCTAGGATCAAATAAAACAATACAACACCCAGCAAAATAAAGGAGCCCCAAAAAGTAATGTTGTTCAATTTTTGGGTTAAACTAACCTCTAACGGAGTATAAGTAGCCCTCGTTCCAATTCCTCCTATGTGAAAACCTCCAAGTTTAACCATGTTTCAAAATTAAAAAAATATCGCAGAAAATTGACTTTTATCAACTTTTTTGATTGCATTGGTCATATTTTAAGCCCGATGTTTCCCTCACCTTTGTATAACACATTAAACTTCAATACTATGAGTAATATCGATACCCCAAAATCAGGTTTTTTAGCAGCAAGTGAGTTCAATCGCTTTGGATTGATTTTTGTCATTCTAACTATTGTAGGATGCTTAGGAGGAGCGGCAGTAGGCCTTGGAGCAATTGCCAGCACTTTTACATTAACCTTAGTCATTGTGCCTACCATGGCCACGCTAAGTTTACTTTTAGCCGTTGCACCGATGAAATGGATTTGGGCAGCAGCAATTACCAGTGTAGCCATTGATTTATTATTGATTGCTTACTTCCTAATCGCTTAAGGAAAGTCATTTTAAAAAAAAGAGGAGCAATTGCTCCTCTTTTTTTATGCGTATATCTCGTCTAATGCGGCTATAAATTGTTCAATACTGTGATCGATGATCGCATCGGTGTGTGCATGAGAAATGAAACCTACTTCATAACCACTTGGCCCGAGATAAATTCCACGATTCAATAAATTAGCATGAATTCGCTTAAACATGGTCATGTCGGGGTTGATTTCTTCGGCCTTGTGGATGCGTTTTTTACCATCGAAGGATAACCAAAAAATAGAACCAACGGTCACCAATTCAAAAGCATAATTTTTCGCTTGGGCATGCGCATTGATGGCATTCACCATTTTTAAGGTTCTTCTTTCCTGATCTTCGTAAAAACCAGGTTGAGCACAAACCGTTAATTGCGCAATTCCTGCTGCCATCGCTACCGGATTCCCCGATAAAGTTCCCGCTTGATAAACAGGACCATCTGGCGAAACACTTGCCATAATTTCTCGACGAGCACCATATGCGCCTACAGGCAATCCACCGCCAATAATTTTACCGTAGGTAATGATATCGGGTTGAATTTGATACAGACCTGCTGCCCCATTAAAACCAACTCTAAATCCTGAGATGACTTCATCAAACAATAAAAGCACTCCGTAGTTGGTGCATAATTCTCTCAATAAATGAAGGAACGTTTTTTCTTGCAATAACAGTCCATTATTGGCTGGGATAGGTTCAATGATCGCACACGCTAAATCATCTTTATACATTTCAAAGCATGCGCGCAAAGCGGTTTCATCATGAAGTGGTAAAACCAAGGTTTCATTGGCATAAGCTTCAGGTACGCCTGCAGATGAGGAACTTCCTAAGGTTACCAATCCTGAACCAGCTTTCACCAACATGGAGTCAACGTGACCATGATAACATCCTTCAAATTTCAGTACTTTATTTTTTCCGGTATACCCTCTAGCCAAGCGCAAAGCAGACATCACTGCTTCAGTTCCTGAACTCACAAAACGAATTTTATCGATGAAGGGGTTTCTTGAAAGAATCAATTCGGCCAACTCATTTTCTAAACGTGTAGGGGCGCCGAAACTTGCTCCATTCTGAAGGGTAGCAACGACCTTTTCATAAACCGTAGGATGGTTATGTCCTAAAATTAGAGGACCCCAAGAGCAACAAAAATCAATAAATTCATTACAGTCTTCATCCCAAATGCGACAACCATCGCCTTTTGCCATAAATAAAGGGTTTCCGTCAACGGATTTGAATGCGCGAACGGGAGAGTTCACTCCACCTGGAAAATATTCTTTTGCTTTTGAAAAAAGTGCTTCTGAAGTTGTTCGTTTAATGGTGGATATTGTTTCCATATGATGTATATTTGTGCTTTATTTAACAAAAATAGTCAAAAATAGTTTTTCAATGAGTCAATTTGAAAATTCACTTGCATTTGCAAAAGAAATGGACGCTAAAGATCCATTAAAAGATTTCCGTGATTTATTCCACATGCCTAATTTTCACGAAAAAACGGTGCGTTACTTTACAGGAAATTCCTTAGGATTACAACCCAAATCCACCAAAGACTTCATTCAGGAGGAGCTAGATGCTTGGGCAAAATACGGTGTTGAAGGTCATTTTTTAGCGAAAAAACCTTGGTTTGCGTACCATGAAAATCTGACTGAAATGTTAGCTAACGTAGTAGGTGCTTTACCTATTGAAGTGGTAGTCACCCATTCCTTAACGACCAATTTACATTTGTTGATGGTTTCATTCTATCAACCCAAAGGAAAACGCACGAAGATATTATGTGAAGCAAAAGCATTTCCATCCGATCAGTATGCCTTAGAATCTCAGGTTCGTTTTCACGGTTTAGATTTGGAAGAACATTTAATTGAGATTGCACCACGAGCAGGAGAGCAACTCATTCGAGAGGAGGATATTTTAGCCAAAATTGAAGAATTAGGTGATGAATTGGCATTGGTCATGATTGGAGGTGTAAATTACTACACCGGACAGTTATTTGATATGCAAGCCATTACAGAAGCTGGACATCGCGTAGGTGCCCTTGTTGGTTTTGATTTAGCGCATGCTGCAGGTAACATCAATTTAAAATTGCACGATTGGGGGATGGACTTCGCCGCTTGGTGTAGTTATAAATATTTAAATTCATCTCCAGGAGGAGTTTCTGGAATGTTTGTACACGAAAGACACGCTAACCGACCTGAATTGGTTCGTTTTGCCGGTTGGTGGGGACATGACAAAGCCACTCGTTTTTTAATGGAGCCAGGTTTTCAACCGATGCCAGGAGCAGAAGGTTGGCAGTTGAGTAATGCGCCCGTACTAGGAATGGCGGCTCATTTAGCGTCATTGACCATTTTTGAAAAAGCCGGAATGGATCGCATAGGTGCGAAGCGAGATTTAATGACGGGTTATTTGGAATATGTCATTGACGACATTTCAGAAAAAAACAAAGATCGTTGTACGTTCGAGCTCATTACACCAAGAGATCCCAAAAAGAGAGGTGCGCAATTGTCGATCATGGCAAAGGGACAAGGAAAAGCCTTGTTTGATGCCCTATCGGATTTAGGAGTAGTGGCAGATTGGAGAGAACCGAACGTTATCCGCGTGGCACCAGCACCATTATACAATTCCTTTGAAGATTGTTATTGGTTTGGTCAGTTATTGGCGGAAGCCATTCAATAAATACGAAGAGCCCCAGCAATGGGGCTTTTTTTTGGGAATCTTTTGAATTTACTGAGGAAAGAGGGTAATCCTATATCCCAAATGATAAAGCCTATTTATTTTTTCAAAAACTGCGAGATTTCCCAGTTTTTTTTTCAAATTATTTTCTTATGTTTGAAATTAACAAACACCACAATCTATGGTGGTTATCTGAATGTTTTTAGTTCGTTAACAGTCATTTTGTGGGGGATATAAACAAGTTAGTGGTAAGCTTAAGGAAAAATTGTTCAATGGTTAAACAATTAAAAACAAAAAAAATGAAAAAGAAAAATTTACTACTGACAGCAATTGCAATCTTCGGATTAGCGACAATTACATTTGCGCAAACAGTGCCATCTTATGTGCCAACCACAGGGCTTGTGGGTTGGTGGCCGTTTAACGGAAATGCAAATGACGCCAGTACAAATAACAATAACGGAAATGTTAATGGTGCAACCTTAACAGTTGACAGATTTAATAATATTAATTCAGCTTATAGTTTCAATGGCACTTCAGATTATATCCAGTGTATTAATGCAGGTGTAACAGGCTTTTCTAGTAGGTCTGTTTCTTTTTGGATAAAATCAAATTCAACCTCTCCCGGTTCTATTTTTAGTTACGGAAATAACGATGTTGCATCGCAAGATTTCAGATGTATTTTAAATGGTGCGTGTAGTAGCAATGATATCGCTTCAACAATAACTGGTTCAGGAAAAGGTATCACATACAATGCAAATAACAACTGGGATTTTTTTACAATTGTTTATGACGCATCAATTAGCAATAATATAACAGCAATCAATTTATACAAAAATGGCATTTTAATAAGTACTTATTGTAATAACTTTGGTAATGGGATTATAAATACTAGTTCTACAAATCCAATAACATTCGGTTGTTATCATTGGTTGGCTTATTCAGGCAATTTACAGTTTTTTAATGGTAGTATAGACGACATAGGTTTTTGGAATAGAGCATTAACTGTACAAGAAGTAACGGATTTATATAATGGCTGTACAGGTACTGCAGTGACAACACAACCAATAAATCAATCGGTAAACATTTCTAATAACGCTCAATTTACAACAGCAGCATCAGACCCATTAGCCACTTATCAATGGCAAACAGACCTTGGTGTTGGTTTTCAGAATTTGAATAATGTTGGGCAATATAGCGGTACTATTAATGATACTCTTACAATTGCAAATACCACATTGAGTAATAACAATCAACCTTTCCGTTGCATTGTTACTTCAGGATCTTGCTCTGACACATCAAATGTTGCTATTTTAACTGTGAATAACAATTTGGGTATAAATGAAAACACGCAAGACAATTTATTC
>JALRIV010000106.1 GCA_023255275.1 Crocinitomicaceae bacterium | reverse complement strand
GGTTGGTTTTCATTATTTTGCGAAAGCGAAAAAGACACATTCCCTTTAGTTGCATCTTTATGAGAAATTTGCATAAAACCCCCATCAATTTTAGGCTGAAACAACACTAGTTGAGGATATTTTCTTTGAGTGACAAAAACACCTTTTTCATCCACTAACATCCATCTTCGGTCGTATTCTAAACCTCTTTGAGTAACTCTAGATTTTTCTAATCGAATCCCTGCTAAAGATTTTACGGGATAAATCCAAATTTCTGAAAGTTGTAACATGGTCCTAATTTTTTATCAAAAATACAAACAATGACTTTAGTAATTCAAATTCAAACCAACCCCAAAGCCCATATCACTATCATAATGTGTGGTTAACCCCATGTTTTTACCAATGATGTATTTTAATCCTGCCATATATTCTTTATCGGTATTGACCATAAATGCCATTCGCAATCGTTTTGATACGGGTATATCCTCACGCATTAATTGAAAACGAAGATTCCCATCATGATACACCTCAGCTTGAGCGATTACTAGCAAAGGTAAAGTATAACTAAGCCCTAAACTTACTTGCAATCTTTTGTCCTTAGTATTCATTTGACCAAAGAGATTTTTTTCCATTTCACCATGCTCTAATTTTCTATATCGGGCATCAAAACCTATAAAAGGCATCAACCATTGATTTCTTCCTATGTATCTCCCAATATGTGTTTCAGATTCATAACCATGATGATCCATATACCCTAGTCTCCATTCCGTTCCAAAACTCCATCTGGTATTTTGCAACATTGCCATACCATCATTTCCATTAGTTGCAAAATCATTTTCGACCATGAAATGCAAACTATTACTTTCGGCTTGTAATTTCTTATAAACAGCTTCTTTATTAGGCAAAAGAGGATTTTCCGGAGAATTTTCATAGGCAAAAACTCTATTCATCCCAGCCATCATGTGATACAAAATATGACAATGAAAAAACCAATCCCCATCTGTATTAGCTGCAAATTCTATCACATCGGTCTCCATAGGCATGATATCCAGCACATTTTTCAATGGCGAATAGTCTCCTTGACCATTCAACACTCTAAAATCATGACCGTGCAAATGCATGGGATGACGCATCATCGAATTGTTATACAAAGTAATACGAACAATTTCTCCTTTTTTAATCAAGATTTTATCCGTTTCCGAAAGGACCTTATTGTCCATACTCCACACATAACGATTCATGTTTCCGGTTAATTCAAATTTTAATTCGCGCACCGGCGCATCAGCTGGAAGTGTTGTTTTGGTGGGTGATTTTAACATCGAATAATTTAAAGTAACCAACTTAGAACTTTTAGCTTCCTTTGTATGACCTTCATGCGCATTATGAGAAGAAGCATTTAATTCTGGATACATTACTGAATTCATATCCATTTGCTGAAAGCTCATATTCATCCCCATATCATCCATAGTTCCGTCCATATTCATCATTTCGTTCATCATTTTCATGCCTTCAAAATACTTCAGTTTAGGCATAGGCGTAGCTTCTTTTCGGATTCCTTCACCAATATAAATCGAAGTCGATTTGGTCCTATCTTCTGGCGTAGCCAAAAAAGCATACGAAGTATTTTTTTCAGGAATAGTGACAATCACATCATAGGTTTCAGAAACACCTATGATTAATCGGTCAACCTCAACGGGTTCTACATCGTTACCATCATTAGCCACAACAGTCATTTTACCGCCTGCATAAGTCAACCAAAAATAAGAGGAAGCGCCTGCATTCGAAATTCGTAATCGCACCTTTTCTCCTGCTTTAAACTGAGATAACTGACTTTCGTTTTGACCATTAATTAGAAATTTATCGTAATACACATCACTTACATCCATGGCTAACATACGTTTCCATTCGTTAGTCAATTTGGTTTTAAAATAACCTTGTTTGATTGCTTCGGCATAACTTTGAGTAGTCCCTTTTTTAATAGCAAACCAGTCCGAAGCATTATGCAGCATTCGGTGTACATTATTAGGATTATAATTCGTCCATTCGCTTAAAATAATAGGCACTTGTGGAATATCGTCTATTCCTTTTCTAAATGTTGGGTCTTCCGGTTTTTTCTTCAAAATCATAGCCCCATACATCCCTATTTGCTCCTGCATTCCTGAATGGCTGTGGTACCAATGTGTTCCGTTTTGAATAATTGGGAAACTATATTTATGAGTAGTTCCTGGTTCAATTGGCATTTGCGTTAAAAAAGGAACACCGTCTTCTTTGTTTGGGACAAATAAACCATGCCAGTGCAAAGAGGTACTTTCTTTTAATTTATTATGAACATAAATTTCGGCAGTATCACCTTCGGTAAATGTTAATGTTGGCATAGGAATTTGGCCGTTTACCGCAATAGCACGTTTGGGTTGATCACCAATTGTAACTAGGGTATCACGAACATATAAATCATAGCGAACCTTTTTCGAAATAGTCTTTGGTAATTTGGGCTGTACTTCTTTTACCTCTTCTTTCACCATTGTAACAGTTTCTTTTTCTGGCTCTTTAGGAGTTACTACTGTTTTCTTTGGAACAACCTCAGCGTTTTTTTTAGGAATTGATCCTGACGAAGTTTCTTTTTTAATTACTTCTTTTTTTGTTTTTTTCTCTTTTGCTTTTATCAAATCCATGCCACATTTTGGGCATTTACCAGGTTTGGCTTCATGGATTTCTGGATGCATTACACAAGTATAATAAAAGTCTTGTCTAGCCTTTTTATCCTGCGCTTTTACCATTACTGATAAAGTCAAAAAGCACAATAAGAATAGTATTTTTTTCATCATTTTTAAATTTTAAATGTTCGTAATCTTAGGGCATTAGAAATTACGGAAACCGAACTCAAACTCATTGCTAAAGCAGCAATCATAGGTGATAATAAAATTCCGAAAACAGGATATAAAACTCCCGCTGCAACTGGAATTCCGATTACATTATAGAAAAAGGCAAAAAACAAATTCTGATGAATATTTTTCATCACCGCATGACTTAATTCTTTTGCTTTTACTATACCTTGCAAATCGCCTTTAACCAAAGTAATCTTGGCACTTTCTATGGCCACATCCGTTCCGGTTCCCATAGCAATTCCTACATCCGATTGAGCCAAAGCAGGTGCATCATTAATTCCATCACCAGCCATTGCAACAATCTTCCCTTCCGATTGTAATTTTTTAATTACTTTCAATTTATCTTCCGGCAAACAACCTGCTTGAAACGAACTTAATTGCAATTCATCAGCCACAGCCTGAGCCGTATTGTGGTTGTCTCCAGTAAGCATTATTACTTCGACTCCTTTTCGCATCAATTCTTTAACTGCCGAGGCGCTATTGATTTTTATAGCGTCTTTAATGGTCACAAATCCCAAAACCTTTTGATCAATAGCAATATAAGAAACCGTTTTTCCTAATTTTTGCTCAGCAATTACTTGTTTTTCCATTTCAGGAGAAATAGAAGCATTAATTTGCTCCATAAGTTTAGCATTCCCTAAAGCGACTTGTTTCTTTGCTACAATTCCTACCACTCCTTTACCGGTAATTGCTTCAAAATTTTCGGTATTCAAAAGAGTAATTTTTTTCGCTTTCGCAAATTGGACTACGGCCTGCGCCAAAGGATGCTCACTGTATTGATTTACAGAAGCAATGTTTTGTAACAATTCCTCCTCTTGTCCATTTGAAGCTACTATCTTTTCAACCGAAGGTTTTCCTTCGGTAATTGTTCCTGTTTTATCGGTAATCAACACATTAACTTTGTTCATTTTTTCCAAAGCTTCGGCATTTTTTATCAAAACTCCCAATTGCGCTCCTTTGCCCACTCCCACCATTACTGACATTGGCGTTGCCAAACCTAAAGCACACGGACAGGCAATGATTAAAACCGCTACAGCATTGATAAAGCCGTAAATCAAAGCGTTTTCTTCAGGACCAAATTTTGCCCAAACTAAAAAGGTTAGTACAGCTACTGCAACAACAATGGGCACAAAATATTTGGAAATAGTATCGGCTAATTTTTGAATTGGCGCTCTAGATCGACTAGCATCATTCACCATTTGTACAATTTGCGAAAGCAAGGTTTCGGCACCTACCTTTTCGGCCATCATCAAAAAACTTTTGTTCCCGTTAATTGTTCCTGCAACAACAGCATCCTCTTTCTTTTTATCTACTGGAATAGGCTCACCCGTAATCATAGACTCGTCAATGGTACTTTCTCCTTCGATTATTTTTCCATCAACCGGAATTTTATCCCCTGGTTTTACTCGTAGCAAATCTCCTTTTTTAATCGCGTCAATGGCTATTATTTTTTCAATACCATTTTCAACTAAAACTGCTTCGGTGGGTGCTAATTTTAGCAACTCTTTTATCGCTCCACTAGTCCTACTGTGTGCCCTAGCTTCCAACAATTGCCCCAGTAATACCAAAGTTAAAATAACGGTAGTCGCCTCAAAATACAAATGAACCGTTCCTTCGGCGGTTTTGAATTCTGCTGGAAATACATCGGGAAAAAACAAGCCAACCAAACTAAATAAAAATGCAACACCAGCACCAATACCAATAAGTGTAAACATATTGAGATTCCATGTCATCAACGATTTCCAAGCACGTTTAAAAAACATCCAAGTAGCATAAAAGACTACAGGAATTGATAATCCAAACTGAACCCAATTCCATATTTTCATATCCAATAAATGCATCAAAGGATTGTGTGGAATCATCTCCGACATCGAAATAATGAAAATAGGAACTGTAAAAAATACCGCTATTTTCATTTTATGAACCAAGTCTAAATAACTTTTATTTTCCTCAGTTTCTACAGGTTTCATAGGGACTAAATCCATTCCGCAAATCGGACAAGAACCTGGTTCGTTTTGAACCACTTCGGGATGCATTGGGCAAGTATATTGGACTTTAGTTATTTCTAATTCGGGTGCTTTTACTAAATCCATTCCGCATACAGGACAATCTCCAGCTTTGTCGTACATCTTATCGCCTTCGCAAAACATAGGGCAATAATATTTACCTGCTACAATTTTAGGATTGCTTTTCGGTTCATGGTTATGGGCGTGAGCGACACTACAACAAGTTTTTTTTGCTACCACTTCTTCATGAACCGAATCCTTTGTAGATGTAGTTTCCATTTCTATGGTATATTTCCCAACAGCTGATAAAGCTTTTTGCAATTCATTCGTAGGTACATGTTTCTCCATCGTTATGGTTGCCTGAGGAGGATTTAAAGTTACCTGAGCTTCAATCCCTGAAATAGTATTCAAGGTTTTCTCCACTTTGGTTCTGCAACCGTTACATGACATTCCTGATATTTTATAAGTATGTTTCATGGTTATTATTATTTAAAAGTACTTATACAAATTTCCGAATCTCGTATGCCTTAACAGTTGCACAATCTTGGAAAAGATTTACATCATTTATAAATCGTCAATTTGTTTTCTCTTTTTTTCTTTCAACTGTTTGAACTGAGTAGGTGTGATACCCGTTGTCTTTTTAAATTGATTACTCAAATGAGCAACACTACTATAGTTTAATTGAAACGCAATTTCGCTCAAACTAAGTTCGTTATAAATCAACAATTCTTTGACTCTTTCAATTTTTTGGGCTATGAAATAATGTTCAATGGTAATCCCTTCCGTTTCAGAAAACAGATTACTCAAAGCACTATAATCTTGCTTTAAGTCATCAGACAAATAACTGGACAAATTGACTTTCAATGCCTCATTTTGATGATGTACCAAACTTATAATTAGATTTTTTATGCGCTCAATTGTCTTACTTATTTTATCATCTAATAGCTCAAAACCTAAGGCTTTCAGTTTTTCAGACAGTTGTTTTTTTTCGCTATCCTCTATTTTTACAGAAAGCTCTACTTCGCCCAACTTTATGGATTTTAAAGGAATTTTCATTTCTTCAAAAAGAGTTTTCACCGCCATTTCGCAACGACCGCACACCATATTTTTTATATAAATCTTCATTTTGAAAAAAATGTTTTCGCTACAAAAAACAAATCCCAACTTAAGTACAAGTCAGGATTTGTTTTAATTACTTTCATATACAGAATTTATAAATGGTGAGGAAATTATTTAATTTCATTTATCATTCCTCCACATTCCAACATTTCTGAACCAAAATATGGATTTTTGATAGCTTTGAATTCACTTATCCAATAACCACTTTTTCCTTCATTGTACATTGGGCAATAATCCTGAAACAAATGCTGAGTAGTTCCAAAATCGGCAATCAAAGTAGCAATATCTTTACTCAAAAGGGCAAAGTACATTCTTTGCTGATCCATTTTTGTATCG
>JALRIV010000105.1 GCA_023255275.1 Crocinitomicaceae bacterium | reverse complement strand
TTATTTGTACACTAAAAGTGCTACCGGAGGCTTAGGGACTTACCTAAGATCGGTTGCAAGAACAAATAATTTAGCTGCCTCTGGAACATTTTCTAATTTAGCTTCAGGTTCTTATTTTATTCGTGTAGAGGATGCCAATGATCCAACTTGTTTTACTGTTCAAAGTGTGGATATTACTATTCACCCTGTCATTGCCTTAAGTTCAACTGTGATTCCAACGAATTGTGGATTACCAAATGGTTCTATTGATTTAACCGTATTAACCGGTAGTGGAAATTACACTTACATTTGGTCAAATGGGCAACAAACCGAAGATTTAAGTAACTTAAATAGCGGAAACTACCTTGTCAATGTGACTGATGTTTTATCCAATTGCAATGCAAGTTTGTCCGTTACCATCAATCCAAGCAGTGCACCTTATGCAAACTTCTCGATGAGTCCGGGTTCAATGGTCATTCCCGATCACGAGTCACAAAGCATCAATTTGTCTGTAGGAGCAAGTAACTACCAATGGACGGTTTCAGGTCCAAACTTTACCTACACTTCCAATTTGGAGAATATCAGCTTAGATTTACCAATCGATACGGGGCACTATGAAGTATGCTTGTTGGCCTTTAACGATCCGACATGTGCGGATACAATTTGTAAGTTCGTAGAAGTCCGTGATGAGTTTATTATTTATGTTCCAAATACCTTTACCCCAGACGGGGATGAGTACAATAATGAGTTTAAGCCAGTGATTTCACTCGTTGACCTTCAGAACTACGATTTCTTTATTTTTAATCGTTGGGGGGAACTTATATTTGAATCGCACGATCTGGATTATGGTTGGGATGGAACCTACAATGGACAATCTGTTCAAGAAGGTGTGTACACCTGGAAAATTGGAATTAAATCCCTTTATACCGATGAACATCGCATTTATACAGGTCATGTCACCAAATTAAAATAAAAAAAGAGCTCCTAATGGAGCTCTTTTTTTTGCGGTATAGCCACCACATTATCGTGATTTGGAAATTCTTCATCGTTTAAAATAGGTACTAATTTTGATTTACGATGTGAACCCTTTTTAAATCGAAAAAATTGATAATCACCCAAGGATCGAATAAAAGCAACTACTTCCTCTCCAGCTCCTACACTATTCTCGGAAGTTCGCTTATAATCGAGAATTTCAAATAGTATGATGGGTAAATAATTCTTGATAGTCTGTGCGGCGCCTTTGAGCACTTCCAACTCATATCCTTCCACATCCATTTTAATCACCGTGGGCGCTAAATGGAAAGCATCAAGTGGTGTAATTGCAATTTCAAATGATTTCGCCTGCTCGCTTTTGACCACCATAGAAGCACTTCCTCGATTAATTTCCCAATTATCATAAATTTCACCTGTTCCATACTCAGCCCCCAACGCTCCACTATGGACGTTAATCTGATTGAACTTGTTTAATTGAATATTTCGATTCAAAATTTCAACCGTCGTTGGATTGGCTTCAAAAGAATGAATAGTGGCATTAGCATGATATTTGGCGACCCAAAGACTCATTAAACCAATATTTGCACCTATATCTAAAAATACGGATTGATCGTTTACTATTTTCGCTAAAAAATCAAGTACACCATTTTCATAACTTCCACGCAAAAAGAGTGCCTCCTCTACCCCTAAATCTATCGAGGGATCAATCTCTAAAATTAAACCATTAGGCAAAGTTAAAAGACAATGCCCCACCTTTGAGGGATGAGGCAAGAGTATTTTGGGTAATTTATCCGCCAAAAATCGAACTCCTTTAATATCTTGATTCAATAAAAAATTTAAGAATCGATGTCTTAAAGGAAAGCTGACTTTCTTCAACATGTTTTAAGCATATAATTCTTCTTGTAATGCCGTGATTTTCGCATCTTCTAAATAGGCATCATAGGGCATCATTTTATCAATAATTCCATTAGGTGTTAATTCAATGATGCGATTAGCAACCGTATTGACCAACTCGTGGTCATGAGAGGTAAACATTAATGTTCCTTGAAACTCTTTCATTCCGTTATTCAAGGCCGTAATCGATTCCAAATCTAAGTGATTGGTTGGCTCATCCATCATTAATAAATTCGCCTTTGCAAACATCATTTTGGACAACATGCATCTCACTTTTTCCCCTCCGGATAATACACAGGCGTGTTTCATTGCTTCTTCACCTGTAAATAACATTCGGCCTAAGAATGTTCGTAAATAGACCTCTTCTTTTTCCTCATCGGTTTGAGCATACTGACGTAACCAATCCAACAATGAAATTTTATCTTGAAAATAAGCATGATTGTCATTGGGTAAATAAGCGGTGGTAATCGTCGTACCAAAATTATATTCTCCTGAATCTGCTTTTTGATTTCCATTTAATATTTGGAAAAATGCAGTTAATGCCAATGAATTTTTGGAAATGAAAGCAATTTTATCGCCTTTATTCACGGTAATATTGACATCTGAAAACAATTTTTTTCCTTCCAACGAAGCGCTTAAATTTTCAATCGATAAAATTTGATTTCCAGCGTCTCTTTCTTGGTGGAAAGTTATCCCAGGATATTTTCGACTAGAAGGTTGAATTTCGGCAATGTCCAAGTTATCCAACATTTTACGTCTACTCGTAGCCTGTTTCGACTTGGAGGCATTGGCAGAAAAACGGGAAATGAAATCTTGTAATTCTTTTTTCTTTTCTTCTGCTTTTTTGTTTTTATCCGCTCTTTGTCTTGCTGCTAATTGAGACGATTGATACCAGAACGAATAATTTCCTGTAAACAAGTTGATTTTGCTAAAATCAATATCACAAATGTGCGTACAAACCGTATCTAAAAAGTGACGGTCATGCGATACAACGATTACGGTATTTTTAAAATCCAATAAGAAATCTTCTAACCAAGAAATGGTTTTTAAATCCAAGTCATTGGTAGGCTCATCCAATACCAACACATCTGGATTACCAAACAACGCTTGCGCTAATAAAACACGTACCTTTAAATCGTTCGATAAATCTTTCATTAACAAGTAATGCTTCGATTCTTCAATTCCAAGATTGGATAATAGGGAAGCAGCATCTGTTTCAGCATTCCAACCTTCTAAATCAGCGAATTCACTTTCCAATTCAGCAGTCCTCATTCCATCTTCATCTGAAAAATCTGGCTTGGCATACAAAGCATCTTTTTCCACCATGATTTCGTACAAGCGTTTGTGCCCCATAATCACAGTTTGTAGCACTTGAATTTCATCAAATGCAAAGTGATTTTGGTTTAAAACGGCCATTCTTTTCCCCGGCTCCAACTCTACTCTACCTGTTGTAGGGTCCTGTTCGCCTGTCAATATTTTTAAAAACGTTGACTTTCCTGCTCCATTTGCACCAATAACCCCATAGCAGTTACCATTTACAAATTTCACATTCACCTCATCAAATAATACACGTTTCCCAAATTGAAGGGATAGATTGTTAACCGAAATCATAATTACAAAAAATTTACCGCAAAGATAATCAATTTAGCAGGAGAAACAAAGGGAAATTAACCGATACTTCCCCAATTGGGTTTGGAGTTGAGTACATTAATCATTTCGTGCCTTAGGATTTGGTTTTCATCTGCAGTTAGGGAAGGATCTTTCGCAAGAATTTGTCGCGCCAAATCTCTTGCTAGCATTACGATTTGTCCATCTTTGGATAGGTCGGCAATTTTTAGATTAAGATCACCGGATTGTTGAGTTCCCATAATATCTCCGGGCCCCCTTAATTTTAAGTCGACCTCAGCAATCTTAAAACCATCGTTGGTTTCCACCATGGTTTCCATGCGAAGTTGAGACTCTTTGGATAATTTATCTCCTGTCATTAAAATACAATAGGATTTTTCTGCTCCTCTACCTACCCTGCCTCTCAGCTGATGTAATTGTGACAAACCAAATCGTTCTGCACTTTCTATGATCATCACTGAAGCATTGGGAACATTTACCCCAACCTCAATCACCGTAGTTGCCACCATAATATGCGTTTCTCCTTTAACAAAACGTTGCATTTCAAATTCCTTATCCTCCGGTTTTAATTTCCCGTGAACCATACTGATTTGATAGGTTGGCATTGGAAAGGCTCTAGAAATGGCTTCATAACCTTGCATCAAATTGTTGTAATCTAATTTTTCAGATTCTTGAATTAAGGGGTAAACCACATAAATTTGTCGTCCTTTGGCAATCTCTTCTTTCATAAATCCAAATAAACGCAAACGATGTGACTCAAATCGATGGATGGTTGTAATGGGTTTTCTTCCTGGCGGCAATTCATCAATGGTAGAAACATCTAAATCGCCGTAAAATGTCATGGCTAATGTCCTAGGAATTGGTGTTGCGGTCATGATTAAAATATGAGGCGCTAAAGTGTTTTTAGATCTCAATTTTGCCCTTTGAGCAACACCGAAGCGATGCTGTTCATCGATGATCACCATTCCCAAATTTTGAAATTGCACGGTATCTTCAATCAATGCATGGGTCCCTATTAAAATTTGCACTTTTCCATTCTGCAATCCTTCGTGTAAAATCCTCCTTGCTTTTACACGGGTTGATCCTGTCAATAAAGCGACCTCAATCGGAAGATCTTTTAGAAATTCTTTAATGGTCACATAATGTTGAGTGGCCAAGATCTCAGTAGGTGCCATCATTGCTGCCTGACACCCATTATCTAATGCAAGAAGCATTGTTAGGAGAGCAACTAATGTTTTTCCACTTCCCACATCACCCTGAATCAACCGATTCATTTGATGCCCCGAATGCACATCTTTCCGGATATCTTTCAATACTCTTTTTTGTGCACCTGTTAATTCAAAAGGTAAATGATGTTCATAAAAGGAAAGAAAATGATTACCCACCGATTTAAATACACCTCCTATGGATTTAGTTGCCGTAATTTGTTTGCGCAGCAACAACTCGGTTTGTAGATAAAACAATTCTTCAAACTTTAAGCGAAAGGTACTCTGCTGTATATCTTGCTCATTCAATGGATAATGCACCTTAATTAGCGCCCGCTCCTTGCTCATCAACTGATGGTGATTTAAAATATATTGGGGTAAATTCTCACGGATTTTTCCAGGAATTTGTTCAATTAATTGCCTAACTATTTTTTCAATTCCTTTGGAATGTAGCCCTGCAGTACCCAGTTTTTCAGTGCTATGGTAAACAGGTTGAAAACCCTCTATGATTTTTACTGAACTAAATTCCATCATTTCTGGATGTGGGATATTCCAAGTATTTCCGTAAATCTTAGGTCTTCCGAATATTTGATATTCTTGATGTATTTTTAGATTGGATTTGATCCATTGAAAATTCTGAAACCAAATCAAATCAATCACTCCTGTCGCATCTTGAAATTTCGCAATCAATTTTTTGGATCTACCAATTCCTGTTTCTTGCAACTGGACAATTCTTCCTTTTAATTGCGTGTAGGTATTTACATAGGGAAGATCCGCCACTTGATGGTAAAAGGAACGATCGATATACCGAAATGGAAAATGAAGGAGTAAATCTTGGTATGAAAAGATGTTTAATTCTTTTTTTAGCAACTCCGCTTTTTGAGGACCGACCCCTTTTAAAAATTCAATTGGTGTTGTTAAAAATTCACTCATAAGGTAAAGATAAAAAGAAAAAATGAGTCGTCTCAACTTGTTATCAAACAAAAAAAAGCCAACTACAACTATGTAACTGGCTTTCTTTTAGTAGTAGGTAATTTTATTTGGAAAATTTAATCACCTCGTTTGTAATCGCTTTTGTTTTTTTAAGATATGTGAAAATGGCGCTTAAATCCTCTTCGGTCATACCGGCATACATTTCCCAAGGCATCACGGAATTAAACTCACCCCTTTTTACAGGAACTGATTGATTCGCTGGATCGGCATGCATTTTAAAACGGTTAACAAAGGCATCCTTTGTCCAATTACCAATTCCGGTAGTTTTATCTGAAGTAATATTTGCAGACCTCACCACACCTCCACTCGGCAAAGGGAACTCAAACCCTCCTGCCAATTCCATTCCTTCAATAGGCGCTCCTTTTTCTTGTTTCGTATGACAATCCCCACAAGAAGCTGCATTGAATAAATAAGCTCCGTAGGCATATTTATTTGATTTACTAGGAATTTTTGAATAATTAGCTTTTTGAGGAATGGTATTGACAATAAAATTCATTGGGAAATCTGCCTCTGAAGCCGGGTTGTCCTTTTTAATGGACGGAAGGGTTCTAAGAAATGCAATGATCGACAACAAGTCGTGCTTATCCATTTTACCATAACTTTTATGGGGCATTACGGGAAAAATTGCATTTCCTTCTTTGGTCACACCAGATGAAATGGCTCTTAAAATTTCTCC
>JALRIV010000104.1 GCA_023255275.1 Crocinitomicaceae bacterium | reverse complement strand
AAATAATCAATTGCAGCCTGAACAAGCAAATCAATTGGCTTTGAGTCTAGCTCACCTTTGGATCGTTAAGAAAAATCGTACCACGTTGCAAGGAAATGCGTATGTGAATGAAGTTAAACATAAAATTGTAGCCATTCCATCTAAAAATTTGTTTATCTGGAGCATGATGAATGTGAATCTCGTTAAAATGTTAGGCATTGATATCAGTATTCAACATGAATGGCAGATGTCCAAAAATTGGCGTATTTCATCCCAAGTGAGTTACACCTTTCAGAAAATTCAAGATTTTTCTGATAAAAATGGCTCAACTTATCGACATCAAATTGCATATGCTCCCGAACATTTGTACCAAGGTATGTTGCAAATCCATTGGAAAAAAATCAACTTCACCTATGGTTTATATGGTCAATCGAAGCAGTATGCCTTGAATCAAAATATTCCCTCAAATGAGCTTGAAGGGTATTGGATTCAAGATCTCGGATTGGGTTATCGACTCCCTTTAAAAAATCAAAGTATTTTAATACAAGGAACTATAAAAAATTTGGGGAACCAAAATTATATGAATGTTCGAAACTATTACATGCCAAAAAGAAATTTTACCTTAACTTTAAGTTATGCAATTCACTAAATTCATACTCGCATTTCTTCTACTCCACACGATTGTTGGGTGCAAAAAAAAGGAAGAAACATCCTCTCCCCTTCCAACAACGTTAAATCATGGCGTATTAGTCTTAAATGAGGGATTATTCGAACACAACAATGCTTCCTTAAGTTATTTTGATTTGAACAACGGAACTGTTTTTTCAAACTTTTTTGAGGTAAAAGCGAATCGAAATTTAGGCGATACGGGAAACGATATTGCCGTTTATGGGGGGAAGATTTATATCGTCGTAAACGTTTCCAGCACCATTGAAGTACTCGACAAGCAAACCGGTGTTAGTATTCAGCAAATACAAATGAAATGGAACAACCTCAATAAACAACCCAGAAGCATTCAATTTTATAAAAATCATGCCTTCGTTTCCTGTTTTGATGGTTATGTCGATGTGATTGATACCGCATCGCTTCAGGTGATTACGCGCATTGCTGTAGGAAAAAATCCCGATGCGATGACTGCTCAAAATAACCGACTTTATGTTTCCAATTCAGGAGGTTTAAATAGTCCATTGATGGATTCTACGGTATCGGTTATTGACATGGACAACCTGTCAGAAACCCAAAAAATCGTTGTAGGTAAAAATCCAGGAGATATGGCTTGGGATCATTTGGGTAATTTATATGTGATTGCCCGGGGTAACTATAGTACAATACCCAGTCGCCTGAAGAAAATAAATACGGTTACCCATCAACTAGAGCAAAGTTTTAATTTTGACATTCAACAAATTGAACAGGTGCAAAATCAATTATACTTTTCATATGCGAATGGAAACCAAACATCCATTGGAATATTTGACCCTGTAAGTGCGAGTGTTATTCAAACCAATGCTTTTGATATTTCATACATTGAAACATTATATGGTTTTCAATACGATCCTATTTTCAATGCTTTCTACCTAACCGACGCTAAAAACTATACCGTACTTGGAGATGTTCACATCTTGTCGAATACTGGAATTTTACAACAAAGTTTTACCGCCGGTTTAAACCCAACAAAACTCATACGATTCTAATGAATTTATCCGCTAAATACTGGGAGGAACGGTATCAAAATCAACTTACGGGTTGGGATATCGGATCCATTTCTAGTCCTTTGAAAAATTATATCGATCAACTTACGGATCGCAATTTAAAAATTTTAATCCCAGGTGCAGGTTATGGGCATGAAGCTGCATATTTGTTTGAAAAAGGTTTCAAGAATGTTTATGTATGCGACTATGCTCAATCCGCCTTGGATCAATTTCAAACCAAGCATCCAGCATTTCCATCTGAACAACTGATTGCCTCCGATTTTTTCACCCTCGAGAACCAATTTGATCTCATTATCGAACAAACTTTTTTCTGTGCTATTGACCCTAGTTTACGCTCGTCCTATGCTGAAAAAATGGCCTCATTATTATCAGTAAAAGGGAAATTAGTCGGGGTTCTTTTTAATCGATCATTTGAAGGTGGTCCGCCTTTTGGTGGCTGTCAAGAAGAATACATGGGCTATTTCGCACCCTACTTCAACATCAAGACCATGGAAGACTGTTACAATTCCATCCCGCAGCGTGCAGGAAGTGAACTGTTTATGATTCTAGAAAAAGTTTAAAGTAATTCTTGGATGATTCGATCCATGCTATATCCTTCAGCCTCTGCTTTATAGTTACGCACCAATCGATGACGTAAAATGGGTAAAGCAACTGCTTTCACGTCCTCAATATCGGGTGAAAACTTACCATGGATGGCGGCATGACATTTCGCACCTATAATCAGGTATTGCGAAGCTCTTGGTCCCGCTCCCCAAGTAATGAAATCTTTAGTGATTTGAGGTGCTAATTCACTATTAATTCGAGTTTTACCAACCAATTTCACCGCATATTCCATAACATTGTCTGCCACAGGAATACGACGAATTAAATCTTGGTAGAATATAATTTGCTCGCCATTCAAAATTTGATTCAATTGTTCTTCCGTATTGGAGGTGGTAGATTTCACAATAGCCATTTCTTCCTCAAAACTAGGGTAATCCACCCAAATATTGAACATAAATCGATCCAACTGAGCTTCGGGAAGTGCATAAGTCCCTTCTTGTTCAATAGGGTTTTGCGTAGCTAACACAAAAAAGGGAGAAGGAAGTTTATAGTTGGTCCCTGCAGCAGTTACAGCGCGTTCCTGCATCGCTTCCAAAAGAGCAGATTGGGTTTTAGGAGGCGTACGGTTGATCTCATCCGCCAAAATGATATTGGAAAACAAAGGGCCTTTAATAAATTTGAAATTGCGTGTATCGTCTAAAATTTCAGAACCTACAATATCTGAAGGCATTAAATCTGGAGTAAATTGAATTCGGTTAAAACTCAAACCTAAGGATTGTGAGATCGTGTTCACTAAAAGTGTTTTTGCCAATCCGGGTACACCCACCAACAAACAATGTCCTTTTGAAAAAATAGAGATTAAAACTTGATTAACCACATCGTCTTGTCCAACAATCACTTTGTGAATTTCCGTTTTTAACGCCTTAAAATCAACTACCAACTTTTCAATTGCTTCCTTGTCTGTCATAATTCTTATTTTGCGATCCACTGATTTTTAAAGGTACACGAGGAGAAAGACTCATCTATACGAATATACGCATTTCCAATTTTACCTTGCACCCATTTTTTGATAATTTTTTGTTTTTTATCGTTCTCAGCTGCCCTTTGAATTAAGGTGTAATCATCTTTCAAATTTGCACGATGCGGCTCTGTTCTTTCCAACAAGCGCACAATTCGCATTCCTTGTTTTCGCTCCATAGGATCTACATAAAAACTAGGTGAAGAAATTTGTCCTACTTCCAACGTATTCGTTAACAAATAAATTTGCTGATCCACTTGATTTAAATCTTCCATGCTCCAGTTTTGTTCACCGGTAATGGGATTGGTAATAATCCCTTTATTGTGCATGGTGGGACCATCGTTTGAAAACTTGGTAACTGCATCGTTCCAGGTAATTAAATTTTTACGAAGCAAATCATAACAAGAATCGATCTTTGCAGCACCTAAAGCCAATGACTCAGTGTTGAATTCGGGAATGATCAAAATGTGAGTGCAGGTATAATCATCGCCTTTACGTTCGATTAATTTCACAATATGGTAACCATAAGTCGTTTCAAAAATTTCTGACACCTCTCCCGGTTTTAAACTGAAAACAGTCGCCTCGAATTTAGGTACCATCATACCACGAGAAGCAGTTATTTTACCGCCGAGTGGCGCACTTCCAGGATCCATCGAATGGATTCTTGCTTGTGTTTCAAAAGATTTACCCGACATAATTGCCGTTCTAATTTCTAACAACTTGTTATAAGCTAATTTTTTGTCCTCTTTTGTAATTTCTGGATAAAAAACAATCTGTTGAAAGCTTAATTTGGAATTGATTAAAGGAATAGAATCTTCGGGAATGGTTTTAAAGAATGCCGCAACCTCTTTAGGAGACACTGAAATATCAGCAGTAATTTGTCGTTCCATTTCTTGACTCAACAACTGATCTTTTATCACATTTCGAAATTCATCCTTGATTTGGGTAATGGATTTACCATAAAATTCTTCCATTTTTTGTCTGCTCCCAATTTGATTTTCAATCACACGGATACGGTTTTCCATTTCAGCATCCACTTGCTGATCGGAAATGACCAAACTATCTAATTTTGCCTGATTGATTAATAACTCTTGATACAACAATTCCTCCAACATCTCGCATTCAAATTCAGGCTTGAGCTCAACTCCTGCCTGTAAAGCTTGTATTTTTTGACTTTGAATATCAGACAAAAGAATCACATTATCTCCTACCTGAGCCACTACCTTATCAATTTCCTTTCTTTGAGAATAAGTAAAAGGCACCGCAAATAAGTTCATAACAAGCACCAAAAGGATGGGAAGATTTTTTTGGGAAAAAGGAATGAATTGTAACATTAAATCTTTGTGTTATTAAGATGTTAAAACTAATAATTTTTAGTTTAAAAATTACATTTCTGAAATCCAGAAACGTTATATTTTGTTAATAAAAAAAGCTCCTAAATCAGGAGCTTTTTCGTTGAGCTTTAGTTACCTAATGAATACAATACTTCGTTATGGATAGTTATTGGGAATTTTGTTTTCAATTCATCCAACCAAGTTTGCTCTAAATAATTTTGATAATCTGAAGTAATCATTCCTTTAGCCTCACTGAACTCTTTATTACCGGCAGGGATGATCGCATTGACTTTAATGACATAAAATTTACCATCGAAAGCATATATATTATTTCTTCCTTTTACTAAATTTTGACCTTTCAAATAATCCACATTTTCTTTTTCAAACTTGTTTGTTTTCACTTTTAAGTTCAATTCAGAATCTTTATTGATTTTTTCTAAAACATGTTTTGAATTAATGGTGTCGTTTTTCAACATTTTAAACACATCTTTAGCAATTTTCTCAGAAGAACACTCGTATACCACAGCATCTAATCTTTCCTTCCATTGGTACTTAGCGCGATTTGATTCAAAATAGGTTTTAAGTCCTGTAGTATCTTTAATTGCCTTGTTCCATACTTTATCCGACATAATTTCATACAATAAAATTCCATCGTGATATTCGTTTAATAAAGCTTTATACTCAGGGTATTTTGAAGTAAGCTTACTTTCTTCATATGCTAAAATACGTTCCTTTTCCCAATTTTTAAATTGTTGATTGATTACGGATTTGTTGTCTGCTCTACGAACCGCTCTAAAATTGGAAACTAAATAGTTTGCGAAATCTTTTTGAGTATACGCTTGATCGCCAAGGGTAAATAGGTTTTTGTCTGATTTCAATTTATCCGCATTCCATTTTCCAATGTAATAATTAGAATCTAAATTTTTGTAAAACCATGTAATGTTCTTCGCTGTAGTATTCGTATAGCTATAATTTTGTTTCAATTTCGCGACAAAAGAATCTTGTGTTTTCTTTGATCGTTCATCTTTATTCACTTTAGATTGAAGTTCTTTCTTTAGTTCTTTATAAGACTTAATTGGAGTTAAATCGATGCGTTTGATGATGTGAAAACCGTAATCCGTTTGAATAGGTTTAGAAATATCACCATTCGATGCTAACGCAAAAGCTGCATCTTCGAAAGAACTCACCATTCTTGTCGTTGTTCCTGTTCCAAAAGCAGGTAAAACACCTCCTTTTGCATTTGAACTTGGATCGTCGGAATGCTGTTTTGCCAATTCTTCAAAATTACCGCCTTTCATCAACTCATCGTAAATTTCGTTGATCTTTTTATTCGCCGCATCGATGTCTTCTTGTGGACTATCCTTTTTAACGGCTATCATAATATGTGCAGTTTGAATTGTCCCTCTGGTTAAACGTTTTTCCGTCACTTTTACCAAATGGTAGCCATATCGCGTTCTGAAAGGCATGGAAACTGTATTCAACTCCGTTGTATAAGCTGCCTCCTCAAAAGGATAAACCATTTGAAACACAGAGAAAAAGCCTAGATCACCTTGATTAAATTTAGCAGATGGATCATCAGAACTATTTTGAGCAACGTTACCAAATGCTTCTCCTTTTAAAATACGATTGCGCAAAGCCATAATTTTCTCGTAAGCTTTTAAAGTATCTGCAGGTTCTGCATTCGATTCACATTTAATTAAAATATGAGAAGCTCTGATTTCGTTTAAGGTACGGTCATATGCCTCCTTCACTAAGGATTCATTTTTAGCAGAATCAATCAAATAAGGCAAAGCCAATTGTTTTTGATACCCTTCTAGTTCTTTCTTTAATTTTGGAATGGTAT
>JALRIV010000103.1 GCA_023255275.1 Crocinitomicaceae bacterium | reverse complement strand
TTCCAACTGATTTGCATTTGCCTCAAATTGATTCGCTACTTTTTGTAAACTGTCCTTTTGTTGCTTTAATCGTTCAATTTGTCGGTGTTTATTATTCGGAAACCACTGATCCATGTAGGTTCTGAATAGACTTTGAGAAAAACTAGTTCCTAAACTAACTGTAAACAAAAGGATAAGTATAGTTTTCATTTTATTCGTTTTATATATTGCAATTTCAGCAAATATACCATTTTTTTTACTTTTCCACTTTTCCAGTCCTTCTGCAACCCAAGAACACAATAAAAAACAGAAATTAAAGTTTATAGCAACAAATTATTTAAAGGAGTTTATAACTTTGCGCACAGATGTTATTTACAAGTGTAATTTTCCTGGTCATCTTTTTACCCATCTACTTCTTGGGGATCCAAATTACACCTAAAAACAAACAGAATGCTTTTTTATTGGCCATGAGCCTACTCTTCTATGCATGGGGACCTTTGCAGTTTTTATTATTGCTTTTGGGAGTCAGCTTGTTGAATTACTACTTGGTGCAACGCATGGATCAAAGTCAGCAACCGAAAAAGATCTTGCGTATTTTTATTGCCGTCAATTTAGCCATCCTACTTTATTTCAAATACACCAATTTCTTCATCGACAACTTCAATGCGGCTCTTTTCAGCGATCCTGCCGATTACTTGCCCGCATTAGACCTGATTCTTCCTTTGGGAATTTCATTCTTCACCTTTCAATCCATCACCTATGGGGTGGATGTTTACCGCAAGGTAAATGCACCCGCAAATCAATTCAATCATTACTTGTTGTACATCCTATTCTTTCCACAATTGATCGCTGGACCGATCGTGCAATACCATCAAATTTCACATCAAATCACTCAGCGCGGTTATTCTTCTGGACAGTTATTGGAAGGCTTTTACCGCTTCGCCTTGGGAGTCATCAAAAAAGTCTTTATCGCGAATGTGATGGCGGAATGGATTGTCGAAATCGAAATTTGGGAAGGAAATCAGTTTTCCATCCACAGTATCAATGCATGGCTAATTGCCTTGGCGTATACCGTGGAAATTTATTTTGATTTTTCAGCCTACTCCGATATGGCCATTGGCTTAGGTAAAATGGCGGGATTTGACATTCCTGAAAATTTTGATCGGCCTTACCTATCCAAAACCATTACAGAATTTTGGAGAAGATGGCACATGACCTTGGGCGATTTCATGAAAAATTATTTATACATTCCTTTGGGTGGCAATCGAAAAGGAAAAGTAAAGATGTACCTATTCCTCATGTTGGTCTTTTTACTTTCTGGCTTTTGGCATGGTGCATCGTGGAATTTTGTACTCTGGGGAGTACTACATGGAGTCTTCCTCATTTTAGATCGACTGTTCTTGATGAAATGGTCGCTCAAAGTGCCTCTATTATTTCAATTACTCACTTTTTTCATCGTCGTAAACGGTTGGGTATTATTTCAAAACGAAGATATGACACTGATGACGCAGCGTTTTCAAGACATGTACCATTGGGATGGTTGGGAAGGATTTTTCCAGCACCAAAACGCGACATACTATTTTGCCATGTTCGGATTGGGTTTGATTTGGATTTTCCTCGGACGATTTGAAGGCTTGAAATCATGGTACAGCCTCCAATTTGATTCCACTTTTCGTTTTGCAACCTATGGAAAATTATTGGTCATTGGATCTTGCTTCATCGTAGCGTTCAGTTATTTAGTAGCTGGAGATGTCAACCCGTTTATCTACTTTAACTTCTGATGCAAAAACACCTTCGATATAGCGTTTTATTCCTCACGTTAGCCCTTTGGACTCCCCTTTTACTGACGTGGCTTAAACCGATTGAATTCATTCCCTTGAACGGCGCCTTTCCACCTGTAAGCTATGAAAAACATCCGAACCTTTGGAATGCAGGCTACCAAAAAAATATCGACAAATACCTGGAGGAAAACGTGTACGGAAAATCCGTTTTGACCAAACTGCGAAATCAAATTCAATTTAAGTTATTTGGAAAAATCAACGCGAAGGACATTTATGCGTTTGACGGTATTTTCTATCGATTTTACAGTCCCGTATTTAACGAAGAAGGCAATTTTATTGGAAAACAAAAGGTGGACTTAATCGCTGATTCATTGGCACAATTGCAACAACAAATTGGGGCGAACATCCCTATTCTTCATGTTTTCGGTCCTGAAAAGAGCCATTATTTCACGAAAGAATTGCCGAGTCGTTTTAAAACAAAAAGCGATTCGACCAACTTAAAACAATTCAAAAAAGTCTTCCAACAAAAAGGGTTTCACGTGTTGGATTTCGATGCCTATTTTCGTTCCAAAAAATTCGACTACCCGATTTTCGGAAAGGCGGGCATCCATTGGACTAATTATGCCAGTGCCCATGCCTTCGATTCCATCATAGCTTACCTCAATCAACTCAAACAAACTTCATTTGACCGCATTGAAATAGAAAAAGGTGCTTCCACCCCACTTGACCCTTTAGATCAAGATTTAGGCTACTTGTGTAATTTCATTCAAATCCCAAGTGATCCCGCCCTCTTTGCTTACCGTTTGAAACCTAAAAGAAATACAGGAAAAAAAGTAAAAGCACTCATCATCGCCGATAGTTATTTCCATACTTGTGCTTGGACCCCACTCAAACCAATGCTCTTTGACGAAAAATCAAACTTTGAGTACTATTTCAACACACGCTACTCGGGTGTCAACCAAGGCGTTAAAACGGACGTTCATAAAATTGCACAAGAAATGCCTGACTACGATTGCATCATCTACTTGCATGGCGTCATCAACCTTGAAAACTACGGATTCAGAAGCATCAGTAAATTGATCAAAGCCACGGCTCCCGTCAAAAATTAACCTGAAGATAGTTTCAAAATCGCTGAAAAGCGGGACTTTCCGCCCTCCTTTAATAAATTTTAACGCGAAAACATCATTTTTTACAAGGAATAGCCGTAAATTTGTGCCATCTAATAATTTAATAGTTTTTAAGAAAATGAGTTTAGCTTTAGGAAATCACATTTTAGTAGAGTTTATGAATTGCGATCCAAACATCATGAACGATGTGGCGCAAATTGAAAAAGACATGGTTGAAGCTGCACAACGAGCAGATGCAACGGTAATCAACTCTACTTTCCATCATTTTTCACCATGGGGTGTCTCTGGTGTGGTTGTGATCCAAGAAAGTCACCTTGCTATTCATACTTGGCCAGAATATGGGTATGCGGCAGTTGACTTATTTACATGTGGCGACATGAACGCATGGATTTCGTTCGATTTCCTAAAAGAGGCTTTTAAATCACAGTCTTATTCTGCGATTGAAATGAAAAGAGGTTCTGTAAACTTATTAGAACGAAATGATTTTGACATCACCACCATGCGTCAAAAAGCAAGTGAATGGAGAAATCCAGAGTTTTTCACGCGCAACGTTTGGTTTACCGATAAGGATGAAGACCAGGCACTTTCTTTGCGTTTTACCGGTGAAGTTTTCTTCGATGTGCAATCGCCATTCCAGCGTGTACGCATCATCGAATCTTACAAATACGGTAAAATGTTAGCTTTGGATGATATGGTCATGACGACGATCGAAGACGAATTCCATTACCACGAAATGATTTCTCACCCTGCCATGTTCACGCATGGAAACGCGAAAAACGTGTTAGTGATTGGTGGTGGTGACGGAGGTACCGTTCGTGAGTTATTGAAACACGATGGTGTTGAAAAAGTGACGATGGTAGAAATCGATGGCGAAGTAATTAAAGCGTGTAAAGAACACTTACCGCAAATTGCCGCAGCTTTTGATCACCCTAAATTGGATTTAAAAGTTGACGATGGGATTGCCTTCCTAAAACAAGCACAAGCAGAATCGTATGACATCATCATTGTGGATGGTTCAGATCCTGTTGGTCCTGCGGAAGGGTTATTCTCAGTAGAATTCTACACCAACTGTTACAACGCCTTGAAAAAAGACGGTATTTTAGTTGCGCAAGGAGAATCTCCAAAATTCAATCAAAAAGCATTTGCGGAATTAAATCATACGCTACAATCTATCTTCGGAAGCGATAACGCTCCAGTTTCTTTGTTCTTTGTCCCTACCTACCCAACAGGTATGTGGAGTTTCCAATATGGAATCAAAGGCGACAAACATCCAAAAAGATTGGAAGCAGCCGGAATCGATGCATTTGTTGAAGTAAAAGGATTGAGATATTACAACGAAGAAGTGCACCGCGGAAGTTTCGCTACACCAAACTTCGTAAAAACGTTATTAAAAAAATAAACCATGAGCACTTTTGATCCAAATGGCGTAGGCGTTGCCAACGGAAATCTTTTTGGGTTTCCTGTAACTGAACAAGAAGCAAATTTGGTCATCATTCCAATTCCTTGGGATGCCACTGCCTCTTACGGTAAAGGAACTTCAAACGGACCTCAGGCAATTTTAGATGCCTCTACCCAGTTGGATTTTTTCCATCCAGAATTAGAAAAAGCCTATGAAACGAAAGTATTCATGACGCCAATCTCCAAGGAATGGAAGGAAATCAACGATCAATTGTGCTTGGAAAGTGTTTCATATATTGAATTTTTAGAATCGGGCGGTCAATTAAGTGAACAGCCCGATTTTAAACGCATTGTCGATAAAATCAACCATACATCTGATGCCCTTAAACAAAACCTGAAGGAAAAAGTAAAGGCATTGCATCAAGAAGGAAATATAGCTGCCGTACTAGGTGGTGAACACTCCACGCCTCTTGGTTTAATTGAAGCGATCGATGAGCAAAATCAACCTTTTGGAATCTTACAAATCGATGCGCATGCTGACCTAAGAAAGGCCTATGAAGATTTCGAGCAATCTCATGCATCTATCATGTACAATGTCCTACAAAACTGCCCTAATATGATCAAATTGGTGCAAGTAGGTATTCGCGATATTGCACAAAGTGAAGTTGACTTAATCCATGCTTCTAATAACCGTGTACACACCTTTTTTGATTGGGATTTGAAACGCAATCAATTCGAAGGAAAGACGTGGGCTGCTCAAGTAGATGAAATCTTACATCAATTGCCACAGCGCGTGTACATTTCGTTTGACATCGACGGCTTACTGCCTAATTTATGTCCCAATACTGGAACTCCTGTTGCAGGTGGAATGACTTTAGAACAAATCAATTACTTGTTCTTCAAATTGGTCGAATCCAATCGAAAAATTGTTGGTTTTGACTTAAACGAAGTGGCTCCATCGAATGAAAGCGATTGGGATGCTAATGTGGGTGCACGAGCACTTTGGAATTTAATTTGTGCCACAGAAAAAAACAGACGCTTACATCAAAATGCGTAAACAACTACCTCGCTACCTTAGCTTTTTAAGCTTGTTCAGCTTAATCATATTGCTATTGACAAGCAAGGGAAGTTTTCATTTTTCAGATTGGAAGTGGATCATCATTTTGTTTTCATGGACTTTAACCTTAATGACTTGGTCGTTGTTAGTTGGCCCAAAAAGTCGTTTCAAAATGGGTATTCAACTCCTTTTGATACTGAATGGTTTGAGTGCTTTAAGTTTACTCACAACTGCATTTTCATTTATCGTAAAACTTGAAGTAATTGGTTTTACACATCTTATTTCCATGTACTTAACAGCGTTTCACATTTTGCAAATCGGTGGAAATCAAAATCAAAAAGGGACTTTAATCCTCATCCTTGTCAATCTTCTACTTTTTGGAAGTACGTTCTTCGTGGAACCCGGATTTTGGATGAAGAATGCAATCATTGGATCTAACACCGCGAGTCTGATACTGTTATTAGGAAAAGGATTAATCGTTCAAATAAGAAGCAAATCCATATAAACGCTGCTTCCAATAGCTTGATGCATCGATTTCGGTAATCACAATACCTTGCGAGGAACTTGCATGTATCATAGTCAGCGGTTTTCCTGGATCTGAAATCACAATTCCCACATGTGAAATCCCAGAACCGTGTCTAAAGAAGACCAAATCCCCCATTCGCACATTCTTCTCCTTGATCTTAGTTCCTTTTTCATACTGATCCGCTGCTCTGCGTTCTAAATTTACACCCGCTGTTTTGTAGATGTAAGAAGTAAAACCACTGCAATCAAATCCTTTTGGATCGCTTCCCGCCCAAACATAAGGCACGCCCAATTGTTTTTGCGCATCGGCCACTAATGCCTTCCTCGTCTTAGATGCTGAGGAAGCCTGAAAGTCAAATTCATTTTTAGCATCCGATTTTTCAGACTCATTTTTTAAATCAGGAACATCATCAAACACCTTTTGAATCGCTTCGCGAACTTGATCAAACAACTTCATTTCACGTGCATTCTTTAAATCTTCTGCCCAAGCGGTTAAATCGCGCTTCAAGTAAACCCATTCGTGATGATGGGAAAATAAGATTTTGGGTCCATCGGTTGATTTTTTAATCGCATACAATTCATCAAT
>JALRIV010000102.1 GCA_023255275.1 Crocinitomicaceae bacterium | reverse complement strand
CTTGAATTTCCAGTAAAATATACTTTTGCCGTTCCAATATTTGTGTTACTTGCAGTACCCAAAAAAGAAGTTTGAATCTGGGTAAGATTTAATGGGGTAACAGGTGCCGTTCCATTTGTGATAATTTGTAGGCAAACAATTTGTTGGTTTGTTCCACAATTACTTACGGTTGCGGTGCTGCTTTGTGTTACGGTAGATGATGAATACGTCATGGGTGTAGGACATGCAGCCACAACGGAAGTAGCCGTAGTTGTTGGGTTAAACGGACCTAATACTACTGTGCCAGCGGGATCAACAATTTGCACCATCATTTCTGAAGGCCATGGACCATCAACCGTTTGCGTTACGGAAATCGTTTGTCCAGTATTTGCATTAAACGTGAAATCCATTGGACCTGAACCCGAAGTAAAAGTGCTACCCACATTGGTTAATACATCTACGCCAGCTACCTGAACTTTTACCGTTCCTAAATTCCATCCATCTCCAAAAGTGTCAGTTAGACGAATGGTAAAGGTACAGGCATTTGAAGTTTGCGTGGCAATCAACGAAAATATAAGTAGGGTGAATAAGAAAATCGGTCTCATTGTTAGTTTAAGTTTACAGTCTAAATTTACTGTAAAGTTAAACCAAAACAATTGGTATTCAATGATTAGTGTTGGTGAATGAATGAATCGGGTGTCTGAATGATTGAATACTAGTTTTCAATGAATATTAATTACGTGTATTTACGCATTATGGTATTCAGGAAAAATGGTAGGGATTTTAGTCACTCGATCATGGATGACAATACTTCCCGTCACTCCAACATTTAAAGAGGAATTTCCAGGTAATTTCACCAGATGTTGACAGCGGTCGAGTAAGCGCTGCGGGAGTCCATTATTTTCAGCGCCTAACAAGTAAATGGCTCTTTTCGGATGATCAAATTCGTGTAAAAAAGTAGCATCATTGGTTAATTCGATTCCTACTAATTGACAATCAAAAGGGATGTTGGATAAAAAATCTTCTACCGTTCGGTAATGAAATAAAGGTATTTTTGACCAGGCTCTTACGACATCAGAAGTTTGCTTTTTATATTTGCAATCAATCGTAAAGATGTAGGCAGCACCTAGGGTGTATGCGGTTCGCCACAAAGTGCCCAAATTGTGTTCGGTTTTCCCTTGGTAGATACCAATGGCAAAATATCCATGATTGTTTTTTGTTTTCACTTTACAAAGGTGCAAAATTCTGCTTAATTTAGTAGCAAAATGATTTAAATGGAATTCATCAGCAAAGAATTGGACGATTATGTGGTAAGGCATTCAGAAAATGAACCTGAACACCTGCAGCAATTGAATCGATTAACCCATCTTGAAGTGATTCAACCTAGGATGTTGAGTGGACATTTTCAAGGACGTTTTTTGAGCATGATCTCGCACATGATTCAACCTAAAAATATTTTAGAAATTGGAACTTATACAGGCTACTCTGCTTTGTGTATGGCTGAAGGAATCCAAGAAGGTGGAAAATTGATCACCATAGATGTGAATGAAGAATTGGCTGATTTGGTCAATGAATTTATCGTGAAATCTAAGAAAGAGAAGGTAATCGAGCATCGAATAGGTGATGCTATGGAAATTATTCCCACGCTGAATTTAAAATTTGACATGGTGTTCATCGATGCCGATAAAAAGAACTATTTGAATTATTATGATTTGGTTTTTGACCTGGTTAACCCGGGAGGTTATATTATAGCCGACAATGTGTTGTGGTCAGGAAAAGTATTAATGGATAAGGAAAAACTTGATCGTGAGACCAAGATTTTAATGGATTATAATCAACGAATTCATGAAGATGATCGAGTAGCTGAGGTGCTTTTGCCGATTCGAGATGGTTTAATGATAGCAAGAAAAAAATAATATGATTGATTTAAGAAGTGATACGGTTACTCAACCAACGACTGAGATGTTGCGTTTTATGTTTGAAGCAAAAGTTGGTGATGATGTCTTTGGTGAAGATCCGACCATTAATGAATTACAAGCATATGTAGCGGATTATTTTGGCATGGAAGCAGGGTTGTTCTGTAGTTCGGGAACCCAAACCAATCAAATTGCAATAAATGTTCACGTGCAGCCTGGAGGTGAAGTAATTTGCCATGAAGAAAGCCATATTTACAAGTATGAAGGTGGTGGTATTGCGAAAAATTCAGGAGCAAGTGTTCGTTTATTGAAGGGGAATCGAGGACGATTAAAGTTGGCGCAAATTACACCATGGATTAATCCAGACGATGTGCATTATCCGATCACGCAATTGATTTCTTTGGAAGATACCGCAAACCGAGGTGGTGGAGCGGTGTATGATTTTGAAGATATCAAAGAAATTAGTGCTTTTGCGAGAAAAATGAGAATTCCCTTACACTTGGATGGTGCTCGTTTAATGAATGCGTTGGCTGTAAATGGAGTTGATCCGAAAATTTACGCGGCTCAATTTGACAGTATTTCCTTGTGTTTATCAAAAGGATTAGGTGCCCCAGTTGGTTCTGTTTTAATCGGAAAAGCCGATTTCATCAAAAAAGCCAGAAGGGTGCGCAAGGTGATGGGTGGAGGAATGCGTCAAGCGGGTATCATAGCCGCTGGTGGTTTGTATGCCATGAAAAATCACGTCAATCGTTTGAAGGAAGATCATGAGCATGCTCGATCCATTGAAAAAGCATTATCCGCTTGTTCGTGGATTGCAGAGGTAGTTCCTGTAGAAACGAATATTGTAGTGGGGATTTTAAAACATGCGCATGAAAGGGATCAATACATTCAAATATTAGCTGAAAAGGGTATTAAAATCGTTGCATTTGGGGATGGCATGATTCGTTTTGTAACGCATTTAAACATTTCTCAAGCGGATGTTGATCAAGTTGTGAACGTGTTAAACGAACTGAAATAGGCAGATGAAGTGGGCTGTGATATTTCTATTATGGGTTGCTTTTGCTTGTCAACAGCAAGAGGAAGAAGTGCTGGATATTCACGAAGTCATTCCGCAATCCGATTATCAAGAGAATAAAGAAGTCGAAAAGCAGGAGGAAGTATTCATTCCTTTTAATACAACATTAAGCAAGGAATTTGGAATTGCAATCGATTCGCTTCGTTTTTCTTCCAATGCCCTGTTTTTGGAAAGATTTCAACCCAAGCAGATTCGAAAGATTGTGTTGTATCACGATTTAGATTCAACCGCTTTCTACCATTTGACCTTTAAGGATTCGTTAGCTCTCAAAAATGCGTACTTTAATGCACTAGATTGTTTTGGCGAGCATTGCATCACGATCCTACCTTTTCAAGAAGTAAAAGTACAACGCAATGCTTTTTACTTTTTTGTGGGTGAAAAAGATATGGTTTGGATCAACCGTCCTAAAAATAAAGCCCAAGATTGGGTGTTATTTTTGGAAAAAGAGATAGGCGTTGCGAATTGGCCTATTTTCTTGGAGCAAAAAAGAAATGGTAAACTAACATGGAAACAAGTCGTTGCTTCCAAAATTATAACACATGAAAGTAATAAATAGAGGGTTTTTGAGCGTAAGGCATTTACAAGCGTTTTGGGATTGGGCTAATCCGTTTAACGAAGAAGTTCAGTTCAATGAATCGGATGGCGTAGAGCCGAACTGTTATTTAATTGAGGAGGATTTTATGGATATTGAACCCTTAATTGAACAGAATTTTAAAAAAATATTTAAAAATGAATTGGCGATGGCATGTGAAGACCAAACCCAATGGCCTGAGAAATTAACCTTAGAATTGTTTTTACAGTTTTTTGAAATTGAAATCGGAACGACGGTTTTTGATTTACATAAAGGCGATTTAAAATCTGAATCTTTAAGCTAATAAACAAAACAATATGACTAAAATTTTATTTAAAGGAAACCCGATCGAAACGAACGGAAGTTTACCTGCCTTGGGAAGTAAAGCGATCGATTTTCAGTTGGTTGCAAAAGATTTAACTGTAAAGACGTTAGCTGATTTTCAAGGACGCAAAGTGATTTTAAATATTTTCCCTTCTATTGATACTGGAACTTGCGCGACTTCTGTTCGCACATTTAATCAAAAAGCAGCGGAACTTGGTATAAGTGTGTTGTGTATTTCGCGTGATTTGCCTTTCGCTCAAAATCGGTTTTGTGGTGCTGAAGGAATTGAACATGTACATACCATGTCTGATTTTAAATCCGGAAAATTTGGAAAAGATTATGGTTTGGAAATGCTAAATGGTCCGCTAGCAGGATTGCATGCAAGGTGTGTCATCGTTTTAGATGAAAACCAAGATATAATCTATTCGGAACTTGTGCCTGAAATTGTAAATGAACCAAACTACGAATTGGCTTTGGCGGCATTAAATGCTTGATTTGATTAAAAATAAGGCGTAAAATTTTTTAGGTAATCTTTTTTTCATTAACTTATCTTAATCAATTTTACCTACTATGAAAAAAATCATTTTATGGAGTCTTTACCTCATGACTCCCTTATGCTTATTAGCACAACAGAAAGCAGTTGAAGATCATTTATTAGCGTTAGGATTTGACCCCAATTTTCTGGATCAAACGGATGACAAAGTGCATTATTCTTTTGACGCTTTGTTGACCATTCATTCTGAAGCAGAAGGAACAGACGGAAGTTCAGAAACTCAAACGTTTTCATACCATCCGAAACGGAAACCTTATCGTTATGTGTTGGAAAGTTGCAATGGAGCTAAACCAACACGTGAAAAGATTGATCAATTCAATAAGGATCATAACGGGGAGGAATCTTCCGCTGATATGGGAAAACCCGATCCAAAATCTATGAAAATTCTACAAGAAAATGACAGTTCAATGGTGATTTCTTTCAAGTATTTAAAGTCAAGTTTACCCCATAAATACAAATTTCTGAAGGATTGTGAAGGGGAAATTTACCTAGATAAAATCAATAAACGGTTAACCGAAATCAAGTTCTACAACACCAAGCCGTTACGCATAAAAATTTTTAAAGCTACGAAACTCGAATTGATTCAATACCTCGATTATATGCCTGAAACCAATTCGTATGTGGTACGTGAGGAATCGATGGACCTTTACATTAAATTGTTTGGTTCCATTATTAAAATGAATGAGTCTACTGTTTACTCCAATTATCAAATGGTAAAATAAAAAAGGGCTATGTTACATAGCCCTTTTCAATAGTTTAAAAAAAAGGTTAATCTTTAATCTCAATTTTGATTAAAACATCTTCTTTTCCTTTTTTGTAACATTCAACCAACATCACATTCTCCATTACATCAATAATGCGATCAACTTGGAATTGATACAATGCTGTTCCTTTTGCATTTTTTAAATCGAATAAAGAGAGTTTTTGAGTCGCACCATCCTCATCTGCTACTTTGTAAGCCGTTAAGTATCCACCTCTTCCATCTTGATGAGATGCTGGGTATTTGTTCTCAGCAAGTTCTAAGTTTTTTAAATTATCCAAAAACAAGAAATAATGATTGCTTCCACTTTGGATATATTTATAACTCATGCCACCTCTTCCTGAATTACCAAATTGCATTTTCGGCAATTTTTTCATCCAAGCTAATTCACCATCAGGGTTAATTTTTGAGGCTAAGATTTCTTGATAATAATAGGTGTAAGTTGTGGTTTTGGTTTGCGGATTGTAATGAGAAACGACATAGTACTTTTCTGCGATGAAAATGGTACTTCCGTCTTCGTTAAATACAATTTGTCTCAATACCATATTAGATAAGCTTAAATCTGCTCCTTCATCATCCTTTTTATCCATCTTGCGTTGTGCTCTTTCAGAAACATATTGTTTCATCAATTCAACCGGGATTTCATACGATTTTTCATCGATCATGGTACCGTCTTTTTCCAATTTCACAGCGAAAATACCGTCGATATTAAATGGTTTTTTGTTGCCATAAAACCCAGCCAATAACAACTCATCTTTAGGACCATCAAAAAAGGCAATTTGATTGATTTTTTTATTCGTTAATTCAACCCCCGCTTTGTTTTCTTCGAGTTCTTTCTCAAAAACAGAGATTACAGAGTATTTAAAATTGGCATTTCCTTCTTTGTCGTATTTATTTCTACTTTTTTCTTTAAATACTTCCGCTAAAATGAAAACGACTCCGTTTTTATCTACTGCGTAGTCAATGTTATTCATCAATGCTTCTGTGTAAGGCATGGTTGCAATCTCGTGCCATTCACGCTCTAAATTTGCATTGAAAACAGCCATACCAATTTTATCAAAATTAATATCATCTCTTCTGTTTTCAGGAACTAAACGGTATTGAATAACAAAGTGACTTTTATCAAAAGAAGAAATGATACTGATATCTTCAGATGGATAGCCTCCGCCTCCGCCAATGCGGATTCCAAATCCACCAGATCTTGATACCTTTTCATTGATCGTAAGAATTTCTTTGGATTTGCCAATGAATTCTCCTTTTTCATAGGAAATTTCTCGTGCTGAAATCGTTAATCCTTCAGTTCCTTTTACTTTTTCGAAGAATAGGAAGTACAATTTTTCATTCAATGCCACTTCTCCTAGTACCCAATATTTGCTTGGGAAATCAGTATACGTTTTTACAGATTTTTGAGTGGCTTTGGCTGCATCGTATTTTTGAATATACACTTCATCACCTCTTCTTTTTACCGAGATAGCATTTCCGTTATAAGAATAATATTCTTTTTGACCATCGATT
>JALRIV010000101.1 GCA_023255275.1 Crocinitomicaceae bacterium | reverse complement strand
CTACTCCCGCTTATTATCTTAAAAAACTCTTGTGGGGAGAGCAGGATTCGAACCTGCGAAGGTGTAACCAGCAGATTTACAGTCTGCCCTCGTTGGCCGCTTGAGTATCTCCCCAACACTTCTGAGCCGATGGAGGGACTCGAACCCCCGACCTGCTGATTACAAATCAGCTGCTCTAGCCAGCTGAGCTACATCGGCGTTTTTTATGTTGGTATTTCAATATTTGAAAGAACTTAAAAGTGTTTCCCCCGTTTTGGGATTGCAAATGTACAAATCTTTTTTCTTATTACAAGTAATTTTTTAATTTTTTTTAAAAAAAATAAGGGGGTAAATTTACCCCCTTTGCTAATTATTTAATTTACAATTATTTAAACTACTTTTTCCTTGTGCTTGCCTACTTGTTTGCGCAAAGCTTCTACAGCTAAATCAGCCGCTTCTTCAAAACTCTTACATTGTTTTTTGGCAAAAAGCTCTTTTCCTGGGATTAATAATTTCACTTCCGCAATTTTATTTTCTTTATCCGTTGACTTATCAAGTTTTAAAAATACTTCACCCGAAATAATATGATCAAACATGTGTTCTAATTTCGATACCTTTTCATTTACAAATTGGATTAATTTTTGATCTGCTTTAAAATGAATTGCCTGTACTTGAATGTTCATGATTTCTTAATTTTGTGCCCACGTGGATGAGCTTGTGAATAAATATGAGTTAACTGCGAAAACGAATTATGAGTATAAACTTGTGTTGCCGCTAAATTCGAATGACCCAACAATTCTTTTAACACCTCCAATCCAGAACCATTATTTAAGAGGTGGGTTGCGAAGGTATGCCTTAACACGTGTGGACTCTTTTTTTCAATTTTCGTTATCAATCCAAGATAGAAATTTATTTTACGATAAACAAACTTTTCGTACAATTTATTTCCAGAATTTAAAACAAACACATAAGGACTCTCTCGTTCCACCGATACGGATTTATACCCGCAATATTTTTGATACAATTGATACAATTGATTGGATATGGGAATAATCCGCTCTTTATTTCGCTTACCAAGCACCTTGATGGAATCAGGGGAGAAGGAGGCTTGTTTTAATTCAATGAGTTCTGACAAACGAATGCCTGTTTGATAAAACAATTCCAACATCAAATAATCGCGATAGCCTTCAAAATCTTCACGGAATAACGAAGCATGCATTTCCTTCATTTCTGTTTCTTTCAAAAATACCGGATTTCTTTTCTTGAGTTTTGGAATCAATACCCCAATCATAGGATTGGTATCCATATATTGATGAGCAACAGCCCATTTGAATAAGGTACGCAAGGCAGAAACTTTTCGGGAAATTGAAGTATTTTCCAATTGCTGATCCACCATTTCCACCAAGTAACTTCTTAATTCTCGTTTAGAAACCGATGTTAACGCTACTTCAATTTGACCTAAAAACAATAAAAAATCTTCAACATCCTTCGTATACGCTACTAAGGTATGCTTCGAGTAGCGTTTTTCAATTTCCAGATATTGATAGAATTTATCGAGCATAAAAAAAGGGAGTATAAACTCCCTTAACGTATTTTTCGAAAATATGTTTCGTTAAATCTCAGCAGACATCATTCTTTGACGGTAAGAAGCACGAATTTTCTCTTGTCTTAAGGTAACAGATGGTTTTTCGAATTCTTTACGAGAACGTAATTCTTTCATTACATTTGTTTTGTCGTACTTTTTCTTGTACTTCTTAAGAGCTCTTTCGATGTTCTCTCCTTCTTTTACTGGTATAATTAACATATTTTTTATTATTTTATATTCTTAATTGGGCGACAAAGATACAATATTATTTTTTATTAACAAGCGTTATTTTAAAATTTCTCGAGAAATCACTAATTTCTGAATTTCAGAGGTTCCCTCACCGATTGTCATTAAACGCGCATCTCTTAAAAATTTCTCTGCTGGATACTCTTTTGTGTACCCATAACCCCCCATAATTTGCATAGCTTCGTTACCACAAATTACAGCAACTTCACTTGCGTAATATTTTGCAAAAGCACCTTGTTTTGTCAAACCTTGCTTTTTATTTTTCAAATCCGCAGCTTGGAAAGTCAGTAATTCAGCAGCTTCGACTTGTGTAGCCATATCAGCTAATTTAAATCCAATGGCTTGGAACTTTGAAATCGGCTGCCCGAATTGCTCTCTTTCTTGCGCGTATTTCAAAGCTGCTTCGTAAGCACCACGAGCAACACCACAACTTAAAGCAGCAATCGAAATACGACCGCCATCTAAAATTTGCATGGCTTGCTTAAATCCTTGACCCACTTGACCAATTACTTGAGATTCATGCACGCGTACTTGATCAAAAATCAATTCAGCAGTTTCTGAGGCCCGTACCCCAAATTTGTCTTTAATTTTAACGGCTGAAAAACCTGGTGTACCTTTCTCGATAACAAATGCAGTGATTCCATTACTATCTAATAATTCACCTGTTCTTACAAGCACAACAGCAACATCTCCGGATAAACCATGTGTAATCCAGTTTTTCGCTCCATTGATTACCCAATATTCACCATCTTTCACCGCTGTCGTTTTCATGCGCATCGCGTCAGAACCCGTGTTTGGTTCTGTCAATCCCCAAGCACCAATAAATTCTCCTGAAGTCAATTTAGGTAAATATTTTTGCTTTAATTCTTCCGAAGCGTGGTAATAAATGTGACCTGTACACAAAGAATTATGTGCTGCTACGCTAAGCCCTACTCCACCACAAACTTTTCCTAATTCCATTAAAGCGGTTGCATATTCAAAATACCCGAAACCAGAACCTCCGTATTGTTCAGGAATATACATTCCTAATAGGCCAAGCTCGCCCATTTTTTTCATGGTTTCAATTGGGAAGTATTCGTCTGCATCCCATTTATTAAGGTTTGGTTTAATTTCTTTCTCAGCAAAATCACGCACCATTTGGGCGATCATCTTTTGATTTTCATTTTTTTCAAAGTTCATTGTTCTGAAATGATTATTAGTAATTGAGTTTAATAGGTCGCTAAATTAATAATATTAGATGAAATTGGAAGTAATTTTTCGGTACCATTTAAAAAATTTAGACCAATTAAAAAAGAAAAACCATAAACCTGTCCACCAGCCATCTTAATCAATTCAGCAGCAGCCTGAGCAGACCCGCCTGTTGCCAATAGATCGTCGTGAATTAAAATGTTACTGTTGGGTTGAATGGCATCTTGATGCATTTCAATTTCTGCACTTCCGTATTCTAAATCATAAGCGTAAGAGATTTTGTGATAAGGCAATTTTCCTTTCTTGCGAATTAAAACAAAAGGTATGTTTAACCGCATGGCTAAAGCATAACCAAATAAAAATCCTCTACTTTCAATTCCTGCAATTGCATCAATACCTTTTCCTTGGTACAAAACAACCAATTCATCCAAAATTTCATTGGATAAGGTGGGATTTAACATTAAAGTAGAAATATCTTTAAAAATGATTCCTTCCTTCGGGAAATTAGGTACATCTCTTACTACTGCTTTGATTTTGTTTTCTATACTCATATACTTTTTATTCTAGGGTGATGTATGGTTTTATTTTAAGGTATAATTCTTCGTTGATTAATTTAGATGCTTTCAACTCTTCCAATTGTTTAAAACCTCCTTTTTGGTTACGTATTTTAACGATCGAATTGGCGACTTGTTTTGAAAGGTAAGGATGGGCGCTTAGTTGTTCGAAAGTGGCAGTATTGATCGAAATAGGTTCAATCGGTGTTTTTATTTCCACTAAACTTTCAAACTGCTCATAATTTTGCAAATTCAAGTGATATACCTCCAACAATTGTTCTTTAGCAATAAATCCACCTAATTTGCTGCGGTACTTTACTATATTTTCCGCCGTGTAAGCACCGATTCCAGGTAATTTCTCTAAAACTTCAGCAGAGGCAGTATTCAGATCTACTATTTCTTTCTTTAAAGCAATAGTTTCCTTTTTAAATGTATTCGGGGGTGTAGGAAAAACAAGAGAATCTTTTACCAATTGAAATAATTCATCGGGAATAACAAAAATCCGTTGCATATCTTCCAAATGATAAACCCCACGTTTGGTAAAATTAAGCACGACATGAGCTTGCTTTTCCGATAAACCCAAATACATCCATTGTTGTTTGGAATATTCATTGGGATTAAATTGGCTAGGGGGAACTTTAAAGTGTTTCTTTTTATAAAAGGAACGAGAGCGATTCGCAGGTGTACGTTTTCGATTTAATGCTTCCATTTCCGATTTTAATGCATATCGATTGAAATGAATCGCATCTTCATCTTTTAGTAAACCATATATTCTTGGAGAAAAAACAACAAGAATTCCCAAAAGAATTAAAACAACAACCCCTCTTTTATTTCCCTCAGAAACAAACATTTCTATTATTCTTGAACCTCGTCGATTTCTTCTTTTGGCGCACCTTGGTTTCTCAAAACTTTAATAAAAAAATAAGCGGTAAAAAACACTACCGTAGCTTCAGTAGCCAACATCATAATTAAAGCACTCGTATTCATAATTTTTTCATTTAGATTGCGTTCATTTTTCTCTTATAAGCCTTGTAAACCAAGAAAGCGATTCCAAACCATAGGAACAATAAGAAAAAGCGACTGATATTTTTGAAAATCTTCGTTGTTTCTTCATCCTTGATTTTTTCTTGACGCAATGCATCATTTTCATAAATAGCCATCAATTCCTTTTGCTTTTTCGTCATAAGATAGGTAGAGGCCGAAATGTTTTTCAACGCATCCAAATCTTGGATTGAAAATTGAGAAGAAACATAACTTGAATCAAAATCTTTTTTCAAAAGTAACTTTTTAGATTGTTCCTTAATTTTGACTTGCATCGCAGCTTTATCTTGATAAAATGCAATTTTGTCATTTGAACCTTTATGTTGAATGGTCTCCATAATTCCAGGAAGACTCATAAAGAATACATAAGAAAGTAATAATGGTGTGACATATTTAATAATAGGTTTGAAAATCTTAGAGATTTTAATATCCGCTCCGATATTGATTTCTTGCCATCCTTTATCCATTCCAAAGACCCAAGCAAACAAAATGATTTCAAACAATGCAAAAACAACAAGAGAAACTGTACCTGCCCAATAATCGTACTCATCAAAAACACCATGATGGAAAAAGAGCACGGTAGGTAAACCAAGTAAAAAGACAGTCGCACCAAACATCCATGCAGCATTCTTTTCTTTCCAACCAAATTCATCTTTCAAGAATCCGATCACAGGAGTTCCCATCGCTAAAGAAGAAGTTATACCTGCGAAGAATAGTAAACCAAACCACGCGACTCCAGAAACGACACCGATTACACCTCCCCATTGTTCAAAAAGATATGGCAAGGTTTTGAATCCTAGACCTAAACCACCTCCTTCTGAAATCAAATCTTTCATACCATCAATTCCTAAATAACCAACCGAAATTGGAATTAAAATAGCCGAACCTAAAACGATTTCTACAAATCCATTCATCCAACCAGCCGACATGGCATTTAAGGCGACATCGTCTTTACTTTTTAAGTAGGAAGCATAACATTGGATCGACCCCATACCTATCGACAAAGTGAAAAAGATTTGACCTGCTGCTGCCAACCAAACTTTAGGTTCCCAAATGGAACTAAATTGGGGTGTCCATAAAAATTCTAGGCCCTTTAACCCGTCAAAAACAGCGCCATTTTCACCGGCCTCTATCGTAACTGCACGATAAGCCAGAAATGCGCCAAAAAGCAACAACATGGGAATTCCTACTTTTGCCGCTTTTTCAACCCCACCACTTAATCCTTTTGATAGAATCCAAGTGTTCAAGAGCAAACATAAAATCCAGAAGATGACATTTTCAAAACTTTCAAAAGACACATAATTACCGAAAAAATTAGCCACTTGAGCTTGGGTTTGACCATCAAAAGTACCTGCAACCGAATGCCAAACATAAGATAATGTCCAAGATTCAATGTAACAATAGTAAGCAGCAACGGCTAAATTGGTAAAAATCCCAAAAACACCAATGTACTTCCAAAGTTTACGTTTATCCATAGCATCCAGAATAAACGGTGTAGAATGATGTCCCGATCGACCACCAAAGCGACCAATCGACCACTCAACAAATAACAAGGGAATACCCATCAATAAAAAACAAACCAAATAAGGAATGATAAAAGCACCTCCTCCATTTTCTATTGCTTGAACAGGAAACCTCAAGAAATTACCTAAACCAACTGCATTTCCGGCCATTGCGAGTATTAAACCGACGCGAGACCCCCAACCTGAACTTGTTTTACTTGACATAGTATCGTTTTATTTTAGCGAATATAATAATAATATTTTTAAAGGAATTGTAGGGTTTGCTCCAAATCCAAGGGTTGATAAGCTAAATCTTGCTTTGCTTTGGTTAAATCAAAGCCTGTGAAAGGTGGTCTTTTAGCAGGTTGATTCAAGGTTGCCGATGAAATTCGATGCATCTTACTTTTATCAAAGCCATAATGATCTGCAATTTTCGTCACGATATCGAAAATGGAATACGTTTCAGGACCCGATATATGGTAAATTCCCGTTTTTTGTCTTTGTAGAATGGCTAAACAACCTTTGGCTAAATCATCTGCATAGGTGGGTGAGCGGAATTGATCATCAACCACATTCATGTCTTTCCCTTCCTCTAACATGG
>JALRIV010000100.1 GCA_023255275.1 Crocinitomicaceae bacterium | reverse complement strand
AACTAACCATATCTGCTAGTATATCTGTTACTTCATCAGTAATAAATTCAGTTGGAGATAGTTCAGCATAAGCTTTTTCTCATAAGTCTTGAGTCATTTCTTCATCTCGTAAATGACTATCTATTATTTGTTCCATTACATTATCCATCATATATTTACATTAAAATTAAATTCCATATTGTCATACAAAGTTTCCACCATAAGTTAAGACCTACGACTAGTAGTCCTGCTTTTAGTAGTTTTAGGAGTAGTTTTTTCATCTAATTGAATATTATCTTTTAATATATTATTAACTTTTCCACTAAAGAAATCAATGACTTGTCTTAACATAGATAGATTTTTCTTATCTTGGCTAACTGTTAATCTATCTGATTTAGATAGTGGCAAATCTTTTTCTAATAGCGAATAGTAATATAAATCACTTTCAATTTTAGCTTTTTGTAATTGAAGATCAATAAGTTCTAGTTCTAATTCTTGTACATCCATACCTTCAGGTATTTCAAACTCAAATACGGCTCTTCGGTTGAACATAAATTCTAATGAACCATTTGGCACAATTCCACCACCTGCTTTATTAAAATAAGATTTGATATTCGCCACAGTTCTGGTCGTGTTATCAGTAGCACATTCTACAAAAACCAATACACCATGCGGACCTTTACCTTCGTAATTTACCTCGGTAAAAGAACTAATATCTTTTTGAGCAGCGCGCTTAATTGCCGCTTCGATATTGTCTTTCGGCATGTTTTCAGACTTTGCATTTTGAATGGCTGTACGCAATTTGGCATTCGTAGCAGGATCTTCTCCTCCTTCTTTTGCAGCCATGGTAATTGCCTTCCCAAGTTTTGGAAACAATTTTGACATCTTATCCCAACGCTTTTCTTTTGCAGCTCTTCTATATTCAAACGCTCTTCCCATATGTATTCAATTTTGAAGAGCAAATGTAAATAATTTTCTTCTTTTTTAAACAAATAATTGATAATAACCGACATAAAATATGTCCGTATTGCTTTACTCAAATCAACATTTATCATTAGTTTTGTTGCTTACAATAACAATTATGAAATCTATATTAATTCTTGGCGCTGGTTTATCTGCTTCTTCTTTAATTCGTTATTTATTGAAAAATGCAGCTTCTGAAAACTGGCATTTGCGCATTGTGGATCAAGATCGGGATTTGGTTCTGAAAAAAATTGGAGACTCCCCTTATGCGACAGCGTTGAGTTTTAATGCCTTAGTTTCAGAGGAACGTATGCCAGAAATTGAAAAAGCTGATTTAGTCATTTCGATGCTTCCGGCTCGATTTCACGTGGAAGTAGCAAAAGATTGTTTGAAGTTGAAAAAACATTTAATTACGCCTTCCTATGTGTCTTCTGAAATGAAATCCCTTCACGAAGAAGCAAAAAAAGAAAAGCTCATTTTTTTGAATGAAATTGGTGTTGATCCGGGAATTGATCACATGAGCGCAATGAAAATCATTCATGAAGTACAAGCATCCAATGGTACAATTTCAAGTTTTAAGTCTTTTTGTGGTGGATTAATTGCCCCTGATAGCGATAACAACCCTTGGGGATATAAAATTACATGGAATCCAAAAAATGTAGTTTTAGCAGGTCAAGGAGGATTGTCTTCCTTCAAACGAAATAAAGAATTCAAATACATTCCTTACCATCAATTATTTAGAAGAATCGATAAAATCAACATCGAAGGATATGGAGATTTTGAAGGTTACCCGAATCGCGATTCGCTTTCCTATCAATCGGTTTATGGCTTAAATGAAATTGAAACTATTTACAGAGGGACGTTAAGACGACCAACTTATTGCGAAGCATGGGATGTTTTCGTGCAATTGGGAATGACCGATCATGTTTTACCTTTAACCCACAGTGAGAATTTAAGTCCAAGAACCTTTTTAAATGCTTTTTTAGCTTACCATCCCACTAAAACCGTAGAAGAAAAATTTAAAGATTTTTTAGGAAGTCATCGAATTCACTTGTTCGGTCACTTTGAGTTTTTAGGTTTTTTCGACGCAAAGCCTATGAATGGTCCAGCTGGAGCAACGGCTGCAGAATTATTGGAATTGATCATTACGGAAAAATGGAGGTTAGCTCCGCAAGACAAAGATATGTTAGTCATGCACCATCAATTTGAATACACCAAGGATCAGCAGAAATACCGCATCGAATCTTCTATGGTGAGTATTGGTGAAGACCCTGTGTATACGGCCATGTCCAACACGGTTGGGTTACCTGTTGCCATTGCTTCAAAAATGATTTTAAAAGGAATGATTAACGAGTATGGTGTGCTTTTGCCGGTCAACAAAGCGATTTATCAGCCAATTTTAGAAGAGTTAGAAGCTTTGGGTATTGTCTTCAACGACAAACATTACGAAATACAATAAAGCGCTAAGCCCAAATACAATATCATTCCATCAAAAACGAGGGAATGTAAGATAAAGGCATGATAAATTTTCTTTTGAAACAAAAAGAACATAAAGATCATGAGCCAAATCAAAGACCCGAAATGTTGGGGAATTAAAAAATGCAATCCGAAATAAACCATAAGCATTAACGATACAGCCAACCATTTGGCATAGTTCACCCCTACCATTTGTGGAATGGTTTTCATACTTAAGGGATCTAATCGATAATCTCTGATATCAAATGGTATGGTGATGGCTATAAAAAACAATACCATAAGCCCCATCCATTTAAAGTCGAATTGATTCCAATGGAAGTCGGTGGGAAGAAATAAAAAAAAGGTCCAAACGAAAGCCACTAAAAAAATTTTAAGTACAGGAATTTTCCTTAAGGGTAAGCCAAAAATGGGAACGATATAGGCTACAGCAAGGATTCCCATCAACAGGTTCACCAAAAGATAATCTAGGGTAAATTCCAAGTAAAAAGAAGCAAATCCAACAACCAATAAAGCGGTGAATATACTCCCATAAATGAAATGAATGTATTTGGCATACCAATGCAAGCGTTTTGGGTTGGATGTATTCGTTTGAATTTTATATAGCCGTTGAAAGGAATACAGTAAAAAGATACATGAAGCGATGTAAGCGGCATGTAACCAACCTTTATCCATTTGGAACACTTTGAAGTAGGCATACGATAAAAATCCTCCCCCCAGGGAAATCCACCATTGGGAAATAACAAAACCCTTTAAAAAATTATATAGAATTGGCATGAATAATTCTTTGCCTTACGCGCTCCACGGAAATGTCTTGGATACAAGTGCAAGGTTTTCCTTTCTTACAAGTTAGGCAATTTTCGTCATTTACCAAAATATCAACTTTTGGGCCTATTGCTGCCCATCTTCCCGGATGAATAGGTCTTCTTGGGCTAAACAATCCGACTGCATGAACTCCAAGAAATCCAGCAATATGTAAAGGTCCAGTAGAACATGCCAATAAATGATCGGTTCGATCAATCAGTGCAATCAATTGTGGCAAGGTTAATTTTCCAGTAACATCGTAAATACCCTCTAATGCAGGAATTGCAGAACGAAATGACTGACCTTCCTGTTCAGTTCCAGTAAAGAGAACACCGAAATCACTTTCGGATAGCTTTTGAGCTAGATCTATGTAATTTTCGATTGGCCATTCTACGGCACTTCCTTGTGATTTAGGGTGTAAAATAACCCATTCCTTTTTCGTGGAAAAATCGATTGCTAATGGCAATTCCAATTTTGGGGCTTTAAAAGCGTTAGTGTACTGAATTACTTCTTCGATGGTTGGAAGCTCTTTCAAACCAAGTGGACGAAGTAACTCAAAATTCAATTGCGATTCGTGAAAATTAGAGTTCTTTCTTGAAAAGTTCAACTTATAATTACAATTCAACAAATGAAAACTGCGGTGGGAAGTCCCAATACGCATAGGGATTTTGGCTTTTTTCATTAATGTGGCAATATCCTTATTCGGGAAAACGTGAAAACAAACATCCAAATTCAAATCTCGAAAGAAACTTATGCGCTCCGTTACTGGCAATTGCTGTATTGCTTCCCAATCGATAAAATGATCAATTCCTTCGTAGGAATCAATAACTGCTTTGGTATAGGATTTACCTAAAAAATAAATTTCAACTTGAAGATTTTCTTTAATCCATCCACACATGGGAAGTGTCAACATCACATCCCCAATACTATCCGTCCTGGAAATTAATACTTTTTTAATTTCCTGCTTTGTTTGCTTACTCACTTTGTAATCTTCTTAATTCTTGATATTTGTATATATTGGATTGGGCTGAAATCCAAGCGATTTTAAAACCCATTTTACCATCTAAAAAACCTTTTTTAAAGAAATACATCGCTACAAAACGACCGATGCCACTAAAAATTGGTTTAAGTACCGATGCCCTTTTTCCAGCCTTAAAATGTTTTAATGCCGTTAATCGAGAGTATTTGTCGGCCCTTTCGCGATGCTCTTTGAAATTGTAATACGAATAATGTTCCAAATGGCCTGGCAACAATTTTTCTTCCCAACCTTCCGGAATTTCTAGAACCTCATGAACATATTCCCCACTCCAAGCAAAGCTTTTAGGGAAAATACGCACTTTTACATCGGGGTACCATCCACTGTGATAAATCCATTGACCACAATAATTGGTTAAACGATTTACACTATAAACAGCATCCAATGTTGGAAGAGTCTTTAATTCGGAAATCGACTGCTGTAAATCTGCATCCAATGCTTCGTCCGCATCCATGGAAAAAATGGTTTCAAAAGAGGCGTGTTCGTTTAATAAGTTTTTAGAAGCCGCATAACCTAACCATTCGTGCTGTATGACTTTTGCACCCAAATCCTTAGCCATTTGAACTGTTCGATCTGCAGAAAAAGCATCTAATACCACGATTTCATCAACCACAGGCAAAAGGGAACGGATGCACCTTTCGATGTTTCGTTCCTCATTTAAGGTAATTATGGTAGCTGAAATTTTCACTTAGCAATGGATACACTGTTGATGATGGCTTGAATTTCTCGAATGGCATGCGTCCAACTGGTTGTTGATGGTGCGTCTACATATCCACTCACTGTAATTAACTGATTGCGTTTAGGATGCTTGAAATGAAAAGACCAAAAGGCTCCACCTGTTCCATTCTTAAATTTACCTTTAAAAGCGAACATGCCGCGAACCTCATATCCTTGAACCGATTGATCCGATGATATTAATTTGTTCCCTTCTGGATAGACAAATTCATGGTATTGCGTTCCCATGTACATGCCTTCGATTTCATGCGGAACATTGTATTTCAACATGGTATCTCGATCTTGCAATAATTTCTCTAGCACAAACTGACTTGAATCCAAGTAAGGGTATTGATAAATCATCACCCCTGATAAAATGGCTCCAATATCTTGACCACCGCCACCTACAAATTCAATTGGTCGGGACGCAACAGGCAACTCAATTCTGAAAAAATTAGCTCTTTTAGACACCAAACGCGCTTCATCAGGCAAGGCGATTGAAATGCCAAAATTGGATTTAATGGCTTCGTCAACACGAGGGTTTTTCTTTTCTTTAAAGGCTTTTTCAATCCTTTTCCATTCGTAAACATCGAATTCATTATGCACTAAGCGTGTTTTATGTTTACATGCCTCTAATAGTTGGTTGTAATCTTTTGCTAGAATTTCAATAATTAATTGCCCGTGAGCAAAAACATTTTCGCGTTTTGTAATTTCAGCTTCTTTTAAATTTGCCTTAGGATCAATGGTTAACATTAAGGTGTTTCGAAAACGTTTCACACCTTGCTCAAAATGGCTTGGAGTTTTATGGACTAAATCAAAAGTAGCCACATCTGGGAAATAAGGCATGATGAACTGAGTTAAATTCGAATCTAATGCAGTTTTGATCTCCGAATCCCAAATGCCTTGATCACAAACGACTAAAATTTCACCGACCTTACCCGTAACAGAAAGTCCTTGTGAACCGCTGTATTTCTTTCCATCACATGAGAAAAGCATGACCCCAAGAAGGGAAATTACAAAAAATGTTTTCATATTGACTGTATTGAATTTTATCTAACTCTAATTCGTTGACCTACTACTAGTCGCTCAATATTTATACCAGGATTTAATCTTCTCAATTGATTTTGAGTTAAGCCGTGTCGTTGGGAAATTTTTGAAAAGGTATCACCCGATCGTACGTTGTAATACTTAATCTTCGATTCAATTTTAACAGGTTCCTTTTCTTCAGGAACTTCTTGGAAACCTGAGGTTGAATTGATGATTTTTAATCGTTGTCCCACATAAATGTTTGGGGTTTTCAAGGCATTCCACTCCATAATTAAGTCTGCGGACACCTTGTATTTTTGCGAGATTTGTGTCAAAGTTTCTCCAGATTTCACTTTATGGTAGATGATTTTCTCCAAGACGACCGAATCCATTTCTTCCACATCATTCGCAACGTTTTCTTCAGTAGTGGACAAGTTAGCATTCAAATTAGGATTGTAGATCGCATTCTCTAAACGATAAAGTGAATCTTCTAGACTTACCATCAAACCAATCTTCTCCAACGGACCATAAACACATTGCTTAGGTGAAACATTAGGGATATAAGTCGATTTAAAAACTGGATTTAAAGCTTTAATATCGACTACCGGCCAATTTACTAATTTTTCAATTGAAGCCATGTGAACGCCTTGTTGCAGACAGATAGAATCTAGATGAGCGTAATGAATTTCTGCTTCCATTGGAACAATGTTATGTTCGGCATGGTAAGTAATGAGGTATGCAGCAGCAATAAAATTAGGCACGTAACCTTGTGTTTCTTTTGGAAGAAATGGTCTAAC